>CAZFWV010000085.1:0-14931 GCA_964522605.1 uncultured Pirellulaceae bacterium
TCTTGAACGTCATGATGAAGAAGACCAGCAGTTGAAACACGATGTCGATCATCGGGGTCATCTGCAGTTCGATTTTGTCGGCGGGACCAACGTGATGTTCTCGAAATCGCATCGAGTGAGCTCCATCGCGAAAAATGGACTTCGAGTGGGTTCGAAATCCTTCAAACTGCGCTTGGTCAGTTGACGTCTTCTTCTGCCCGGAGCGCGAACGTCTCGAACTTCAGCTCCTGGCAAATCTGAATGACCTCCTGCACCTTCCCCATCGCCGCATTGGCGTCGGCCCGGATGATCACCGTTGCATCGCTGGGTGATTTATCAATCAGTCGCAGAAACTCCCCTTCGCGCGTCATGAGGGAACGAACGCCCGATAAGGGAAGCTCCTCGCCACCCATGAGCACGGTACCGCGATTCGTCAGCTGAATGAAAATTGGATGCTCGAACGGCGCATCCGGCGGCTTGGCCAATTCGCTGGTTGGCAGCTTGATGCGTTCGTTCTGGTCCGCTTGCGTAAAATTGATCATGACCATGAAGAAGGCGATCAGCTGAAACGCCATGTCAATCATCGGCGTCAGATCCCCCTCGGCCATGCCGAGCTCGTGGCGGCGAAACCGCATCGCAATTGCTCCCAAATCTTGAAGGGTGCCGTCAGGACCGCTTGCCTGCCAGCGGCTCGAGCCGACTCATCAGGCTATCGCTCAAAATGCCGACTTCCAGGACCAGTCGTGACACTCGGTTGCGGAGCAGGTTGTAGGCGGCAATTGCGGGGATGGCGATGAACAATCCGATTAAGGTGGTGAACAGAGCGGTCGAAATTCCCTGCGCAAGCTCCGTTGGCTTGGGCGCTGTCGGCGAGGTCGCGATGACCTGAAACGAATTGATCATCCCGTGGACGGTCCCAAACAGCCCAATCATCGGGCTGATCGTTCCGATCAGAGCCATGTAACTCAAACGATGTTCGAGCTTCATGTTCTCCTCTTCGCCGACTTCCTGCATCGCCTCAATGACCTGGGAGTATCCGGACGAGAGTTTGGCCAAGCCGGCGGACAGCACCTGGCCGAGGAACGATTCGTCACTCTTGGCCAGTTCGTAGGCTTCCTGCAGTTTTCGCTCGTTCACATTCGCTTCAAAGGCTTCGACTAAGGCCATTGGGCAGACGTTCTCGCGACGCGCCGTCAGAAGGTTCATCACGATCAAGGCGACGAGCGTGAACGACAGGAATAGGAAGATCAACGAATAGCCCCAGCCGAGCGCGTCGAAGGCCCATTCCAAGTAGTTCGGCGGGCTGGTCGGTTCCTCCGGAGCCGCGGCCACCGGTGGGGCCGGTGCGGCTTCTTCGACGGGCGCTTCCTCAACGGCCGCATCCTCGACCTGCGCCCAAGCGGACGCCACCGGACCGGACACAACGAATCCGCCGACGACCAAGGCCAGCCAGAAGACTAGCCCGTGCGAGACGTGGAAGCCGACATGGGGGATCGAGGGAGGTCGATTGAGCGGCCGATTCACCGCGCTGCTCCCACCGTGCTGCCAGCGGGCAAGCAGGGGCTTCCGGGGAACCCAACAATGCAAACGTGGTCTCATCTTGGCCTCCGATGACTGGACGAGGGGACACCGATTTACTGCTCGGTGTCCGAGAACGACGCGGCTGCGACGCTAAGGACAAGAACTTTCATTGTAATATGGCACTCAATCGCGGGTAACTCGGGATTCTGTCGGCCGGTTCGCCCGGGGGCATCATCCGGTATCCCGTTTGCCCCAGATCGTGCCTCCATATCGGGATTTCAACAGGTTGCGGGTCTGAACGGCACGCTCCGGCTTGTCGATCTGACCCCACAGATTGCTCAGGTAGTACAGCGCTTCGGCATGCGCATCGCGTTGGCGAAAGAACAGCAAGTCGATGTGCAGATAGGCCAAGACGGCATCGAGCGGCCGATTCGCCCGGCGATGGACCGTTCCCAGCGCCAGGTATGCCTGCGCGAACAACTCATCGTCTGTCGGATCATTTTTCGCCAGGACGTCCTCGATGATCTTCTGTGCCTCGTCGGTTTTTTCCAACTCAGCCAGGCAAGACGCCTTGCCGATCTGAGCGAGCGTTTGTTGCCGGATCGCCTCGGCATCCGACAGACGGGTTGTGAGGGCTTCATCGAATTTGTCGATCGCCTCTTGATACGCGCCCTGTCCGCGAAGCGATTGACCTTCCAAAACGGTCGCCAGCAACTTCGACTCGGGCCAGGGTGCTTTGCCCAGCTGTTGATAGTACCGTGACGCGTGATCGTAACTGCCCAACGCGACGGCTAAATCTCCCAGCAGCCGCACCGCGCCGAAAAAGTGCATACTCTCGCGGTTCGTCCGGACAAACTCGAGGAGCTGGCGCACGGCCGTATTGGCGTCGCCATTTCCCTGTAGCGCGAGGTTCGCAGCCGCCTCGGCGCGGTAGTATTCGACTTCCTGGCGAAGCAAGTCCTGTGCATTGGGATCGAGCTGCAGATCCTCGAGTTGTTGCAGAGCCTGCTCATATTGGCCCGACAACGCGGCCGTTCGCGCCTGACGCAAGGCGGCGGGCTCCCCGGCCAGATTCACTCGCAGAATCTCATTCACGGCAATCGTTCGGTTGCCGGCTGCGGTGGAAATGACGACTTGTGTGGGACTGACTTCCTGGATCGTGCCGAGTACTTTCGAGCTCCGGCGATCTCGCCGTTGGAGTGTGATCGTATCCTGGGCGACGAGTTCACCCATCGGCAGCAGCAGCAGGACGGCGACGAGGGATCGTCGGCGGACAGAAAAACGCATCATGGTAATCCCGTTGGTTTCTTCCCCTGGCTCTTTTGGATTTCCCGGAGCAACTGATCGAAGCGTGCCTTTTGTTGCGGACCCCCGAGATCGGGATAGAGTCGGGCGGTCATCACGATGTCACGTTCTGCCGCGGCCAGCTCCTTCGTTCGCTGACCTGCCGGCTGTTGGAGTGCGTGGCGATAACGGCACTCGGCAAGTCGGTAGCGAGAATCGTAAAACAGATCCCGCAGCGCCGAGCTCGAGGCGACGATTCTGGCCAGACGTCCGTAACCCCAGATGCGATTGGCCTTGGTAGCCGGGTCGGGCCGATCTCCTTGAATGGCGGCCCGATAAGCGGGCGCGTTTCCTCGGTCTCCCCACTGTTGCAGGGTCCGCGCCGCTTCGAATTGCACGTACACCTGATTGGGTTGCTGCTGCAGGATTTGGGCGAAGCGGTCGACGGCTTCCGCGTATCGACCGGCCTCGCGATAAGCCGCTGCCAGGCGACTTTCCGCAGCGAGCTGCGCGTTTGCATCGGGCGGTTGCGCCGTGCTGCGGCTCCGCTGCAGCAGCGACTCGTAAATCGCAATTGCCTTGTCCACGTACGCTTGGCCTTCCGCAGGGATTCCGTCCTCCGGCGTCGCGAGGCCACGCGCCAGACCCAGATAGGATTCGGCGACCCAATTGAGCACGCTCTCCTCGGTCGTCGCCGCGGCGGCCCGTTCGAGAAACTGTTCGAATGCGGCCGATAGTGTGGCCCGTCCCTCGGGCGGTGTCGACTCGATCTGTTCCCGAACACTCTGGGCAAGCGCCAGGTAGGTCGCTGCCAACTGCTTGCGGCCGGCGGGATCGTCGCCGTAGACCGACTTGAGCGCCTCCAACGCCGCCATGGCCTTCGTCACCACTTCATCGGGGGCCGTGGCTTCGGGAAGTTCCGCGACGTAAGCAAGCAATGCCAATGTGTAGGCTCGTTGGGTCAAGTCGTCGGATTGCATCAAGGGATGCTTCTGAGCCGCCAGGAGTTGCGGTCCATACCGCGGATGCTCGAGCAATTCGAGGGCCTGCTTCGGCTTGTTTTCTCGGAGCGCATTTTGCGCAAGAGACAAGGCGGCAGCGATATGGGCAGGCGAGATCGAGCCGGCCTGGCTGTGCTCCAGCCCACGGGACAGGAGTTCCTGGGCATGTGTCCGCAGCGAATCCTCCGTAGCCTCGGAAACCGTCGGCTTCCCGTCTGGCCCTTTCGCGAACGATTGATTCCATAGCGCCTGACCGAGTGCCAATTCGGCCAGTCCGCGCTTGGACGAGTCTTCCGGCAACTGGTCCAGGTACTGTTCCGCTTCCTTCAGCCGTCCGGCCTGGACGGAGAGGGTGATGAGCGTTCCCAGGGCGTCTTCCGCTTCGGGTTGCCCCGGATAGCGTCGCACCAGGTTCTCGGCCGTGTGCCGGATTTCATCGATCAACGACGCCGCCTCGGGCGCCGTTCCATCTCCATAGAGCTGAACGAGTGACGCGAGCGCGACCGCTCCGGCCCGTCGACCTTCCACCGACTCGGGGAAATAGCGGGACAGGAAGCTGGCCAACACCGCGGACTCGTAATAGTTCTTTGCATAGTAATGCAGCGTGCACAAATAGAATCGTGCCAGGTTCAGCTCTTCCAACGGAGTGTCTTCGTCGGCCAGTTGCCGTGCTTGTTCGAAGAGTACCAGCGCCTTCTGATCCGATTCTGCCAACTGAGCCTGCGCGGTTTGCAGACGTTCTTCCGCTTCTCGACGTTGTTGGGGATCGCTGATCTGCAGGATGCGGTCCGTCAGCAGGGCGACCGTTCCCGCTGCGACTTGTCGCTGGGACAGGATCTCTTGACCGGCCTGCATCGCTTCGGCAAATGTCGTTGCGTCCACTTGGCTTGTGGGAAGGGTCACGGCCTGACCGAATTGGGCTAAGAGCTCCTGTGCTTGTTCTTGGCTCTCGCCGGGATGCTTCGCCACTTCGACCGCCAAACGGCGCGCATCGTTCAACAGTCGGGTCTTGTCGCGCGTGGACGAATTCGTCTCGGCCAGCTCCAAATAGGCTTCCGCCAATCGTAACTCCAACGCCAACCAATCCGGCTGGTCAACCTCGTCGGGCCGTTGGTCTGCCAGCCAGGATTCCGCTTTGTCGATCGCCAATTCTACCTGCTGCAATTCCGGACTGAGCCAACAGTCCATCGCCTGCCGAAGGGCTTTCGTCTTTACGGGGCGAAGTGCCGGCTCGCCGTCGGGAAGCGTGAGCAGCTCCTCGTAGAATCCGAGTGCTCCGCGCACATCCCCCATGTCTTGTCGGCACCGTCCCTGAAACAGAACAGCGGATAGACCGGCGATTCTCCGCCGATACTTTTCCGCGACCACGCCGAATGCCTCTTCCGCCTCCTTCAGATTTCGACGTGCCTCTTCGTGATCGGCCGGATACGTTTGTGCCTGCTCATAGCGCGTCATCGCCGCGATAAACTGCGCCTCGACGTAGTCTGCCCGCAATTGGTCTCGCTCGCGGATCCGATCGGCATCTCGTTCCGCAGCCAATCCTGCCGGGAACTGTTCCAGGCGCGATCGAATCTTTGTCTGATTCTGTTGGAACACGTCGCGCGCCTCGTCGAACAGATCCCGCGACTGTTGAACAATCTGCTCTCGTTCCTTCGCATTGACGCCAGGCCGTTCGGCGCGGAGCAACTCGAGTCGCGCACGTTCTACGAGAAGCTTGCCCAACTGGACATCGGCCGAAAGCCGCAAAGGATGCTCCGGTTGTTGTTCGCGAAATCGTTCAAACTCGGACTGGGCCCGGTCGAGATACGCCAGCTTTTGCGAAAGCTGACGCTGGGCTAACGCGGCCTGGATGAGAGTAACGCCCTGTTCGTAGGGCAGAATCTGCCGAAACTCGGGCGAAGCGAGCGAGCCGGCCGCATGTCGCTCGAGATAGGCGATCGCCAACTCAAAATATCCTCGCTCCCGTAGTGCTGTAAGAAATGCCTCCACCGGCTCCTCGGCCTGCAGTCGTATGGCAGGGGTTGCCAGGCCGATCAGCAGTCCGCAGAAGACCGCCAAGGGCGGCCCCGATCGGCGAAGGACCAACGCCCCACGGGCCGCTGACCGGATCCCCTCCGTGAGACGCCGGAACGGTGCCGACCCGAGGCTCGGCAGGCAGTGATTCCGCCAAGTTTTCGGGATGATTCGGAGCATGGGATCCAAACAGCAGGAGGGCGACATGATACGATCAGAAAAGAGGGCCAACGCGGTGCCTTCAGGACCGCGGATTCGACCAGCAGGTTCCGGAACTGCCGGTCGAACAGAAGTAGCTGCGTACTCTTAACTTATTTGCTTTTGTCCCTTCCGGCAATTCCTGTGAGACTTTGATCGCCCGAACGCCTGGTTTCGATACGGTGGCCCCCAGGGAGAGAATCTCGCGATGGCAAAACGAATCTCCCAATCTCGACGGGACTCTCCTCCCACCCCGAATTACCTCTCAGGTGCCTTTCAGCGGCAAATGCTGCTGTTGTTGGCTGCGCTCGTTCTGGTGCTGATTCTGATGAAGATCGCGGCTCGACCCAGCAGTTGGGCCTGGATGTGGGGCAGTTCAGGAGCCGGATCGAGCCCGCCGACCCGATCCGATTCCCGCGTGCCGCCGGCGCCGTGGGGTGAGCCGCGGGAGGTCGATCCGGGCCCGCCGGCCGGAGTCGAGTCGGCGGCTGGCGGGAATGTGACGGGAATTCCTGCGGAGTTACAGGCCGCGCTGCGGGAATCGGTCAAAGATGACACGTTTTTCCGTTCCTCGGAGCGAGAAGTCTGGTTTCAGCTGTTCGCCTGGTTGCGCGAGACCGATCCATCACAGCTTCCCGCCCCGATGGATGTGAGCAGTCTACAGCTTCTGCAGCAGATGCCCGCGTACCGCGGTCGGCTGGTTCGCACCCGAGGTGTCGTGCGACAAGCCACGTCGATTGCGATCCCCGAGGAGAACCAGGCGGGAATCTCATCCTATTGGCAATGTTGGCTGCAGGATGCTGCAGGAACGGCCCCGATTGTGGTCTACGCACTGCAGCTGCCGGATGGATTTCCCGAGGGGGCGGATCTGCAGGAGTCGGCTGAGTTTACCGGTGTGGCTTTCAAGCGTTGGGCCTACCAGGCGCAAGACGGGTTGCTCGTGGCTCCCGTCCTGTTGGCAAGAACGGCCGATTGGACGCCGCCCGCCGCGGTGCCAGAGAGACGTTCTCCGACGGCAGACTGGCTTTGGATCAGTATCCTCGGCGTGGTAATTCTCTCCCTGCTCGTGGTGCGGTGGATCTTTGCCGGATTTCGAAGAACCCCCCGGAGTCTCTCGCTCGTCGCTCTCGCGATCATCCTGACCTCGTCGGGAGCGTCCGCCCAGACGGCTAATGCGCCGCCCGATCTCGCGGAGATCCTGCAGCTTCACAAATTGGATGCCAGCCAGTGGCGTCGATTTGTGGATGGAGTACCGCTCGGTGATGAAGAGCGGGAGCCGCTCTACCGTGTGCTGTTCGTCTTGCCCAGATTGGAAACGGCCGAGCTCTCGCGTCTGCGGCAGGCATCGCCGCTTCCCGTCGCCGATCTGAGCCGACAGCCAGACGAGATGCGGGGTCAGTTGTATCGTATTGACGGTCATGTCCTTGCTGCGCGAGAGGTGTCGTTACCGCCCGAGTCGGCCCGCCGTTTCGGCTACACGCGGTACTATGAGGTGTTCCTTGAATCATCCGAGGATCCGCATCCGCGTGTCGTCTACGCGCGCGAGATTCCGACCGCGTGGCGCAATGCAGTCTCGATCCGCGATTCTCGTTGGCTCGCTAGTTGCTTTGGGTTGTTCTTGAAACGCGGCGTCGGGGACAGCGGCTCCGAACCGCTCTTATTTGCGGCAGACCGTATCGCATGGCATCCCCACCAGCCAGATCCCTCTGCTGGCGTGAATGAGGGCATGGCCCTACTCGGCTCGGTCGGCGTTGACGTGGGGCGACTTGACGACGTGGCGCAGAAACAACCGCTTGTCGCCGAGGATCGAGAGGCCTTTTATCAGATGCTGTGGGCTACCGAACGCCTGAAACCACAAGAACCCGTGGAACCGCGCGCGTCGGCCATCGCAGTGGAAGATCTGCTGCAACGGCCGGAAGAGTTTGCTGGTCAGCTGCTGACGATCGCGGGGACCGCACGCCGGGCACTTCGAGTGGAAGTGTCCGATCCGGAAATCCGAGAGCGATTCGGGCTCGATCATTACTTCGAAGTCGAGCTCTTTCGCTTGCTGCCACAACCCCTCAAGCTGATCGATTCACGCGACGGACAGGCGCACGTCTACCGTTCCTTTCCCATGACCGTATGCCTGACTCGACTGCCGCCCGAGATGCCTCAGGGCGCCGACATTCAGCAGGAAGTGAAAGTGACGGGCTGGTTTCTCAAACTGTGGAGCTACCGCAGTCGCTTTCTGGAAATGAATGCGGAATCGGCCGCATCAGGCAGCTCGCCGGAGAAACGACAGATTAGCCCGTTGCTCGTCGGGATTTCGCTCGAGACCGTGGTCCCACCACCGGCCAGCGACTCGGGTGTTGGCTGGTTCGTTGCGATCGGCTTTGTCGCCGCGCTGGGGGGGATTGCGGTCGCCGCGCGATGGTATCGTCGCGATGACCAGGCATTCGCCCGCTGGAGGAAAAGTCGAGCCGAAGGGGAGAATCAGGCCGGGCGTCAGTTCCCCCGGTGATCTGGCTTTGCGTAACGATGGGCTTGTGGGTCCAAAAGAAACGTGCACCCTGGGCAGCCACGACCGCCGAGTCAGTTTGTGCGCACAGCAGCTGCGTAATCCGCCGAATTACAGGTGCGGGTTCACCGAGCTCCATTGGTCCCGCGGCGGCAGCACGCCCATCTGCACGACTTCATCGCGAAGCTTGCACAGGTGACCGTAGGACTCACGCAGGGCCTGCAATTCCTCGGGCGTGCCCTTGGGAATCTCATAGGTGATTCCATCGCGGCTCACGTGCGTTTCCATCGCCATCATAATCTGCGAGAACTCGCCCCGATTGACGTACACTCCGACCGGCCAAGGGTACGTTTCTCCGGTCATCGCGCTGCGGACGATACAGAGTGACTGATGTGAGGGACTTTGGAAGGAACTGCGTCCGCGAAGTTCAATGATGCGCTTGCCACCCTGACACGTTCGCTGACGGATTTCCGCCCAGCGTTCGTTCGGGAGGGCGTCTGTGCCGATCAGGTCCAGCAGCGGTTTCCCCTGAATCTTCGTTGTGCTGGCAAAGACCGCCATCTGTTCTCCGTGTCCGCCATAAGTCCGGCAGCCGGTCACTTCATCCTGTGCAACGCGGAAGTGTTGGCTGAGCGCCGTCTGAAGCCGTGTGCTGTCCAGGGCCGCCAGGGTCGCGACACGCTCCGGAGCCAGGCCCGAATGCACGAGGACGGTCAATCCGGTGATGTCGGCCGGATTGAAAATCACGACGACCAACTTGACGCGGGGGCAATGCCGCTTGATGTCTTGTCCCAGCTGTGCCGCAATCTCGGCGTTGCCCTTGAGCAGATCCTCGCGCGTCATGCCTTCTTTTCGCGGTGCCCCGCCGGAAGAGACTACGTAGTCCGCGTCCTTCAACGCTTCCGCGATGTCCGTGCTCCACGTCACACGTGCTCCAGGAAAGGAACAGTGGTACATCTCCTCCGCAGCACCCTCCAGCCCCGCCGCAAATGGATCATAGCCGCAGACATGAGGCGTCAGCCGCATCGTCAGCGCGGTCTGCATCATATTGGATCCGATCGCACCCGCGGCACCGAGGATGACCAGTTTGTCTTCGGTCAGGTAACTCATGACGGATCTTCCTTCCTAGGGAGCTTGCTACGATGGAACACGCCAATTGGGGCTGTCCCGGATGTCGGGCCCTCTCGATTCTTCGGCCGTCCGGACATGATACTGCTTGCATGATGACTCGGAAACCGGGGCCCGAACGCGTTCGTGGGTGCTGGGTGCGCGTCAGGATCCGTGTGGATCTTCCGAGTCTGAGTCACCTCCGGCCCGTAGGCCGACGGATCTCGAGTCGGCTTCCCCGCCCAAGTCAGCAGGAGCTGACATGCGCCCCGGCCGGCTTTTTGTTCGGAATCTCTCTTGCCGTCGAACCGGTGGCACGGTATCGTCCCCCCGCGTTTTCCCATGTTCTCGGGAGCAGAATGCACCGACGCGGCGTCCTTACGCTGCCTACGCCTCCGATGGCGATGCCTTGAATGCGGAGAGTACCATGTTCCGAGCCTGGTCTGGCCGACTGCAGATTGTTGGTTTTTGTCTGGTTGCGGCCTCTTTTCTGGTTGCCTCCTCCGGCTGTGTCGGGTTAGTCGCCAACTTGATGAACGTGGCCCACGGAAACCTCGTGCCGGCCCAATTCAAGGGCCTGGAGGAACGTCGCGTCGCGGTCGTGTGCGTTTCCAACTCGGAAGCCTTCGGTCCGACATCGGCCTCCGTCGCTCTATCCAAGCAAGTCGGGAAGCTGTTGGAACAAAACGTGCGAGAAATCTCGCTGATTGACCCTCAGGCGGTCGCCGACTGGATTGACGAGAATGGCTGGGACTATATGGATTACGTCGCGCTGGGCAAAGGAGTGGACGCCGAGATGCTCGTTGCCATCGACCTCGATGGATTCAGTCTCCACGAAGGACGCACGCTTTATAAGGGGCGCGCCGAAGTCAGCATCACGGTTTACGATCTCCTGCAGAGCGGCAAGGAAGTGTTTGCGACGATTCCGCCGCAGATTCAATATCCAAGAAACTCCGGGTATCACACGACCGACCTGTCCGAAGCCGCTTTTCGACGCCAGTTCCTCACGATCGTCTCCAGCCAAATCGCTCGGCACTTCTACGCCTACGATGCCAAAGAAGACTATGCGCGCGACGTATCCCTCGTCGGCATGTAATTGAGCCAGCGTCGAGTGGGAGGTCATCGTGAAACCGTGGAGGAGATCCCGCTCACTCAAGGTCGTCTGAGAGGGTCTGTAAATAGCGGTCCACCAAGTTTCGGTATTCGTCCGGAACCGCATCCTCCAATTCTGCGACAGCGAGTTGTTCTCGGAGAATCTGGTCCATCAGTGTGGCAAGCCTCTTCCGCACGCTGCTCAATAGCGAATCGCTCGTACGTTCCGCTCGCGGTGGCGTGAGTTGGATCGGCCCAAAAGAAGGGCGTGGCACCGTGAGGGTTGACGGAACTCGTGGTGCAGGTTGAGCCGAGGCCAGTTGGGGTGCGAGCTGTTGCAGGATCTCGTCATCGAGATCTTCCAGTGCCTCGACCAAGTCGGCACGCAGGTCGGCAGTCGTTGCCGAAGCATAGCGCCCGGTCGAGCCGGCGGCAGCGGGCGGATTCGGCCTCGCTCGCGGCGCATTCCGTTCCTCGAGTTGCCGCGCCAGGCTGTCGGCTTCCGCCAGTCGCTCCAGCTGCCCCTGGTTTAGCCGCTCCGCTTCTCGTTGAAGGCGTTTCCCCAACTGCCCCAAGCGCTCCGCGACATCTTCCTTCAGCGGCAGGCTCCGAGATTCGCGGCGCTGCTGATCCAGTTGTCGCGCCAAATCGACGTCCAGCGGCAGCCTGTCCAGATCGACGTCGCGCGACAGATCCGTCAATCGATCCAGCAACCTTGCGTCAAGCGATTCGGAACGGCGCAGGTGGCCAATCCAGTGCGAGACGGTTGCGGTGTCTCGTGCCACGTTGCTCAGGGTGCGTGCCTGCTCCGAGCGTGACTCCTTCGGATCCTCCGTCGCGGTCTCTTGTTTCTCGCCGGTCTGAGGGCTACTTCCGCCGGCCGAGGAAGCCTGCTGTTCTGCTGAGGCCGAGGGGCGATTACTTTGGGCACTTCCCGATCGGCACTGTTGACATACTTGCGTCATTTGTTCTGCCGCACGCTTTGACATGCGGCTTGCTTCGGCCAACGTTTCGGCAACGTTCTGCGGATCGAGTCCGCGCAGGATTTGTGCGAGTCGAGAATATTCCTGTGCATCCGTTTTCAACGTCGACAAACAGTCTCGATACTGACCGTTCTTCATGCGTTGAAACGTCTCGACAACCGACGTGTCGAGTTGCCGCGCGATTTTCACTGTGTCCAAAGATGCTCGGTCTGATTCCTGCATTTCGGATAACAGAATGTGTGACTCGTTGACGACTTCCTCCTGGCGACGATGAATGCTCTCTGCGGATCCCTCCGGCATGGACGGCTGCTCCAGTGCCAGTGCCGTTTTCTCGTGAATATCCTGCTCCTTCCGCGCCAATTCCTCGGCGAGTTTAGCCAGATCGGTCGCACTGATCTGGGGCTTCAGGCTCGGTCGGCTTGGCTGAGTTCGTGCAGAGTTTGACTGCTGTTGACTCTGCTGCAGGACCCGAACGAGATGGTCCCGTGCCTGGAGCATCAGGCTGAGGGCTTGATCTTCGTGCTTCTGACCCAGAGCCAATTCCGCCTGGGCGAGCTGTTCGGAAGCGTTCTTCATCTGCGTGATGGCAAGCCCTAACTGTTCCGCCACACGCTCGTTCATCGTCTGGACGGCCTTTTGGGTATTCCGTGAGGAATCGGCGATGTCATCTTGTGTCGTCTTCAGTTCGATCGGTTTCTCTGCGGGAAGATCGCGTAGCTGGCTTGTCTGGAAAGTGTCATTGATCAGCTGACGCTGACGAGCAATCAGGAGTTCCAATTCCTCAAACTGAGGACTCCTACTACTCGGTCACGATCCCCCTGACTTGATGAAGGGGCGTTGAAACGGCTGGATGTCGACGGCGGTCAATTCACTCACACCGAGCTTGTCATGGAGCGGATTCCGATCGCGCGCGTAGGCATAGATGCGAAGGTTCTCATTGACCGCCAGATTGAGTCGTTCGAGCATTAACTTCGTCTGTTGCTCGTCAGCCAGCAGGTATTCGTCATCATTCACTTGTCGCAGCAAGTGTTCTTGGCGTTGCTGGTCCTTTTCGACAACGAGAACCAGCTTCTGCACGCCATAGTCGTCGCGCACCCGAACTCGCACCGGCAGTTCTGTCACGCTTGTTACTTGCATGTCACCCTGCGGCTGAATAATTTCGACCTCGGGTAGCTGGTCTTCGTCTCCGATGACCGTGAACGTGGTCGCAGCGAGCTCTAGCTGCTGATTGTTGGCTGCCTTCAAGGTGTATTCCGTCGTACCGCGGGTGACGCGGTGCTCGAAAGAAACCGTTGGGCCGTCGGCAATCGTTCGCACGGGCTTGCCATTCACGACAAAATGGGCTTGGCTGACGGCTTGGTTCAGTGTGAATTCCACCGCGGCGCGAGTTCCTTCCACTGCCCGGAAACTCCCCTCGCTCAGGCTGGCCGGCGCGAGTGCCGTGTACTCGGGGTACACCAATCGAACGGCGATCGTTTCGATCTTTGGCTTGAATACGAAGCGGGCTCGGTTCATTCTGCTGCGTCCATCGCCCGCCGAGACGTAAAGATCGACATCCTCTTGGTTCCCTTCGAGTACAGCTTGCCAATGACCCGTCCCGATCTGTTTCATGCGTGCGGTAGACCAGTCCTGGTTGTCGCTCCGGAAATGCAACACTGCGTCGTCCACCCCGCGACCAATGATCCGGGCGTGAATCTCGATCGGTTCGTCCAGGCCGAATTCTTCTGTACTTTGCAACTCAACTGTCGTATAGGTCAGGTGGCTGGGCGGCCAAAAGACTCTTCGGATTCCGACGCGAAAGTCATGCCAGATTGTTGAGCACAAGAGCAAGAGCGTGCAGCACACCAATCCAGCCAGTGCGAGTCGTACAGGTCTCCAGCAAATCAATCGCTCCAGATCTAGCGAGGCTAACTGCTGTTCCGCCATTCCCTTGACGCACTCACTCAGTTCGGCCGATGTTGCGCCATGGTTCGTTTGGTCGTGTACCAGTTGATCCGCCGTGCGTACGATTTGACCAACGTGGGTGCAGCGGCGCTCAATCTCTCGAATCGTATGCTTTCGGCTCCAACGCACGGCGGGAGCAAAACCGAAGTGCACGCCGACGGCGATGGCGAGAGAGATCGCAGACAGGAGCGTGATCCAGCGGCTGGTCGCGTGCAGTCCGAGCCAGACATCAGCAATTGTGGCGAGCCAAATCGCAAGTAGAAGGGTCAATAGGGGACCGATCACCGCCAACGTCGCAAAATAGAACTGTTTGCGGCTTCGAAAGGAATCGATCAAGGCGAGTCGAGACCCACGCGGGGATGACGAAATGGGATGAGACATCTGCGAGCACCTCCCCACACCACGCGAGAACGCAATTCTACCGGTGAACCATTGTCGATGACAGCTTTCAACAGGAGCGGCTTGCCAGGAATTCCGACAAGAGCTTGGCTAACGGCTGATCTGTGCGACAAGTGAGCCAGTCAATGCCCGCATTGACGAACCGCTCGTGAATCGTTTCTTCCCACGCCTTTACAGCCTGAGAGTAAGACTCTTGGATGCTACTCAAATTAACTTTGACTTTCCGATGAGTTTCCAGGTCTTCAAATTCGTACTGACCGTGCGCCGGTAGCCGGTATTCCCAAGGATCGATGACGTGGACTACGATCACCTCGTGACCGGCGGAGCGGAGTTGGGCAAGTTGGTCGATCAACGGTTCCTCGTCGTCGAACAGATCGGAAAGAAGAACAACCGTTCCACGGCGGCGGCAAAGAGCTTGGCAGCGATGGAGTCCTTCGGACGTGTTCGCCAGCCCACTCGGCACATGACTCGCCAAGGTAGCCAGAACTTGTTCGAAGTGGTTACGGGATACGCGGGGTGGCAGGTACTGGCGAACTACCTCGTCAAATACAATCAGTCCGAACGCATCGCGACTGCTTTGTGCCACGAGCGCCATCGCGGCAGCGACACGAGCGGCATAGCGCCACTTCGTGCTGGGACCGTGATCACAGGCCATCGACCCACTACTATCCATCAACAGATAGAGATTCATGTTCGTATCGGCGCCATATTGCTTGACGAACAGCCGATCCTGTCGGGCGTACAGCTTCCAGTTGACATGTCTCAGGTCGTCGCCGGGCAGGTACTCGCGGTGCGTCTCAAATTCGACGTTAAAACCGAGATAGGCGCTGCGGTGCATGCCTTGAAGCGCACCGTCGACAACCCCATGCGCTACCAGTTCCAGGTCGTCGAGTGCCAGGAACAGATCGGGGTC
>CAZFWV010000085.1:15031-22180 GCA_964522605.1 uncultured Pirellulaceae bacterium
GCTCCCCACGTAACGTATTTGTCGACAATCTCTGGTGAGGCCGTCGAACGATCGTCGGGACGTGACGCGCCGGACAGTCTTACGGCATAGTCGACCACGTCATCAGCGACGGGGACGCCGCGCACAATGTCCTGCAGTTGGAGAATCTCAGAGGCATCAAGGATCCTGTCTGTGTGGACCTGCCGCCGTCCCGTGGTTTCCTTCACGATTTGACGTTCTTCCATGGGATTCGGGTACGATACGCGCACGCAGAACATGAACCGATCGAGTTGTGCTTCGGGCAGCACGTAGGTTCCCTCCGCCTCAATCGGATTCTGCGTGGCGACCACCATGAAGGGAGGTTCGAGGCGATACGTGTTTCCGCCGACGGAGACCTCCTGTTCCTGCATGGCTTGGAGCAGGGCAGCTTGTGTCTTTGGAGGCGTACGATTGATCTCGTCGGCGAGCAAGAAATTCGCAAAGACCGGACCTGGGAGAAACCGCATTCTGCGCTGTCCGGTGCTCACGTCTTCCTCAATGATATCGGTGCCAATAATGTCTGAAGGCATGAGATCCGGAGTGAATTGAATGCGACGAAAGGCGAGGTTCAGACAGTCCGACATGGTCCGTGCCATCAAGGTCTTCCCGAGACCGGGAACTCCCAGCAAGAGAACATGACCGCGGCACAACAGGCTGAGCAACATCAAGTCCAGGACATTCTGTTGTCCACACACGATTTTGCCAATTTCGGCGAGCAGCCGCTGGCGGGCTTCCACCAGTCGCTGGGCCAATTGCAGGTCGGAAACCGCAACCACTGCATCGGGAACTCTCGATTCATTCATGGTGTCGTGTTCCGTTGATCGCTAGGTAAAAGGTTTGTCTCGACTTCAGAATGCGCAGAGTATTTGATGCGGAAGTTTTCCGCTCCACGCGCATCGGGAAACGAAGGACGTCGCGTGGCCCGTCCATCTCCATCGCCGTCCAATGTGGCTTCTTCGACCTTGACCCAGCCACGCGCTGAGTATCGCTGATCGACACGCTGGCGGGTTGCCTGGAAGATCTCCAGCAGGTCGATCCATCCGTCCTTGTTCGCATCCGTCGCGTTGTCCCGTAAAGCTTCGACGAGGGCGAGCGGGAACTCAGTGCGGTTGTCGGGATCCGCCGGTTCCGTGGCGGAGAGGATCGCGCGATGGGGACCGCCCAGATGGGCGGCGAAGCGACCGGCGGCTGCGGTCGTCAGGACAATTGCCAAACGGCCCCGGGCGGAGCCGATCTGCAAGAACTCTCCCAGTTCTCGACCGCTCACATCATCGCCCGGCAAATTGTAAAAAACGCCCCCATCCAGTGAATTCGCGTGTCCCAGCAGGATAAGCCAAACATCGCCTGGATTCTGTTCGACGTGACGAGCAATCGTTTGCAGACTGCTTTGCAGCGTCGCTCGATTGCATATGCTGCCGTAGGGCGGATTCTCGCTGCCGTAAAGCACGCGGATATCCTCGTGGCTTACGAGGAAACGTCTGTGCAGTGTTTCCTGCAATCGGCGAATCACGTCGGTAAAGAGACTGTCGTGTTTCTGGTCTCCAGAGAGACCACAGATGATCCAGACTATCGGTGATGCTCCGTCAGCTCCGTTGTCTCCGGCTGATGGCTGCAATTCAGTCGACTCGGCCGCAAGACCGGTCGAACGAACAGGGCAGCCGCCGAGAAGACTGAAACTCCAGCAGACGAGAAGAAGTTTCCATACCGAGATTCGGGAGGGCGAGGCGCCTGCCGAGCCGAAGATGCAACAAACGCCGGCTCGGTAGGAGCCTCGCCCTCCCAGTTTTGAAACTGCCTCGAACAGAAGGTGCACTCTGCACTTCGTGCTTGTCGAGAAACGCTGTCGTTCCTGAAACCGCAGCATGCTACCCTCGCAACCGACGGACGATCCACTCCAGACTGAGCACAGCCAGCAGGCAGGCCCAGATCCCGGCTCGATCCCAAAGAGGTACCAATCTTCGTTCTAGTTGTTGACTCTTCTCGGAGTGAAAACTCTCACACAGCTCGACTAGATCCTGCGGCGTCCGAATGGATCGTCCTCCCGTTGCCTCGGCCAGTTGGCTCATGAATTGGGGATCCGGCGTTGGCTCGAGAAACTCTTTTTGCCGTTGCAAGACCCGGATCGGCACACGGTCCTCCCACTGAACATCCTCGCCCGCGTCGGAACTCGAGGCAAAGAGCAACTCGAACTGCCCGGGTTCGATCGTTTTGGGGAGTAGGATCTCGCCGTGAAAAGACTGCTCTTCCGGGGCGTACTGTAATTCAACGGGCGAGTGCGAACCGGGTGTCAGACATGCAGTGACTCGCCGTTCCGATACTTCCGCCGGGTCGACATACACGACGAACTTCGCATGGACGCGGACTCGATCGCCCGGTTCACACTGGATGCGATCGGTTTCACCAAGAATTGTTGATGCCTGACGCCGTTGACTCTTTTCTGCCAGCCAGCGAATAGCAGATACCCAGAACCGCTTGAAGTACTCGTTATTCTGGCCGTTCGGCCCCCAGGCTGTGTTGTGCAACTTGCCCCAATCTGCCGTGACATCCGGCGTGAACGCCATCGAACGGCCGCGTCCATATTGCTGCACGCAGATGATTGGCATGTTGTTTTGCTCTTTCCAGTAGGCCAAGACGGTGGCCCCAGGCTTTGCACGGTTGACGAAGTTGGATCCCAGGAAATTGGGATGATTGGCAAAGATCTGCTGGTTTACGTCAGGATCGGCATCCAACTTCAGGATGGGGTGTTCGAATGCTTCTGAAGGAAAAACGGGTCGAAAGGGGACGGATCGATCACCACGACGGGTCATATCCACCGGGATCATTTGCTCCCAGACCGTTCGATCCCAGTATCCGGAACCGAAACTTGTAACCCCGCCAATCATGATAAAGCCGCCGCCTCGCCTCGCGACCAAATCGCGAACCCATTCCAGTTGTTGCTGGTCTGGATCATCCGGTGGATTGAACCGATTCAGTTTGATGTCGCTGACGATGACAACATCGTAGGCGTTGAACTCTTCACGTGTTCGGGGAACGCCTGTACCTCGGAAGGCTTGTGCACCGACCATCCGGAAAATCTGGCTGCGATCACCGTATTGGTTGGTATCTACGAGCGTATCGCACTCGATATCTTCTTGTTCGTTAAGGGCCTTCTCCAGAAACTCATGCTGAAAATAATCCCAACGATTGGAAACATCGTTCCGATAGGTCGCTTCGATGTAGAGTACGCGAATCGACGGATCATGAATTCCGAGATCAAAGGAATACTCGTTGTCGACAAGTGTCAACTCTTGATCGGAGCACGCCAGATCAACGACGAAATGTGCCGGATTGGCACCCATGGGGAATTCGAGCTGGATGTCGGTTGACGCGTCTGCGATCTCGACTTCTTGACGAGCAACGACGTTTGCATCGGGATCCCGCACACGGACGATTGCTGTTACCGGCGCGCCTCCAGACCGGCGAATACGAACACGCACCGGGACCCGGGCACCGCGCCGGACGGCACGCGGAGCGGAAACGCCATCGAGGGACAGGTTTAACGGTCGCCAATCATCCCCGATGGTGGCCGTTGAGATCGTCAGACCGCGTTGTCGCACCGTTTTCAAGACGGGCGACAATTCCCGAACGTCGTGGATTCTCCCGTCACTCATGACAACCATTCCGCAGAGGTTGTCACTCGTCTCACGCTGCAGCAAATCACGGAGGGAGCCTGCAAGCAGGCTCTGATTCCCCTCCACGATCGGCCTCAAGCCTGCCGCGTAGTCGATTTCGCTTAATCGTTCATCGAACGTGTACGCCACCAAATCGGTGGAGAAGCGTTTGTCGGTGAATAGCGGTTCAATCAAGTCCTCCGCTTGCTCAATCCGCGGTTGTTCCCGGCCAATGCTCATACTCCGAGATGTGTCAAGAACGAGTGCCAGCCGCGTCCGTACGATGGCTTCGTCGGTTTTCGGGACGCTTGGGTTTGCGAGAATCAGCAGCACGCCCGCGATCGTTACGGCTCGTAGCGACCAGATGAGGTAGCGCGTCCGCTGGGGAAAGACTCGATGACTGCCGCGAACCGTCCAGGCTGCCAGCAGTGCAAGAAGAAGACCTGCCGCGACGAATAGTAGTGTCGGAAACGGATGATTCCAGGTCATACGGCTTCCCAACGCCAACACCATACCAAGTTGCCTATCGCCGATCAGCCAGCCAATTTTCCACGGCCAAAACGATCAGCAGCATCACAGCGATGTGACGCCAAAACTCATTGGGGCGCACGCGTTTCTCAGGTAAACCGCTTTCATCGATTCCCAGGCGTGCGTCATCACTCGAAGGCGGTAACCCCAGTCTGCGCCGGAACTCGGACTCACTTGTGCCGATCAGGCTCGACTCCAACGGATCTGCCGTGACGACCTCATATTGGTCCGTGTTTTTGTAGATGCCGACGGGACGAGTCTCATCGATTCCCTGAACCCGGCGACGCACTGCACGTCGTTGCGCAGTGCGATCTCCCAGCAAAGTGAACAGCTCGCGAATCAAGGGTACAAAACTGCGCTGCAGGGGCAGATCCTGCCAATCGCGATCAACGGGATTGCCGAAAACGACGATGCGTCCGTCTCCCATTTTCTGCTCGATGATGGCCGGTTCCCGATTCGTAAATGCAGCCAGCGTGGTCGTATTCATCGTGGGATCAAGACGAAGAGAATCACGAAACACGAGTCTTCGCAAGCCGTCGAGCGAGTCTCCGCGAAAGGCGGTCAGCAGCGCATGGTCCGTCGTCCAATGGACTAAGCGGGCGGGTGTATGAACTTCCTTGCTCACGACGTGAGCGGGAAAGATACCGGCCTGAATCATGGGCTGATAGGTCGCTTCCGAAACCTGGTCGCCCAGGAAAAAAATCAGCGATCCTCCATCTTGGACGAAGCGTTTTAACTGTGCCACTTCTGTTGCTGGCAGGTAGCGAACATTGCACAAGGCGATCACCGCGCAACCTTGGATGTCGCCGATTTTCTCTCGCTTCGTTACCCGAAATTTCGAAGCAACTCCTTCGCGCTCGGTCGTCGTCAACGCCGCTTGCAGAAAGTACGTTTCATCGCCAAACCGCGTTGCTCCAGGCTGACCGTTGACCAGAAGAACATCCACCGGACGACGCAGTTGGACCACAAAAGGCGAAACATTGTCGGTCGTCAGTCCGTCCTCGGTCAGAATTTGGATGTGGCCGGTGTACGTACCCGGACTGGGCGGTCGCCAGGGGATCGTCAAATGATTGCTGCGGCAGGCGATGCGTTGTCGATGGATCTCCGTTCCCTCGATGGCCACCTCGATATCGATCGGTTCCCCTTCCACGGAATCCGGCGTCGAGGAAAAGACACGCACATCGGCGTCCAGCAGAGATTGAGGAGAAAACGTCTCGCCTGCGGTGATGCCCTGCTGGATCGCGGCATTCCAATCGTCACTGGATCCCGTCGCGACGATCTCAATCGGAACGTCGGCGGGCAGTCCTTCCCAAGCAGCTGCGGGCAGTCCGCTCTCTTGCAGGTCTGTAAAGAGGTAGACGCGACGATTTGGTCGGCGGGCACCGGTTTTCGAATCGGAAGTCGCTGTGCTGCGCATTTGAGTCGCCAGCCAACGGCCCAGTGCTTCGTAGTCGGTGCGTCCGCCGATGGGAGGTGACGGTTGCTTCTGCGGATCCCATGGCCTCACCTGGTCAGCAAATACGACGGTGGTTAGCCGGACGCCTTGCGGCAACGAACGGAGCAACCGACGCAACTTTTGCTGCGCGATCGCCGCCTTCGTGTCGCCGAATACCGTGGCCGCCATGCTGCCGGAGACGTCCATCGCCACCCAGACTTGCGAAGGCTGGTTGACATCCATGTTGTCGCTTGCCCGAAATGGTCGGGCAAACAGTAAGGCGAGCAAGATGACGATTGCGATACGAGCTGCCAGCAGAGGTAGATTCTCAAGTCGATTCCACCGCCGCCGCTGCCGCAGAGACTCGTGCAGAAAGCGTAAGGTGCCCAGTTTCGCCGGCTGAAAATGGCGGCTGCGCATTAAGTGAATCAGTAGTGGCACTGCCACGGCAAGCAAGCCAAGCAACATGCCCGCATTGACGAATGTCATGGCTTTATGCGCCCGAACGTCTTACGAATGCAACGCGAATCTTGGAAAGCTCCGAAGCAATATCCTCCGGGCGGATCCCTGGCGTACTCCTTTCTAAGTTGCACGTTTCGTTAGTTCGTAGCCGAATTCGTGAGAATTCGGGGGCTTTGTCGGTGAGTCCCCCTGCTCGAGACCTCCGAATTCTCACGAATTCGGCTACGTGCAACTTCAGAAAGCGCCAGCGAAGGGGTCAGGGCAACCCCGCAATTCGCGGAAGATCTGTCCTCGAACGTCCCCTCGGCAGAATGAACGGGTTACCAGGCCCCACCTCTTCGTGAATAGACACGAATGGGTTTTGGAATTGAACACAAAAACGGAGAATTTTTCGCCATCGCGGAAATAGTCCTGTAATAAGTCCACCTCACAGGTGTCATATTGCCAGACAGACCCAAGGAGTTGGATGATGTGGATACTGACATAACGCTGCCGACACGGACATCCTGGTTTCCGCCTGCACGCAAGGCGTCATGCCACAAGGCCTTCTGCACCAACTCCGAGTTTTTTCACAACGACGCGACGTTTGACAACTGATCGGAGCAGATCTGTCGTCCAAATCGGGCAGTGGTCTTTTTTTGCACGGGAGAAGGTCTCTTTCGTAGGCCGACTTGTCTCAGGTCGGCACCGCCGTCAAACCCGCGAACAGCTGACCGAATGCCCCCCATTGGATTGGTAAGGTCCAAGGCCGCCAGACGAATTCGGAAAGTTTCTCGGTTTTCTGTTCAATTCGAGATTCCGTTCGTGTCTATTCGAACAGGAGATTTGTCGCGTGATGGACGTGGCAGAGCGGAATACTGGGCGGTTGATTCAGCAGTCGCGAGACGGCGATCTGGCGGCGCTGGGCCAGCTGCTGGATCGGTATCGGAATTACCTGACCCTGCTGGCCCGCCTGCAGATCGGCCCGGACTTACGGACCAAGATCGCGGCCTCCGATGCGGTGCAAGAAACCTTCCTGCAGGCCCATCGCAGTATCGGTCAGTTCCGGGGATCGAC
>CAZFWV010000086.1:0-22026 GCA_964522605.1 uncultured Pirellulaceae bacterium
AACGGTCCTCGCCTGGCGGCTGCGGGTTAAACGAATCGCGACTGAGAGGGTGTTGCAGTTACGCGTGCGCACCGGCTCGCGTACGTCCCTACTTGCGCCGAAACACGCGCCGCGTCTGAACCAGCGCTTCTGCGAATTGGTCAATTTCTTGAAGCGTGTTGTAGAAGTAAAAGCTGGCTCGCGTACTGGCATTGATGCCCAGACGTTTGTGCAGCGGCATGGTGCAATGGTGTCCCGCGCGGACCGCTACTCCCTGGCGATCCAGTAGTTGGGCGATGTCGTGCGCGTGCACGCCCTGAAGCGTAAAGCTGACAATTCCCGCTTTATCCCGAGGTGCGGGCCCCAAGAACCGGACTTCACCCAACTCTTCAAGCCGCTGATGGGCACGTTGCGTGAGCACCAATTCATAGGCGTGAATCCGCGCTAGCCCGATGGATTGCAGATAGTCGATCGCGGCTCCCAGGCCGATGGCGGGGACGATCGGGGGCGTTCCCGCTTCGAACTTCGCGGGCAGGTCGGCCGGTTCGAATCGATCCAGCTGGACCCGTCGGATCATGCTGCCGCCTCCCAGGAACGGTGGCATCGCTTCCAGCAAGGCTTCTTTGGCGTACAGAATTCCGACCCCGGATGGCCCCAGCATCTTGTGGCCGCTGAAGACCAGGAAGTCGGCGTCTAGCTCGCGAACGTTCGTCGGCATGTGCGGCGCACTCTGAGCCGCATCGACCAGGACAAGCGCGCCGGCTCGATGCGCTCGCTCGATGATCTCCGAAAGCGGGTTGATTGTGCCCAGGACGTTCGACACCGCAGTGATCGCCACGAGTCGCGTTCGTTCATTGACCAGTTGATCCCACGCGTCCAGGATCAGGTGTCCGTCGTCCGTAATCGGAAGATGCCGCAGGCGACATCCGGTCCGCTCCGACAATTGTTGCCAAGGCACGAGATTTGAATGGTGCTCCATCACACTCAACAGGATCTCGTCCCCTGCGCGAATTTGCGAATCGCCCCAGCTTCGGGCAACCAGGTTAATGCCGATCGTGGCACCCGTCGTGAAGATCACTTCGTGCGAATGCTGCGCTCCGATAAAGGCTTGGACCTTTCGCCTCGCCTCCTCGTAGAGGTCGGTGGTCTGGTCACTTAGCCAGTGAATTCCCCGGTGGACGTTCGCATAGTTTTTCTCATAGGTGTCCACCAGCGCCTGAATCACCTGACGTGGACGCTGCGTCGTCGCCGCATTGTCCAGATAAACCAGACGCTTATCGCCATGAATCGAGGTCGACAGGATGGGAAAATCGGTTCGCAGGCGATCGGGGTCAAGCGGCAGAGCCGTATCGACGACATTCATGCGTCCTCTTCTCCCAGATCGGGTCCGCCGAACGCGGTTCGACTCGAAGCCTCGCCCCCGTCTTCCAGCGGGGAATAGATCGCCGACTGCAGCACGCGCCAGGGCAGCAAGCAGCATTTTTGACGGTTCGGCGTCAGCCGGCCGCCAAAGAGCTGCAGCATTTGTTCGGCGGAGAATGACTTGACGTCGTCAATCGTCTTGCCATCCATCGCCTCGAGCAGCATCGAGGCCGAAGCCTGACTCACGCAGCAGCCGTCGCCTTCAAACCAGACCTCCCGAAGCTTCCCGCTCTCATCGATCTGCAGCTCAATTCGAACCACATCGCCGCACAGCGGATTGTCGTCCTCATGGGCATGTGTCGGTTTTGGGCATGCGCCGCGATGATAAGGATCTTCGTAATGGTCAAGAACGTGTTCTTGATAGAGTTCTTCTTCGTCCAGCGGCATGGTAGGGAATCTGGGTCGAATGGAAGGGCGCGATCGAATCAACAGGCAGCAATGCGAATCGGAATGCCCGCAACTGTTTGTAGTGTAGGGCGGTGGTCGCAAGTGGTCCAGGTGCGGAAGCACCCCGTGGGGTTGCGGCCCTGCCGCACTGCGCTGCTAACGGTGAGTTTCTTGTTGGGTCGCGCAAATTCCGCCGAGGGGAAGGGTGGCTGGCGGCTGAACGTAGTGAAGCCCCAGCTTTCCCGCAGCTGGTGCATCGCTTCGCTCTGCCGCCAGCCACCCCCCTTGGCTGCGGCCCTGCCGCACTGCGTTTACCGAGTTCGCCAGAGCTGTCGTTCGCTGATCGACAACTTGGACTGGACGGCCGCGATTTGAGCGCGAAAGCGTCGGGCGTCAACCGGATATCCGGCTGTCGGTTTCAGATTCGGAACATGATGCTGCCAGAATGAGTTGAAAGCCGCCATCGACAGCTCTCGCAAATACTTGGCCGCCATGGAGGCCAACGCTGAAGGCAGGAACGCTTCGCCCCGGGCGCGAAAACAGAGCTGGATCGGGCGATCGGGGGTTCCGACGTCATAGCGGCTTTCTGCGCGTCCTTCCTGGTAAACGCGAACAAGCCGATCGCCGAAACGTGGCTGGAGCAGGCCGGCATACCGATCGCGACCGCCATGTTTGTCGCAGACGACGTAAACCGGCTCAGCCGGGAGTTCGGCGATCAGATCGCGGAGCAAGTCAAGCGTCAGCTCGGACAGGACCGCCCCTTTCGACCCGGCCCGATCGACCAGTTCATTAAATCGGGCAGGGAACAGGACGCGCGCGGAAAGCCGTTCGATTCGGACCTGGTTCCGGAGCAACAGGTTTTCTAACCGCGGGACCAACTGTTCGATCCATTCCACGGTCGTATCGCGGGGAACGGGGCAGTCGTAACCTGCATACCAGGGTGATCCCTCGAGCTGGTCTCGGGCATCGGGACAGAGCAGCTCCCACAATTCTCGCCAGCGGCGCGGCAGGCGTCCCGTGCAAACACCGAGACTGGCCAACGTTGCGCGCTCCAGCGCGACCCAGCCGCCGCCGGGGCGATACAGCTCCTTCGAATCCGCGATTGCTAAGCCGTCCTCGTGCCGCATCTTCCGCCCGACAAGTGGGGCGAGTCGATCGTAGAGATCGACGTGTTCGAGAAGAGTGTCGCTCACGTGCCAGACACTCGCGGTGACAACGAGTGGACCCAGATTGGGGCCATAGCCTGCTTCGTCCGTGCCGATGAGGAATCCCATGCGATGCAGCGTCACGCATTCCGGTGACCGCGTCAAGTTGTGGCCGCAAAAGCTTGGGCTGCGTTACTCAAAAACGAGCAGTCCCATACGTTCGGGCAGATTGGAGACGGGGGTGTTCGCGGGCCAAGTCTGACGGCCAACACGCGGGATGACGCGCTGGCATTGGATCCGCCACGCCTCGCCGGGCCGCGGCGGCTCGGGTGTCAGGTCCTCAAGGGCGATCGCCGATTCCACGCTCCAGCCCTCCGCATCGGAATGGGTCGCGATGTACCAGTCTGGGTCCCAGGTACGATCTTGACTGAGGCGATCGTTGGCCCAACCCCGATCATCGACGGCGAAACTCCAAGCAGTCACGTAGTCGCGGTCCACATCCAGATCCCACTCGAGTCGATCGCGGCTTCCCAAATCCGTGTCGCGTCGCCGGGGTCCCGACTTCACTGGCGGTGCGGTGATGTTCGTAGTTCGACACCGGGCCGCGAGATACAGGAACCGCGCATCGTAGGCGAGCAATACCTCCGTTGCACCCGACGCTTCTGACCCCACTGACGGATGGTTCAACCGCACCGGCTGGACGTCGTTCCACGCTTCATCGTCGAGTTGACCGTCGAGAAAGGGCGGTTCTGAAACCGCGCGACAGGGCCAGGTCGCCGTGTCCATCTTGGTGTCGGAGGGATGTTCTTGCCACTCCAATTCGCGGGCCGCACAGGCGGGCCAGCCCGACGTCTCAAACCCATTCAATTGACTTCGCCACATTCGCTCGGCCTCGCGCGACTGGCCCGCACGAATCAGCGCTGCCGCGAGCGGAAATCGCACGCGCGGATCGAAGAATAGGTCTGGCTGTCTTCGCTGAATCTGTTCGGCCCACTGCATTGCTCCGGCTGCGGAAGCTGGACCGTCTTCGAGCGATCGCGTTGTGGGACTGGCCGGTGACTCCGTTGCGACAACCGACGAGACCGCGGGTTGCTCGAAGCCGACCAATTGAACTCCCGGAGACGCCGTGTCGGTCGTTGGTGTCTGGCCGACAGTGACTTCCGCTCGATTCACGTTCGGTTGAGGCCATTGCATGGTTGCTTCCGTGCTGGCTGCGCGGAACAAGAGTTCCAGTCGAGCAATCTCGGCCAAGGGATGATCGGGTAACTCGAGGGCCAAGTGGTTGAGTAGTTCCCACGATAGTTCGGCGTTACCTGCGGCGAAGATCTGCATCGCCGATTGGTAATAGACTTCCCCCCGATCGGCTGGGGACAAGCGGTCCGCGACTTGCGCGACTTGGGCAAGTCGCGTCGCCGGGATCCCCTCGGAACCGTCCAGAAGCGCCTCGATCGTTCGCCGCAGTTGAAACTGTTCGTGCAGCTGCTGCACGTTGCTGGGCAGCCGCGACTGCCCTCGATGCGTTGCCTGTCGGTCGCTGCCCGCGAATGCGGCGATCGAACTCTTTGCTGCCGATCCGGATGGCAGCGGGCGACCTCCCGCGACCACCAATCCGACATGCGGCGCGCCCTGCTCGAACGAGTCAAGGATTCGCGTTCGCGCGCGGTTCGCGATGGTTCCAATGGATTGACCCCACGCCAAGGCTTGTCGCGATGCGATTGCTTTGTAGCTGGCATCTTCGAGTTTGTCTGTCTGCGTCCCGACTCGCGGTACACGCCAGACGGATAAGCCGGCCGACTGGATCTGTTGGGGAAAGGCCTCGGAATCCGCCGCCTGTTCTACGGCCTGCAAGACCAGCCGATGAGTTGTCTGAGTTAACCCGGTTGGTTCCGCCGTGGGACCGGCAAGTACGATGAGTTCAGGACGCCAGAGGCGGATTTGACGAACCAGGTACTCGGTTAACTGGGACTCGCAGTCGGCCTTGATGGTGTCGTTCCATTGATCCAGGACCTGTTCGGCCGACCAGGGACATTGCAGATCGGGGGCACGAATCGATTGGATCAAGTTCGCACCCGCTCCGCCCAGCAGAACCATCGCCTCATGGAGACGCGAGGAAAGCGGGATCCTTCCCGGTTCGTCATGGAGTTCGTAGGGAGCCGACAGGATTTCGATGGCACCGAGCGCATCGTCACCGGCACAGATTTGCGACCAAAGCTCCCAAGGGATCGTCCCGGGATGGCCGTAAATCCCCAGGGCAGCTAATCTCTTGCCTTGGCCGCGCTGGTGCGACCACGTGCGGCCTCCATCCGCCGTGTGCAGAATGGCTCCCAAGGCTCCTACCGCCCACCCGTGATTGGAGTCGACGAACTCCAGTCCAAACAACGGGCCTTGATGTCCGGTCTCCTGAAGCTCCCAGCTCTGGCCGCCGTTGGTCGTGTGCAGGATCCGCGACCCGGGGACGCCACCAACCCAGAATTGTTGTTCTATTCCATCGACTGCGAGCCAATCGAATTCGGCGAGGACGCTGGCACTGGGTAGGCTCCGCGGCATTTGCCAGGTACGACCCGTGTCGCCGCTGACCGAGACGAACCCCTGGTTGCCGCACAAAAGCCCTCGTTTTGTCGACGTGAGGCAGATGCGCAGCGGAAGACGCGGATCCGTCAACTGTTCGTCTGAACTGCGGATTTCTGTGGCGTCCAGCGAAAACAGTCGGCCCTGTCGATCGAGCAGGGTCGCTGCTTGCGGCGATAGGAACTGACCATGGATCCAACCGGTGCTGCGGCCGGGCCACGGCGACCAGTGCTGTCCGCCATCCCGCGTATAAAAAACGGCCGACGGGAACATGGCGGATGGAAACCCTAACGCGAATCCCCGATGGGAATCCAGTAGTTGGATGTGCGTCAGCCAAGGCAGGAATTGTCCTTCGAGCTCTTTCCAGGTCTGGCCGCCGTCCTCCGTTCTTAAGACCACGCCGATCGGCCGATGCGTGTAGGCCGACGAATACCCGCCGACGATCCAACCCTGTCGGTCATCGATGAACTGGACGGATTCCAGGCGGCAGGTGACCGGGCACACCTGTCGATTCCAGGTCTGGCCGCCATCTCGCGTGTGCAGAATCGTGCCTCGGTCGCCGACCGCCCACCCGTGGCGCACGTCGACAAAACACAGATCGAAGAGGTTCGCATCCTCATGAAGAGGCTCAGGCCACGTTCGGTCGACTTCCGCCGCCGAGAGCAAAGACGAGGCTACGCACAGGCCGGCCCACAAGTTGATCCAACAATGCCGCATCGATCGTCCTCCGTGATTGATCGCGGCTGTTGATTCTAACCCATTCGTGCCCCTGGAATGAATGCGAATGATGGCGGTTTCAGAGCGGGCGAAGGGACTCGAACCCTCGACATCCAGCTTGGGAACCCCACCCACGCGCCCTGCCGAACAGACTCGAAACCTCTTTGTGAAAAGTCACTTACGGCGATTGTAACCGGATCTGAGACGTCGACGATCCGATGCAAAACGGTTCACTCTTCACCCATTCTAGGTGGTAGGGGAGGTGGAAAGTGGTCGAGGTGGCAGTGGACGAATGAACGCGGTGATGTTCATCACCACGCATTAGGGGCACCGGCTTGGCAACAACCTTCAAGGCTCATCCAATTTCGCTAGACAGGGTGGGATTCGAGCTGCTGAATGCTGGTTCGGCAATTGCGAGTCGTGACTAGACCGCGACGGAAGCCAGATCCGGCTTGTGTTCGTCGCCTTGGTTGCAGATAGTGGGCGCATGGAGGCTACTTGACCAGTCGTGAACAGCTAGCCAGTTGATGCTATCGTGCCCCGGTTGTGCGAGGAACGCCGCAGAACCAGGATGAGACCAACATGCGGACAAGAGGTGCTGCGTATGCCGACGACTGACAAACTTCCAGAAGTCATGACCTCCCAGGAAGTGGCGGAATTCCTGCGTGTTTCCGAAGATTCCGTTCGTCAATACGCAGCTCGGTCTTGGATCCCTGGTCGTCAAATCGGAGGCGAGTGGCGTTTCTGGCGTGCTGCGATTGAAGAGTGGTTGAGTGGACGATCAGGGAAGGAAATCTTGTTGGGTCAAGTCGGTGCGCTAGAGGATGATGTAGACGATCTGGGAGCTCTCAGAGCATCCGTTTACGCGGCTCGTGGCCGTTCGGAAGTCGAGGAGGCAGGCTAAGCCATGTACCTGCTCGACACCGATACGTTGTCGCATTTGTGGCAGGGCAACCAGTCCGTTAAGGAAAGATTGCTTGAGACGGATGACACTGAAGTCGCGATTACTGCAATTACGAAAGCGGAGATCCTGAGAGCTCGCTGTGAGAATCTACTGAAGGCCAATGGTGCCGCGGAGATCCTAAGAGCGCAGCGGCGGTTCACTCGCACTGAGGAACTCCTTTCTGCGTTGGCCGTTGTCTCATTCGAGGAACCAGCGGCGAAGCAGTTCGACCAACTCGTCAAAGTCAAGAAGCTGAAGAGAATCGGCCACGCGGATGTCCTGATCGCGAGCATCGCTCTTGCCAACAGCGCTACGCTCGTTACTCGCAACCTCAAACACTTTCGGCAAGTTCCCGATCTTCGAGTGGAGAATTGGGTGGATTGAAACACTCTTCCTCGCTGTTCTCCGCAAAGTTCAGCAGATTTCCGCGAGAGTCCTAGCGGCTGACGATATCGAGGTTGGACGAACGGCTCCGATCCGCATGATGCGTTTTCTACGCGAACCGAATTGTTTTCGTTTTCGTTCTCGTGTTCGGGGCACGTCCGTTACTCCAACAGACCACGTTTCCGGAGGGATGATTTGAGATGGGTCAAGGTTGGATGTTGTTTGACGAGGCGAGCGGCGTGCCTGTGAGTGATCGTCTCGCCTTCGGCACCGCCGATCGCTTCACGAAGGTCAGCAAGGACATCCGCAGCAGCGCGGTAGTTGGCCGTTCCCCGAGCGTCGACGTGCTCTGTCGCGACTCGCAACGATTTCTTTGGTTCCTTCACCATCTCCTTCATCCGGTCTTGTCGCTTGCGTTCTTGCTTGGCCGCTTCACGCCTGGCAGCGAGCATCGCGTTTCTTTTCCTCCTTCGCGTCGTGGTTCGCCCGAATTACCTCAGTCCTTTCAAGGATGGTTTGAAACGAGCGGTCCAATGACACGGTTGGCCAGGCACACGATTCGCCGTGTTCTCGAATCGTCGCGATCAGTGCTGAGCGGACGGCGCTGGGCTCCTCAGTCAGGAACCTAAGCAGCAATTGTTGCGAGTCCACGTCGCTCAGTTGCTCAACCAAGTCGCGACATACTTCAGCGAATCTTGACTGCGCCGGAGCAGCAGGCGATCCTTCCGCGGCGGCGATCACAATGAGTGGATCGAGGCCAGAGAACTCCGCGCATGGACCGAATGTCTCATGTACTTCGGCCAACCCACCGGGGACTGGAGGTTCAACGACATCCGGATCAACGGATTCACTGTCTATCGCGGCACACAGCCAAAGCAGATACAACGCTCGTAGATCGCCCGCGGCCAATCGATTGCGGACTTCAGCCATGCCATCCATGTAGTCGCCCGGACTCCAAATCTCGTCGATTTAACCCGGTTCGTGTAGCGGGCTGAGCGATACGATGCCGGACTTGCCTCTCCCGTCCTTCTGCCACGTGAGCTCACCAATATTGATGTACTGCGACCACAAAGACCTTGGAAACGGCAGTCCGCCGGGCAATCTAAACGCGACCGTTCTCACACCGAAGTTGGCGTAGTGCAGATAGACATCGTAGCCGTGCTTGAGCAGTCCGTTCACGTCGCCTCCACTTCGAACACAAAGAAACGGTCGCCCGTTCTGACAACCGAAGAAAGGTGGGGCAGGGCCGTCACGGTTGTGACCACTACAACCGCGGGATGGCCGGTTGGCTGGGTGCGGCTCATCACGGGGCGCCGCAGAGCAGCGCTTGCACGTGGGCGAATCGTGGCCGAGAAAGAGCGTGCCCATCGAAGCAGGCGACATCACGTTTACCCCACAAGATCGGGGGCAAGTGGCACGAATCGCCCGCGCGAGCAACCGCTATGCTTCCCGGTCACATACCTGAGGATTCGCCAAACGTGATCGCAAGAGCGGGCGAAGGGACTCGAACCCTCGACATCCAGCTTGGGAAGCTAGCACTCTGCCAACTGAGTTACGCCCGCATTGTCTTCAGTCGCTTGAGTATATCGCCACTGGACGGTTGCTCGCAAGCGAAGCGCGTGTTGCAGAACCGGCGCATGTTCGCTTCTGTGGATTTGACCTGCGATTCGAAGTAAGTGGGACGACCCGGAGATTGTTCGTCACTCGCCGGTTCCCCCGCTCCTGGCCGTCCAACAGGGGCTTCAACCCCCACGATTATCCCGTCGGCTTTCCGACCGCAGCGCAAGTCGGCTGAAGCTGACATGCACTCCTGCAGAACTTGCTCGGGTGATTCGTCTTGGCCGTGCCGCGGCGAGTGGCTATTCTCCGCCGCCTTCCTGCATTCGCGCACCGCGATAGCTCGAACATACGTTGACCGGCGACTGCGCGCGGAGGCCCCGAAGCCCATCAACCATGGTCTGCCCATTCCGAGGAACTTAGCGTGAATCTCCTAGTACTCTTTGCCATCGCAACTGCCCCGCCGGCGCACTTTTCGGCACCGGACCAAACGCCGGGAGACCAAACGCCGGGACAGGCGCTGCAGTCCGAGTTGCCTCTTGTGGGGGGGGCGGCGGAGACGCGGGGACAGGCGCTGCGCCGCGATCAGGGGCCGGACACGGTGGTCGTCTGTCCGCCGGAACTCGTTTCGGCCTTGGATCCCTGGTTGGAGTTTCGGAGTAGCCAGGGGCATAAACTGCAGGTCATTAAGGAATACCAAACCGCGGAGGACATTCGGTCGCAGATCCGCGGAGTCGCGGAGCACGGCACGCTGCGAAACGTCGTCCTCGTCGGAGATACCGCTCCAACGCCGCAGGGATTCGGTCCCGTTGTTCGTCCCCTCCCGACTCATCTGGCGCCGGCCGTTGTCAACGTCCGCTGGGGCTCGGAGCCCGAGATTGCCACGGACAACTGGTACGCGGATCTGGACGACGACGGATTACCCGAGCTGACGATCGGGCGGATCCCGGTAGAGACGCCGGAGGAACTCGCCCGTGTAATCCAGAAGATTCGGGCGTACGAAGAACGAACTCCTCCGGGACTCTGGTGCCGACGGATCAATCTCGTGGCGGGACTAGGCGGCTTCGGTCTGCTGACCGACACGTTGCTGGAGACTGCGACGCGGTCCTTGATTGCGCGAGGCATCCCGGCCGAATATCAGACGAGCATGACGTATGCGAGTTGGCGGAGTCCCTACTGCCCCGATCCTCGTTCGTTTCGCCAGAAGGTTCTCCAGCGGCTGAACGAAGGCTGTTTGCTCTGGGTCTACATGGGCCATGGGCGTCGCCAGGGGCTCGATTGGATTCGGGTACCGATCGGGGTGGCACCCATTTTGGAGCGAGAGGACGTGGAGCACGTGCGCTGCCCGACCGGTCCGCCGATTGCGGTCTTTCTGAGTTGTTACACCGCGGCATTTGATGATCCGGAGGACTGTCTGGCGGAACGGCTCCTGCTTCAGGAGGCGGGGCCGGTGGCCGTCTTGGGTGGATCGCGCGTGACGCTTCCCTACGGGATGGCTGTATTGGGAAGTCTGCTGATGGAGGAGACGTTCCAGAATCGGCGCCCGACCTTGGGGGAAGTCGTGCTCGAGTCGAAACGGCGACTCGGAGCGGAATGGACCAACGGCCCGGATGCATCCTGGCTGGATCTGGTTGCACGAGTTGCCAGTCCGACCGCGGGCCAACTTGCGGAAGAACGCCGCGAGCATGTCTTGTTGTTCAATCTGTTGGGAGACCCGCTGCTTCGGCTGCCGCAACCCCTGCCGATCGACGTTCGCGCGGCCGGGTCCGCCGCGCCGGGCCAAGCGCTGGCGATCGAGTGTGACAGTCCGCTCACCGGGGAGGGAGTCGTGGAGCTGGTCTGTCCGCGTGGGCGATTCACGTTCTCGCCTCCTTCACGGACCGAGTTCGATGGATCGGACGCCGGAATGCGGGCCCTGAATGGGGTCTACGAGCGGGCGCGGGAGGACTATTTTGTCCAGCAGTCGGTCCGCTCCGATTCCCGTCGGTTTCAGACGACCATCCCGATCCCCGAGGCCGTGCGCGGGCCTTGTGTGCTGCGCGTCTATCTGGGTCAAGACCGCAGTCATGCGCTGGGGTCGACGACGGTTCAGGTGATGCCTCCCGCAACAGTGGTCCCGAAGACGGCGGCGGAGCCTGTCCTGGACACCGTACGTTGAGCGGGACTGATTCACCTTGGACGTGCCCTGGACAGCCGCTATCATGCGGGCTGAATTGCGGACTCTTCGCAGTCCGCCTCGTTGACGCGACTGCTTCTAGAGGATTCAGGATCGGTTGACCATTCGTTGGCCTGGGGGGTGCAGTGATGTCGGAGTTCCGTGTTGAGCGTGATTCGATGGGGGACGTACAGGTCCCTGCCTTGGCCTACTACGGTGCGCAGACCCAGCGAGCGGTAGAGAACTTTCCGATATCGGGTTGGCCGCTCCCCACGGCACTTGTACACGCCATGGGACTCGTCAAGTACGCCTGCGCGATTGCCAATCGCGATCTCGGGAAGCTGACCGGTTCGGGCAAGAATCCGCTCAACGATCAACAGGTGGATGCGCTGTTGTCCGCCTGTCGTGATGTGGCGGATGGCAAGCTGGACGACCAGTTTCCCGTCGACACGTTCCAGACCGGATCGGGAACGTCGAGCAACATGAACGTCAACGAAGTGATCGCGAATCGGGCAATCGAAATCCTGGAAGGCGATCGGTTCGCGGCGGAGAAACCGATTCATCCGAATGACCATGTCAACATGGGGCAGAGCACGAACGATACGTTTCCGACGGCCATTCACGTGGCCGTGGCCGTCGAGACTCAGCGCGACCTGCTGCCGGCGCTCCAGCGCTTACGCGAACAATTGGCCGCGAAGGCGCAGGAATGGGACAAGATCATCAAGATCGGGCGGACGCATCTGATGGACGCGACGCCGCTGCGTCTGGGACAGGAATTCGGCGGCTTCGCGCGGCAGTTGGAATTGTCGCTTGAGCGCGCCCAGCGCGCGATCGAAGCCGTTCTCGAACTGCCCGTCGGCGGGACGGCGGTGGGGTCCGGGATCAACACGCATCCCGAATTCGGCCGGCGCGTCAGTGAGAAGATTGCGGAGGAGACCGGTCTGGCGTTTCGCGAAGCGGTGGATCATTTTGAGGCCAATGCGCAGCGCGATGGCCTGGTCGAGTGCCACGGTCAGTTACGCGCGATTGCTGTCACGCTGATGAATGTCGCCAACAATATTCGCTTCCTCGGTTCGGGACCTCGCTGCGGATTCTTCGAGGTGCAACTGCCCAGTCGGCAGCCGGGAAGCTCCATCATGCCGGGCAAGGTGAATCCGGTGATGTGTGAAAGCGCCATGCAGGTGGCGGCTCGAGTCATGGGGAATGACCAGACCGTGTCCGTCGCGGGAGCGATTGGGGGACAGTTCCAGTTGAACATTATGATGCCCATTATGGGACATGCGACGTTGGAGAGCATCCGGTTGCTGGCGAGTGTGACGCGCGCCTTCGTCGACTTCTGTGTGGAGGGCCTCGAGGCGAATACGGCGTCATGTGAAGCGGCGGTCGAACAGAGTCTGGCCATGGTGACGAGTCTGAACCCACACATTGGCTACGAGAAGGCAGCGTCGCTGGCGAAAGAAGCATTCGCGACAGGCAAGACGATTCGTCAACTCTGTCGCGAGAAAGGCATTCTGCCCGAAGCGACGCTTCGCCAGGCATTGGATCCCTGGCGAATGACAGAACCTCAGGAGTGACGTCGTCGGCGGATGCCCGACGAACAAGCTGCCGGAAACACGGAGGGTTTGACGATGGACGGCAAGGATGCACGGAGATCCCGCGACGTAGGGTTTGCGGTCCTGCTGGTCGGGATGACCGTCGCTTCGACGGCCAACGCCCAGTTTCGGTCCCCGGTCACCGCCGGCGGGGCCCCGTTGGATGCGGTTTCGCAATCCGTTGCGGATCAACGAGCCCAGATCGATCGCGTCTACGACTTCGCTCGTCAGGCTTCCAGTGCGTCGCAGATCAATCAAACGTTGCAGATGTGCAACCAATTGCGACAGCAGGGACTGGTCCCTGAACATCAGCAATATCTGAACCAGCTTGCTGCGTGGCTCTTGAACCGCCGGGGAGAGCTTGGGGCTCAGCAGGCCGCTTCCCTCCGCACGTCCGGCAATGAAGCGCAAGCCCGGCAAGCCGAGGAAGCCGCGGTCCAGGATTTCACTTCCTCGCTCCAACTCGATCCCCAGTGGCGAGCCTTTCACAATCGAGGCGTCAGTTACGCGCTGTTGGGAAGGCGAGCGGAAGCGATTGTCGACTTTGCCCAGGCCCTTCAGCGAAATCCCCAACAGACGAGCTCTCGATTCAATCGCGCGGAACTGCTGCTCGATGAAGGTCGCGCGGAAGAGGCGGATCAAGAGTACTCCGCCGTGCTCCAGCTGGATCCTACCGACACGGCGGCCCGACTGGGACGTGCCCATTCGCGGTTCTACGAACGGCGGTTTGCCGAGGCCATGCGGGACTTCGATGACGTGATTCGGCAAGATCCCAACAACGCGGTTGCCTATGCGGATCGAGCTGATCTGTCCGCCTTCCTGGGCAAGTGGGAACCCGCCGGTCGCGACTACATGATGGCCATCAGTCTCGACAAGTCCTTGGGACGCGCCTACCAGAGCGCAGCTTGGTTGATGGCAACTTGTCCCGATCCTCGCTTCCGAGACGCCGAAATGGCCCTTCGGGCTGCCCAACGAGCCATCCAGCTGGATGGCTCCAACGACTATCGGTATCTCGATACGCTTGCCGCGGCTCAGGCGAATGCGGAGCAATTCTCGGCCGCCCAGCGATCCCTGGAGCAGGCCCTGACGAACGCTCCCCAGGACGCCGTTCCGGAGCTGCGCCAGCGCCTGGCCATGTACCAGCAAAACCAACCCTTCCGGGACTCGGCACGCTGATTCTTCCCGTGGACCTCCTTTCCCGATAGACGAAACCCACTAAGATGTGGCATAATCGCCCATCTGTGCGTGGTCACCCCACCACGCTGCGTGAGGCGTCCCCAATCCCCGGGGGGACTGGCTCTCCGTGGCAGTGCTTTGGTCGGAACCCGGTCTAACGGGTGATTCCTGTTCCCCTTCAGTTTGTGAGTTTCCATGGATCTGCGCAACATACGGAATATCGGTATTTCGGCCCATATCGACTCGGGTAAGACGACGCTCAGTGAACGGATCCTGTTCTACACAGGCCGAATTCACAAGATGGAGGAGGTGCGGGGCGGGGGCGATGGGGCCACGATGGATCACATGGAGCTCGAAAAAGAGCGCGGGATCACCATCACCAGCGCCGCCACCTGCGTCCAGTGGAAAGACCAGCAGATCAATCTGATTGATACGCCGGGGCACGTCGACTTTACGGTCGAGGTCGAGCGGAGTCTGCGTGTCTTAGATGGGGCGGTGCTCGTCCTGTGTGCGGTGGGAGGCGTTCAGTCGCAGTCGATCACCGTCGACCGACAGATGAAACGATACCATGTGCCACGCCTGGCCTTTATCAACAAGATGGATCGGACGGGGGCCGACCCGTTGCGCGTCACCCAGCAGGTGCGTGACAAATTAGGAGTGGAGGCACTCCTGATGCAATTGCCTCTCGGGGCCGGCGAAGATTTTGAGGGTGTCATCGATCTGATTACGCTGCAAGCGCTCTATTTCGACGGGAAGGATGGAGAGACCGTACGGACCGATTCGATTCCCGCCAACATGATGGCCGAGGCCCAGCAGTCTCGGCAGTCGATGCTCGAGTCGCTCTCGATGTTCAGCGACGAGCTGATGGAACTGCTGTTGTCGGAGGAAGAGGTACCGGAAGAGCTGATTCACCAAGTGCTGCGGGATGCGGTGCGAAATGAAGAGATTACGCCCGTGTTCCTCGGCACCGCCTATCGCAATAAGGGCGTTCAGCCGTTGCTTAACGCGATTGTCCGCTATTTGCCTTCGCCTCTCGACCGGCAGATTTACGCACTCGATTGCGACGACCAGGACCGACGGGTGGAGTTGTATCCGGATTCGGAACGGCCGTTTGTGGGGATGGCCTTCAAAATCGTCGACGATCCTTATGGTCAGTTGACGTTTGTGCGGATCTATCAAGGACGCATCGAAAAGGGGCAGCAGTATTTCAATCAACGCACGGGGCGGAAGGAACGTTTCAGCCGCATCTTGCGGATGCATGCGGACAAGCGGGAGGAGATCGATAGCGCCACGGCAGGTGACATCGTGGCGGTGATGGGCATCGAATGCGCCAGTGGAGATACCTACGCCGGTAAGTCCAAGTACTGCACGCTCGAAAATATGTTTGTGCCGGAGCCTGTCATTCGCGTGGCGGTCAGTCCTCGCCAACGATCGGATGCGGATCGGCTCGGCAAAGCCCTGGCGCGGTTTCGCAAGGAAGATCCGACCTTCCGCGTGTCGACCGACGAAGAGACGGGCGAAACGCTGATGGCGGGCATGGGCGAGTTGCATCTGGAGGTTTACGTCGAGCGGATTCGGCGTGAGTACAACGTCCAAGTCGACGTCGGTGCACCGAAGGTCAGCTACCGGGAGGCGCCGACGAGCGTCGCGGATTTCGACTTCCGTCACAAGAAGCAGACCGGTGGTTCCGGGCAGTTTGCCCACATCGTGGGACGGCTGGAACCGCTCGAAGAAGGTTCGACGGAGGAGTTTATCTTCGAGGAGAACGTTGTCGGCGGTCGCATTCCGAAGGAATATATTCCCTCCGTGGAGAAAGGCTTCCGCAACTGCCTTCCAAAGGGGCCCGTTGCGGGCTTCCCCATCCTTGGCATTCGGGGCGTCTTGAATGACGGGTCCTATCACGAAGTGGACAGCTCCGACATGGCCTTCCAAATCTGTGCGCGGAATTGCTTCACCGAGACCTTTCTGCAGACCAAGCCGGTGCTGCTCGAGCCCGTGATGAAGATGGAAGTCGAATGCCCAAGCGGTTTTCAGGGAGCGGTCACCGGTGACCTGATCAGCCGTCGAGGGATCATTCTGGGTAGCGAGATGCAGGGGGAGATGGTGATCATCACCGCCGAAGTGCCGCTGGCCGAGACCTTTGGTTACTCCACCGACCTGCGCAGTCAAACGCAGGGGCAAGGCACCTTCACCATGGAGCTGGCCAGCTACAAACGAGTCCCGCGGAAGATTCAGGACGAGATTGTCGCGCAGCGGAAGAAAGAAGAATTGGTCGGCGCTCGGTAGTCCGAGGTCGCTCTTTCGTCATCCTGGCGCCAGCTTAACCGTCGAACCACTTCTTCAATTTGTGGACCGTCGTCGCGCGACCCGCTTTGGCGATCGAGGTGGTCAGCGGAATCTCCTTGGGGCAAACGGCGACGCAGTTCTGAGCATTTCCGCAGAGTTGGATTCCCCCGGGGGCCGCGAGCGCCTCGAGTCGTTCCGCGGCTTCCATGTCGCCGCAGGGGTGGGAATTGAAGAGCATGGCCTGACTGATGGCGTGAGCTCCCAGGAACGCGTGGGCATATGCGCGGGATTTTCTCGCGATATAGTCGGTCTCGCTTTCGCCTTCCTGCTGTGCGACTTCCACCTTGGAGTACTGCGGACATGCCTCCAGGCAGCAGCCGCAACTCATGCATTTACTTAACGGATAGGCTTCTTCTTGCTGATCGCGCGGTCGGCGGGGCCCCGGACCGAGATCCATGTAACTGTCGACGGCGACCCAGGCACGGACGCGGCGCAACGCCTGGAACAGACGCGATCGCTCGACGACGAGGTCCCGAATCACCGGAAACTTGCTCATCGGGCGGAGTTCGATCTCGCCTGGATGATCTTCCAGCAGTTGATCGACTAGCGCCGAGCACGCCTGGCGGACGCGACCGTTGACGACCATCGTACAGGCGCCGCAGACTTCTTCCAGGCAGTTGCAGTCCCAGGCGACGGGAGCAACCGGTCGACCGTCGGCGGTGCGTGCTTGCGCGGCGATCCGCTGCAGAACGCTAATGACGTTCATGTCGGGTTCGCGCACGACACGGTGGCGTTCCCAGTAACTGGATTGTCCCGGGCCGTCCTGCCTCAAAATGCGGACGTCGAAGGAGCGGGGGGTTGCTTTGCCCTGGTTGGCTACATCAATCATCGGTCGGTCTCGGATGCTTAGCGCCCAAAAGGTTCTGTGATCCCGGTCATCGATCCGGCTCGGCAAGTCTATCCGACGTAGGGGACCCCATCATAGGCAGCCTGTTGTTTTCGCTGGGACTGTCGTTTCTTCCACACTTCGTCGATGATCTCGCCGCCTCGCAGGCCATACAGTCGCGGGCGGGGCGGAATCAGACTCGTGTCGACCTCCTCATACGTCAGTACCGGATGATCCGGACTCCATGTCGCAACGGTCGACTTGAGCCATCGCTGGTTGTTCGCTTCGAAGTCGTCACACCATTGCTCCGCCTGACGAGTCCGCTCTTCCGGTTCGTCGGCCTGAATTCCCTCGGGGGCGAATTCCGGCTTAAAATGGGCTCCGCGGCACTCGTCCCGCTGTAGCGCGCCCAACAAAATCGCCTGCGCCACAGGAAACATGTCGATCAGGGCCTTGGTGAACACGACATTCTGGTTCGTCCATTGTCCTGTATCGGAAATCGAGCAGCGCGATGCGCGCTCTTTCATTTCGCCGACGGTATCATAGGCCTCTTGAAGATTCTTGTTGTGTCGTACGACGGTGGCAACCTTCGTCATCAGATTGCCCAGTTCCTGGTGGAGCTGATACGGGTTGTCCCCGCCTTCTCGATTGCGATTCAGCAGTTGGTTGTGAATCTGCTGATGGTGCTGGGTCGCACCTTGGAACAGCGAGGCGGGTTGTTCCGCCGCCGCTCCAGTGTTCAACGACTTGAGCCAGTTCTCGATGCCGGGCGCGACGAAGAGGCCGGAGAAAATGCAACTCAACAACGAATTGGCGCCCAGTCGGTTTGCCCCGTGGTACTGATAGTCGCACTCGCCGATTGCGTAGAGTCCTGGGATATTGGTGACTTGATTGCGTGGCGACCCCGGCTCCAGTCCTCCCTCGCGATTCCGGTGATAGTCGACCCAGAGCCCTCCCATGCTGTAGTGCACTGCGGGAAAGATCTTCATTGGGATGTCCCGCGGATCGACCCCTTGGAACTTCTCGTAGATTTCCAGGATCCCGCCCAGTTTGCGATCGAGTTCGCTCCGTTCGATGTGCGTCAAATCCAGATAGACACAAGGCCGATCGGCCTCGACGCTCAGCCCTTCGTGCACGCACACATCGAAGATTTCTCGCGTCGCAATGTCCCGGGGCACGAGATTACCATAGGTGGGATACCGCTCCTCCAGGAAGTAGTACCGTTCTTCTTCAGGAATCTGCCGTGGGTCACGGGAATCCTGCGGCTTTCGTGGAACCCACACTCGGCCTCCTTCCCCGCGTGCCGATTCACTCATCAGCCGCAACTTGTCGGCGCCCGGAATCGCGGTGGGATGGACCTGCACAAATTCCGGATTCCCGTACTTGACGCCCGCTTGATAGCAGCGACTGACGGCGCTTCCGGTGCAGGCCATCGACATCGTGGAGCGGCCATAGATCAGTCCGCAGCCGCCGGAAGCGATAATGAGTGCGTCGGCGGGGAAGGCGCGAATCTCCATCGTGACCAGATTTTGGGCGGTGCATCCGCGGCAGATTCCCTGCTCGTCGACGATGGGGCCCAGAAAATCCCAGGAAACGTATTTCTGAATCAGTCCCGTCGTTTCCCAGCGGCGCACCTGTTCGTCGAGCGCATAGAGGAGTTGCTGGCCCGTCGTGGCTCCGGCGAAGGCGGTTCGCTTGTACAGCGTGCCTCCGAACCGGCGGCGATCCATGAAGCCTTCCGAGGTCCGATTGAAGGGCACCCCCAGACGGTCCATTAAATCGATGATCTTCGGCGCCCAATAAGCCATCTCTTTCACGGGTGGCTGGTGCTGGAGGAAATCACCTCCGTACACCGTGTCATCGAAGTGTTTCCATTCGCTGTCCCCCAATTGGCGCGTCTGATCGTTGACGCTGTTGATCCCTCCCTGAGCACAGACACTGTGCGAGCGTTTCACAGGCGTCAGGCTCATCAGGTCGACCGGAATCCCGAGTTCGGCCAGCTTCATCGCGGCCGACAGACCGGCCAATCCGCCGCCCACAATCATCACACGCTGTTTCGACATTTCTCGTGAAGCTCCAGGATTCGGGAGGCGAAGGGAATTATCCTTGCCCGTGAAGGAGGATGCTAGTGCGTTGATGCGGGTGACGAGTCCGCGGCGTCCGAGAACGGTGCTGCATCCTCCGTTGCAGTCGACCCGAGCACGTTTAACAACGCATCCCTCAAATTCTTATCGTCAATACCTTGGATGTCGGGGTCCTCTGCATTCCATTGTTTGTGTTCCATCTCGTCTTCTGTAATCTGTTCCGCATCGTGCTTCGCATCCACCATTCGATTCTCACTCAGTACGGCGTCCTCTACGATGAGTTCGAACTTGCGTTCCTCGCCCAAACGCCATGTCGGCTGAGTGCCGACGAGAGCGGAAATGCCCACCACCGCCAGCACACCGCCGAACAGCAGCGAAACCCAGTTGGCGCGGCGCTGGCCGGCGGGAGAAGTCCAGAGACCCCAGGTGATTCCCATCGTCCACAGCCCGTTGGCGAGGTGGAAGACCGACGCCAGGATGCCGACGGCGTAGAGCAGGGCCACTACCGGATTACGCATCGCGACAAATACGGACGACGCGGCGTTGAATGGCCGGAAAAGCGATCCTGCTTCCATCGATCGCGCCATGCGGATCCAGCCCTCGAAATGAAACCAGCCATGCATGTGGAACACATGCCAAGCGATGAACAAGAAGGCCACGATTCCCGTCACCCGCTGTAACGTGTACCGTACGTTGCTGCTGTACGAGTACGTACTCGTATTCGGAATCGCGCCGCGAATGATGATCAGTCCTAAGACGCCGTGAAAGATCAACGGCAGAAAAATGAACATCCATTCGACGACCCAGAGCAGACGCCCGAGCCCATGGATCCGCAGCACATTCGCTTGAAACGTTGCTGCGGAATTCTCATTCAATAAGCTGGCGTTCACGATCAGGTGCACCACCATGAACGCACCCACCGGAACAAGCCCACTCAAAGAATGCAGGCGTCGCAGCAGAAACTCATTCCGCACCCACCAGGACGACTCCGCCACCGCCGTTGCATCGTTCACGGATTTGCCTCACTGCATGGCCAAGTAAAAACCCCGATTAGTATACGGGGCTCAAATGCGATGGCAATCCGGGACCGACTCCCAAGCCGCAGCATGAACGGGGGCGTGCAGCTTTTAGCTTTCCGGCTCGTAAGGGGTTGATACACCCTCCCGCTCGGAGGTCGTGCGGCTTACGGGTGACTCAGAAATAACTTCGGCATCTCATTCCGCTCGTTTAACCGCGTGCCCAACGGGCCGCGGAGGATTTCCCGCGACCCGCGGGGCGATGCCCGCGCGGTTAAACGAATCGCGACTGGGCCGGTGCTGTAATTTCCTCCGAACCAACAACTTATAAACTGCACGACTTCGATGGGGAGGAGGGCTGGGTCGAAAGAGCGTCCTTCGCATCTTTGGACTAGGCGATTCACCGTTTGGAACCGCACGGAAACGCGATCGAAAGAAAAGAAAAAAGGCACCGTGCGACGACGGTGCCTTGATCCCACTACGGTGGACGGCTCAAAACGCTGTGCAATCCACTAGACGGCGTCCTTGAGACGCTTCAGAGCACTGATCTTCACGATGCTCCGTGCCGGCTTGGCCTTGAACACGGTTTCTTCCTTCGTGAAGGGATTGATGCCCTTCCGCTCCGGCTCGGCCGGCTTTCGCACGACTCGGACCTTCATCAATCCGGGCAGATTGAAGACGCCCGGTCCGTCCGGCTTCAGGTTGTCGCCGATGAGCGTGACGAGCTCGTCCAGTAGGGCGGTTACCTGCTGCTTGGTCAGCCCCGTTCCGCTTGCCAACGCAGCAATGACCTCCGTTTTCGTCAATGGTTTTTTCTGGGTCTCGTTCATGTCTGACCTCGATCCTTTATTCAACTCACACTTCGTGGGAATGGCCCCTGCCAAATAGCCATTCCGGGCAATTCGGTTCCGGAAAGACGACTCTGTTTTTCGAACCGCCCCGAGTCCTCCCTCATTTCGGGCAGTTCACGAAAAGTTAGTTTGTCCGCTGAGCGGTATCCGTTCCAGCCCAGAATCCCGCATTATTTCAAGGACGCGAGCGGGCCCGGCAGCGTGTTCTGCCGCTTGGCACGATTATGCCGTCCGAAAAACGCGGTGAAAATGGCCCGAATCACCGCCTGACGCCCGAATGGGCACGAGACTGTCAAAATGGCAACAAGGGCCCGCTTCTCTAAACTACCTGAGTTCTTTTGTTTGACGCTCTCTCAAGTGGTGCATAGGCTACAAGTGATTCACCGATGTAGAGTTACGGCAAACAAGGCCGTGTTGGACACGCTCCTGGCACCGGAGTTGCTGGTCGGTTCGTTGCGGGCTGGATGCGACTGCCCAGGCAGGAGACCGGCGGAATGGTACGATTTCCCTCGCTACTGATTACTGATGATGACCGCGACCTGCGGGAGACGCTTCGTGAGGTCTTTCGACGTCGGGGTTACCACACGTTGCTGGCCGCCGATGGTCAGGAGGCGGTGCAGATCGTCCAGCGGGATGAAGTCCATCTGGTTTTGATCGATCATCACATGCCGCGCCTCACGGGGCTGGAGGCAATCGAGCGCATCAAGGATTTTTCTTCTCGGCTGCCCTGCATCTTGATTTCTGGGCATTTGGACGAGGAATTGCGTCGCCGCGCGCAAGCGTTCCGCGTGCTGGCGAAGCCGGTCAATTTTGCTGAGGTCACGCAGACCGTGGCGGACGCGCTGCGGTGGACGTACGATTGGCCGGAGACGGGTCGG
>CAZFWV010000087.1:0-21921 GCA_964522605.1 uncultured Pirellulaceae bacterium
CCGGGAGAGCAACACATCGGCGGAATCTGGAAGCATGTGGACCTGACCGACTTGGCGTTTGCCGAGCCCCCGCCCGGCGACTACCCGTACGACCCCGTGCCCGGATTCCCGACTCTGTCGGATTCGTACACGATCTACTACGGTTTTGACCAGTACTTAGGAACATTTCCCGGCGAACGTCCAGGTATCGGACCCAAAAAGGACCCGCGCGGTTGGGGGCTGTTCGGCCGTGCCTCCATCAGTGACGGCAACCCGACGCCGCTCCGCTACTTCTTGAGCGCCGGCCTGGGCGGCAACAGCCCGTTGCGCTACCAGGACAACTGGGGTCTCGGCTGGTATTACGTCGGTGCGAGTAACGAGTTTGGTCCACTTCCGCGACTGTTGTTCAACCCGCAGGATGGCACCGGTGTGGAACTGTTCTACAACGTCCAGGTCACGCCCTGGCTGAATGTCACGCCCGATGTGCAGTTCATTCGTCCTGGCAATCGCGGCATCGCCAACGACGCACTGATCTATGGGCTGCGCGTGAACATGACGCTGTAAGTTCTGTAGGTAGTCCCGTCCGTCGGGGTCGATTGGATTCTCGTTTTCTCACGGGCTCGGCAGAAGCTTTATGCTCCCTGCCGAGCCATTGGTGTTGCGATCCATCTCGGCATAGTCTGTCGACTTCGCCGGATCGAGGATTTGTCTCAAAACTGTAGGCCGACTTGAGCCAAGTGTACGTGTTCCACCTGTACGCATGGGATTCGGTGCCGTGTTCCGCCGTCCTCCCGAAGAGATGCGAGAGAGCGCGGGAGAACACCTCCTCCAACACACCCTCCCGCTCGGCGGCCGTGCGGCTTTTACGTTACTGCTTCGGAAGCAGTTACTTCACCCTCCCGCTCGCGGGAGGGTCGGACGCGCAGCGGCCGGGGAGGGTCTTTGGTGAACGAGCAATACGCGCCGAGCGCGTTCCGCCACTCCGCCCTCTCCGGGCCTGCGGCCCGACTCTCCCAGAGGGAGAGTGAGTTCACTGCTGCCCGCGCACCGCAGCGCATGCAGGCTAAACACGTACAGACTAGTCGGCCTACGTTGACGTGGGTTCTTGAGACAAAGCCTAGAACTCCAACTGGAAACGCATACCAACCGCCAACGCATCGGAGTGGATTCCGGAAGGCGACGCGATGTATTGCAGGTCCGGCTGGATCGCGACGCGCGGTTTGAGCTGGACGCGGTAGAAGAGCTCGAAGACCGTTTCCTGGTTCGTTCCACCTCGGAACAGTTCCGTCCAGGCCAGCCCTGCGCCTAAGACGTCCTCGTCCCGACGCGGGATGAGTCCGGTATAGATGGCTCCGACCACAAAGCTATCGCCGATCGACTCGGCGATAATCTGCGAGCCCGGGAAGCGCGGGTAATAGCCGGCGAAGATGCCCAGCCCCTGGATCACGTCGTCGGTGTCGCTGGTTTCTCGAAAGATGAGTTGTTCAATTTGAAGATTGTATTCGTGAACGGCGGAGACCGGCTCGCCGGCAATCTCACCCGCGGACTCATAAACCGCTCCCACCGCGATCGTACCGGGAAAGGTTCCGTTGCCCAACGCATACGTATGTTCCAGCTCGCCAATGACCACCACCGAGTCGTTGCCGGAAAAGCCCCAGCCGCCGCCGGGTGCGAAGGCGTCCCACACGCCCGCTTTCAGCCGCCACGCTTCGTCGAGTTGCACCAGGACCACGGCCGCCATGGAGGGATCGGGATACGTCGGAAAAGCCGTCGAGGGACTCAAGCCGAAAGTCGACTGAATGAAGTCGGCCGCCAAGTTGATCAAGAGGAACTCCTGATTGATATCCTGTTTTCCCAGCCGAACGGTGACCGCGTCATCCAGCAAATTAAGTTCCCACCAATACTCACTGACTCGCGTGATGTTCCGAAACGAATCAATGTTGCTGACGACTTGCGTATCGCCGACGAAATCCTCCGTGATGCCGCGGCCGTGCGTGTTCTGTGCTAGCAGATAGAACTTGCCGGGTAGACCGAACTCGGCCTCGTCGAAGTCCCACTCGAAGCCCAGATCCATTAACGCCTGATATTGCGTAGCCCCGTTGGTCGAGATTCCGCCTCGGGTGTTTGTGAAGAGCTCGCCGTAATACACCGGATGGATTGAAATGCCGCTGCATTTCGTCAAATGGTTTCGCCACCGCGAGCCCGTTGCAAGATCGTCCTCAAAGCAGTCGGACGATGCCGAATCACCCACGCTGGCAATCGCGTTGCTTGCATGAGGCGTTGTGGTTTGCGCCGTCGAGAGTGGTACTCCGAACAGAGAGATGACGCCGCCGCAAAGCATCACAATCAATGGCTTTGCGTTGGAGCTTGACATGGTTGAGAATCCGATGGAACTCGCGGCCGCTTGTTACGAGACACCGCAATTCTTTTCCGCGGACGACCGGAAGCACGTCTTGAATGGGCACACAAGCCAGTCGTAACGCACAGCGGCAGAATGGAGGCCGTACAGGACACTAATTCGGTCAAAAATGGGGGCGAGGGAGACAAATTCATTGACGGCGGCAACGATTCACAGCGCGAATCCAACATCGAACCGCCCGACGAGGAGTGCCAGAACCCTACACACCCAACATGAGTTGATGGACTCATACTGACGGTTGTGACGAATGTATGGCCGTCCGGCCCGATTTGTTTGCAAAGCAGCCGACTCGAATTAGTATCGAATGTCAGTCTCAGGCCTGTTCAGGCCTCGAAGCAACGATTGGCACCTCGGTTTCTTATCACGACTCAACCCGAGCTGGGTAAAAGCGCAATGAACTACAGAGAATTGACCGCGTTGATCGCGGTGACGATCAGCGTGTTGACGGTCCCCGGTACGTCCCCGGCCTCGCTGCTGACAGTGGATGAGGTTCTGTTCCAAGGTGACGCGGGAAATGCCGCTGTCCTGTCGGGTACGGTCGACATGACCGTCTCCGGCGACCTGCTGACCATCGTGTTGACGAATACTTCCGCAGGTGTCGTGGCGGAAGGCAGTGGCGCCGGCAACCTGTTGACGGGCGTTGGGTTCACGCTTCCCACTGGATTCTCGATCGTCGGCGGGACGGCCACAGTTGAGGCTGGATCCCAGATCAACTGGAGTGGAACGACCGACGTAAGCCCAGAATGGGGATTTGCAAACACCGTCAATTCGGGGCATTTCGATGGATCACCATCGGTGCTGACGTACGGCAACGTAGTGGGAACGGTCGTGGCAGACGTCGGAACTCGGTTTCTTCCGACAGGCAACCTTGGTGGCAGTCCCCACGTGGGCGGTCCGGATTTTGGAATCTTAAGCGATTCGGTTGCTGCCGTTGCAGCTGGAGGTCAGCGTGCAGAACAGTCGCCACTGACCATCGTTCTGACTCTGAATACGAGTGTGGGTGCAGGCGACGAAGAAGGTTTTCTCGAGTGGGTCGAGGCGAATCCTGTCGGCATCGCCTTTGGCAGCCCCTCGCGTTCTGATTTGGTGACTCCCGAGCCGGCGAGCTTCGCCGTTTGGATTGCGTTGGGACTGAGCGGACTCATTGCCGTTCGACTCCGCCCGAGTAGCCGACGTCAGTGCGCAGCAACGCGCTTGGTTTGAAGGCGGCTTCCCATGTCATGAAGGGCAGCGTAGTCTCCCGCCCGATACGCTTCGAAAGGCGTCTCGTAATCGTACCAACGTCGCGATGCAAATTCGGCGACTTGAGCTTCGTGGCATTCTGTTCGTCTGGCCGCAAGAATCTGCGAACGCCTTGTGTCAGGCGAATTCAGAGCCGAACGGCATTCTGGCCGGGAGGCAGAGTCGATGCCCCAGACAAAGACGACACTTCGAGTCGCTGCGTACGTGGCGTGGATCATCGCAATCATAGTGCTCACGGCAGGCACGCTTGCGGGGTAGCCGGCCGGCCGTTGGGGCTCGACGTTGGCAGAACCGAGCCTGCCAAAGTGGAAAGCACAATGGATCTGGCTACCGGCCGATTCCGCAGCCGAAATGCTCCAGGCTCGTAAGAAATTCCATCTGCACGAGGCGCCCGAGCGGGCATTGCTGTCGATTACGGCGATCTATAAATGGCGGAAGAAGTACGGTCCATCGCGTGAAAGCTACTCGCTGCCGTCTTGTGACTGGCGCTCTATTTGGTACGAAAACGGCATGGAAGAACAGTACGATACTAACACCGATCCGTACGAGTGGGACAACCTGGCTGACAAGCCGGAGCATACCGAGCGACTCGCGTACTTCCGCACGCGTCTGCAAGCGAGGTTGCCCAAACCCGGCAACGTTCCACCTCAACCCGCTTGGGAACCCAAGAACTCGAAATGAATAAAGATCGTCGCATCTTGACGTCCGTGTGCCGCTGGCTGCTGTGCTGCAAACCGTGGCGACTATTTGTCGTTGCGGCGGTCCTTTGTACGCCCGTATCCGCCGTGGCCGATGGAAGGATTGTGCAATCACTCGATGGAGATTGGGAAATCCTCTTCGACGCCGAAAACGAAGGGCGTGAGGCGGACTGGCACCTTGACAGCGAATTCTCCAAGCAGGCTTCGATCCGCCGCATTCAAGTACCGAGTTGCTGGGAAGAGTACGAGCGAGATTACGAAGGCGTGGCCTTCTACCGGCGCAAGTTCCAACTTCCAGCGGACTGGGCCGGCAAGGCAATTCGCCTGCAATTCGATGCAGTCAATTACCTCGCCGAAGTTTGGCTGAACGGCGAAGTGGTCGGGTTTCACGAAGGCGGTTTCACACCCTTTGAGTTCTCGGTAACGAGTCTCCTTCAACCAGGCACGGAAAACACACTGATTCTCCGCGTGGTCGGACCGATCATCCTTCAGAACAAACGCGTGGATGGCATTGGACCGCTGGAGACTCCGCAATGGCGAGGGGGCATCACCGGCGGGATTTGGCAGTCGGTCCGCTTGGTGGCAACCGGCGAAACACAAGTTAACGATGTCTTTCTCATCCCCAGGATCGCAGATGACTCCGTCACGTTCCATTTGGAACTGGAGAACACAGGCTCGACCAGCCGGTCTGTCCAGCTAGTCACGAGGATTCGATCGGCAAAGGATCCCGATCGAACCGTGTCCAAGTCTGTCCGCGCAGTCTCTCTTCGACCCGGTGTGAGCGAGGTTACGGAGAGGCTAGAAGTCCCCGACGCCCAGTATTGGTCTCCCGACGAGCCTCACTTGTACCATGCCGATGTAGAACTCGTCGGATCAGACAGCTGGTCCTCGCGATTCGGCATGCGTGAATTCACGATTCGCGACAAGCAGTTTTACTTAAACGGCAAACCACTCTATCTGAAGGCGACGTTTTTCGAGGGCTTGTACCCGAACAGGATCGCTTATCCCGACAGCCGTGATATGGCCGTGCGTGAGATTCAGTTGGCCAGGGAGGCCGGATTCAACATGATTCGGCCTTGGCGGCGTCCTCCGGCGCCGATGTGGCTGGACCTTGCGGATGAGATGGGCGTGCTGGTTGTCGGCAGTCCTGTACTCGAATGTATGGGATTACCCTTATCGACGCCGTATCTGGCCGCCCGAGTTGAACGTGAGATTCGGGAAAGCATACGTCGCGACCGGAATCGTACCTGCGTCGTTCAGTGGGAACTTTTCAATGAACTCCACCGACCCATCCTCAAACAGATGATGCGGCCCATGGCGTTGTTGACTCGAGAACTAGACCCGACGCGGCTGATCCTGGACGAGTCGGGTGGTTGGGCCTTCGGAGCTCGGATGTATCTGCCCAACGAGTACGAACCGATTCGATTTAACGACATTCACACTTACCCCGGACCATTCATCAACAAACGGCTTTACGACGGTTTTCTATGCATCGGCCTGACGGAGGACGAAAAGACGGCCAGTGGACTTGAAGCGAATGCACCCGGGCGAAACGTCGTTCCCGGCCTGATGTCGTTCGTTTCGGAGCTCGGTTACGGCAGCCTGCCCAATTTGGTCGACACTAATCAGCGGTTCCAGCACGACGGCAATTCGTTGACTCCCGCCTATCGCTACCATCATCGGCTGGCGGAAGACCAGCGGCGCATGCTTCGGGAAAGCGGTTTTGACGATCTCTACCCGGACTTCGAAAAATTCTGTCTGGACCAGCAAGCGATTCATGGCGCAGCCAACAAACGCATGATCGAGGCCGTGCGCTCGAATCCGGACGTCGCTGGGTATTGTATTCATGCGCTCGCAGCGGGCGACTGGATCCTGGGCGCCGGTCTGATCGATCTCTGGCGCAATCCGAAGACGTTTGCTTATGAAGCCACCAAGGCGGCCAACCAGCCGCGGATCATTGCGATTCGCATGCTGCCTCGCAATATCTACGCATCTCGCGGAGGAGATTTGAAACTATCCGGCATCAACGACCTGGACGAGTTGGATGTCACGCTGTCGGTTCGAATCGTGTCACAATCCGGACAGACGATTCTCGACAAAGCCATCGACCATCGATGGAAACCCGGCGTCTCAAATCTGTTTGAGCAAGGACTCGACACAAAAGCGCTGAGTGGCGGTTACACGATCATGGCGAGTGCCGCCGCAGCAGACGGAACCGTCGTGACAGAAAACACGTACGACTTCGATGTGTTCGCCGAACAGGACTTGGCGCTCCCCGCAGCGCAGATCGCTGTGTTGGATCTGGATGGGCCGTTCACTCGTTTCCTGGAGCAACGGGGCGTCGACGTGGTGGAATTCGATGCCTCGACGCGCCAATCGATTCCCGTGTTCGTTACCCGTGCGACGGCGAATTCGGCGACGGAGCAGCAACGATTTGACGAACTGATGCGTTTTATCGAGGCCGGTGGGACCGCGGTCTACATACGGGGTGTGGGCCAAAACAAGCTAGGCGACGATCCGAATCAGGTTCAATCGCCGACAGTTCCGTTTGCGGCCCGCGTCGAGCCGGCCCAGGGTCTCTGGACCTGCATTCCCCACTTGGTTCGCGAACATCCACTGTTTTCGGGCCTCCCCACTGGTGGCATGATGCGCGACGTCTACGAAAACGTTTGGGCGAGGCAGACACTGCGCGATTTGGACGGAGAACCGATCGTCGCATCGATCGGCTTTCAGTGGTTCTCTGAGGACCACAAGTTGCACTATTCAGGGCCCGGCGAATCCTGGTGGGGAGCGGACCTGGCTGTCGTGCGCAAAGGTGCGGGTCGGGTCATTGTCTCGCAGTTGCGACTCGTTGAGAACTTGGGCAAAGATCCGGTTGCGGACAGGATCTTAGCGAACTTGATTTCGTTTGCTGTACATCCCTAGCACGCCGCTGACGCGGCAGAGATTCCGGTTTCGCCTTCAAACTCTCAACTCTCTTTTTCGTGCACGTGGATCATCGGCTAGACTCCCCCTCTGCAAACGTATGGCCGATCGTGTCCCATCGCTCGTTTAACCGCGTGCCCAGCGGGCCGCGCGAGACGGGCCGGATAGCGGGACGCGGTGTGGCAGATAAGCACAATCGCGCGCGGGGCGTTGCCCACGCGGTTAAACGATTCGTGCGCGCGGGGCGTTGTCCACGCGGGTCCTACGCGCCACATCGCTCGTTTAACCGCGTGCCCAGCGGGCCGCGCGAGACGGGCCGGATAGCGGGACGCGGTGTGGCAGATAAGCACAATCGCGCGCGGGGCGTTGCCCACGCGGTTAAACGATGGAGGTGGTATCGATGGTGCACGCGTATCACGTGATTTTTGGCGCGTACGGCTTCTGGCTGCCGAATGATCCGCGAGGATCGTGGTCGGAGTTCGTGGGCAGATGGGAATTGGCGCGGTTCGGCAAAGCGACGAAGTCGACTGCCAGAAAGCAGCTGAGTCCGGCAGAGGAGGCGCAGCGAGTCGAGGCGAAGTGTGCTCTGAGGTACCCACCAGTCCGATTCACGGATCTCCAGTTGCGGGCGGTCGCAAACGGCTTTGAAAATGCCTGTCGCAAGTCGGGATTCACGTTATGGGCCTGCTCGATATTACCCGAGCACGTGCACGCAGTCATCGCACGTCATCGTTTCAAGGTGGAATTCATCGTCGGACTTCTCAAGGGAGAGGCGACCAAGCAACTGAAACGCGAGCAACTGTACCCCCTGGCGGCGCAATCCAATTGTACAATCGCCCCCAGTCCGTGGAACGAACACTGCTGGCGGGTCTTCCTCGATAATGAAGCGGATGTAGAAAATGCCGTCCGCTATGTGGAAGACAACCCGATCAAGGAGGGTAAACCAAGACAGAGCTGGCGCTTCGTTACACCATTTGGCGGCATCGCACCAGATGGCTGGATCACCTATCACTGAGCCGGAGTCGTCAATATTCGCGCGCGTCCCCTGGCTCGTTTAACCGCGTGCCCAGCGGGCCGCGCGAGCTGCGTGGGGCGTTGTCCACACGGTTCGTACGCGCGGGGCGTTGTCCACGCGGGTCCTACGCGCGGGGCGTCTTCCACGCGGGTCCTACGTGTCGCATCGCTCGTTTAACCGCGTGCCCAGCGGGCCGCGCGAGCTGCGTGGGGCGTTGTCCACACGGTTCGTACGCGCGGGGCGTCTTCCACGCGGGTCCTACGCGCGGGGCGTTGCCCACGCGGTTAAACGATTCGGAGCCATTCAACTCTGCCTCCTTTCTGGCGGATTGGGCTGTCGAGAGCTTGCCCAATCTGTCAAAAAGGAGACAGAGTTCGCTTTCCCAGAGTTCGCTTTCCTTCACGGCGAGAAACGAAATAGGAATGGGGGCCGCCATGCGCAACATGATCATCGGTCTTATGGCGATCGCATTGACGGTGGAGTACGTATCCGCGGAAGAATTCCACGGCATGAGTTTTGTCGACAATGGGACGATTCGTGTGGGGATCAACCTGGATCTTGGCGGCGCCATCACACATGTCTCACCGTCGAATTCGAAGGAAAACATCATCAACAGCTACGACTGGGGTCGGCAGGTGCAGATGTCCTTCTATTCGGGGCCAACGCCGTTTGTTCCGAATGGCAAGCAACCCAACTCGACCTGGCGATTTTTGGGGTGGAACCCGATCCAATCCGGTGACTGTTTCGGAAATCGATCGAGAGTCATCGAGCATGAGAACGATGGGAAGTCGCTGTACGTGAAGTGCATTCCGATGCAATGGCCACTGAACAACGAACCGGGCGAATGCACCTTTGAGACGTGGATCCGGCTGGAGGCGAACACAGTACACGTGAAGAGCCAGATCAACAACGCGCGCTCCGACACGACTCAGTATCCTGCGCGGGGACAGGAGTTGCCTGCCGTATACACCAACGGAAACTACTATCGGCTTTTCACGTATGCGGGCACGGCGCCGTTTGCCGGCGAGGACTTGCGGCAGATCACCAAGGTTTGGCGCAGCGGCGCGCCTGACCAGGTGGAAGGTGGGCCGTGGGACCATTGGTATGCCACGGAGAACTGGGCTGCTCTGGTACGTGACGATGATTTCGGTTTGGGCGTATGGTCACCCGGAACCTGCACGTTTGTCGGTGGTTTTGCCGGCGAGCCGGGTCAGGGCGGTCCGCAAGATGCGCCCACCGGCTACATCGCGCCGATCCGCTCCGAGATTCTCGACCACAACATCCAGTACACGTACGACTACGTATTAATCGTAGGCAAGCTGGATGCAATTCGCGAATACGTTCGAACGAATCGAAAGGGATCTGACCTGCCTGACTACTCGTTCGAAAAGAACCGTCAGAGCTGGACGCTACGTCATGCTTCGGACCAGGGCTGGCCGCTCGATGGCGCCTGGACCGTAAAGCTGGACGAGGGCACTCCGCTGCTGGTCGGGCCGGATACGTACTGGCTGGCTGCGGATCTTCCCACCGTGTACATTCGCGCCGCCTTTCAGACACAACAGGATGTCGCGACCCTCGCATGGGAAGGGCTTGATGCTCCCGGGGGTGAGTGTCGTTTTCCGATTCAAACCGATGGTCAGGTGCGAACCTACGAGGTGCCGCTCTCTTCGGCCACCGGATACACCGGCGCATGCAAACGTCTGATCTTGCGCCCCATCGACGGCGGGAAGAAGGGCGCAACCATTCGTCTGCACTACCTTGGCGCAAAGCGGCCCTCATCGCAGAGATAAGCCATTTCGGGATGACGAGCTACTCGAGTGCCGGACCGTCGATCGTTTCGCCTCGCAGTTGCTGTGCCTGCCCTGCTGGATCGAAGGTTCCATAGAACAGTGCGTTTGCATCAATCCAGGTGTAGAGGCGGTTCCAATCGTCCTCGTTCAGCACGACCTGTTCATGTCCTGCTTCAAGCAACTTCACGAGTGGACTGCCCCTCGATCCAAACACATCGGGCCGAGTGAGCGGCTCGTGGTTTCCATCGGGTCCTTGCCAGGCGCTGTAGGAGACGTATTGAACCAGTTCGCAATAGGAACGCGAGAATTGTTGGTCGGGTTCGGCTGTCAGCACGACGCCTCCCTCCGGTTTCTCGGGGCTGTGGCAGTGGACACAAAGCCGGTCGAGGACCGGTTGAACCAGAACTGGATAACTCATGGGGTTCGAGCCTTCGGGTCCCGGCTGAATGGTTGCGGGCTCGCCACTCGCCGCCATCGAGATGCCCGTGGCATGGAACGTCTTCATGCGATTCTCATGGCATCCAATACAACTTGCATTTTCACCGGGCTGAAGATACGTCAGGCTCCGCATGGTCTGGACTGCTCGTCCCCGGGCATCCAAGGCCTGAAACAGGACGGGCGTCTGCGCGGGAACCGTGAAGTAGGCGGATCCGTCGTCCGCCACGGGCACAGTACCGAGGACCTGCTTGCCCGGCGAGGCGTTGGCCATCCCGACCATGGGCTGATTCGCATTGGGAGTCGTCTTGGGTAACACCTGAATAATGCGCAGGTCAGTGATCCGACTTTCCGCGTCGTGGGGCAACGCCGGCCAACTTTCGTACACATTCTGCAGGTAAAAGGTCCCGGTGCCTTTGTGGATGCCTCCATCTGTGGCGACGTCGCGGCGCGGCAGCTCGGAGTGAATCTGCGTCGGTACGAAACGGGGACGCAGCGGCTTCGCCCAAAGACTCGAGATATTCGGATCGCGATAGATGAGCTCTCGATTGCCAAATCGATCGGCAAAATAGATCCCGAACATGTTGGGGATGTTCGGACCCGGTTCACCGACAAGCTGGTCGAAGCTGTAGGAGACAATGAAGTAGTCTTCGTCGAGCGGCCACGGGCTGCGGAAGCAATGTCCACTCCACCGCAGCTCTTCCTCCGGTGCGATGCTCATTCGATCGGCAGGTCGATCGCCTCGGTTGCCGTTCCAATACGCTTCCTTCCCGGTGTCGAAGTCGGACGGCGACGGCAAAGCGACTCCAAACGCCAGAGGAACTTCCGCCTCGGGAAAACGAACTTCTGGCGTGAGGCGCGTGATCGGAGCAGCGCCGTCCACACCCGCGGTTGTATCCAGCAGAATGACCGACCCGGCACTCATGCCATGGTGCGGGCCGGCAATGGCAACGACCTTGCTGCTGCCGGGCACGGCGCGAGATTCCCAGATTCCTGTGGGAGAAAATGTGTGGTTGCCGTAATAGGCGCGCACGTCGGTTCCGTCGGGCCGGATGGTCCATAAGTTCTGGTAATAGACGGCGTCCCGGTCGACGTAATCCCATCGCGTGTAGAGAATTCGACCGTCGTTCAGGACGGACGGATCCCATTCGTTCGTCTCGTGAAAAGACACGGGATAGATGAGTGGCCCGCCGTTGGGCGAGCCGGTTGGATCCAGCATCGTCAGCGTATAGACGTAACAGGGACCGCCGCCGCAGCGATGATATCCACCTCGGCGGGTCGAGACGAACATGAGCTTGCCGTTGGGAAGGCAGGTCGGATTGAAGTGATCGAAACTTCCGTCCGTCAACTGTTCAATCTTCGTTTCCCCGACCGACATCTCATAGATGTGATAGTGGCGGTCCATCGTGTCCGGATCTCGCCATCGTCCGGGAGATCGATCCGCCTCACAGAAAGCGAAATAGATTCGCTTGCCGTCGAAGGAGACCTCCGAATGCATGAAATTGCCAGGCGGAAAGTGATGCTCGGTCAACGATCGAACCGACATCGATCTGCCAGGTTCATCAAGTACGAAAAGGCCGCCGCCGGGCCGCGCCGCGTATCCGTAGACCTGGGTCAGTTGGTGGCTCATCGCCGAGGGAACGTGCTTCACGAAGACGAGGGGCCCCACGTCGAAAAGAGGATTCCTCAGCACCATCGCTCGCCGAATCTGGTGCATCTCGCGCCAGTACGATTCCCATGTGCTGGAAGTGTCTTGAGGACCCGCGGCGATCTTTGCCTTCAGAGTTTCCCATCGCACTGAAAGATCAGCCAAGTCGACGTCGGCCGCGAGCAAGTTGTCTGCCAGTTGGTCGATCTGGGGGATCCGCTTCCGAATCGATTCCACAAAAGTACGAGCCTCACGCGGCGTCTCGATCCCATCCTGCATTCTCCAGTCCCACTCGATCAAAGCCGCGACCAGAGCCGGTCGCATGTTCGGCGAACAGGCGGTCGGTTCGAGTGACCAGGGACGGCGAACAGGATCGAAACAGATGGGTACGGTCTCTGACTCCGCTTTCCATCCGATCTGTTCCAGCCGTAGTGCAATGGGCCCCGCGTCAGCAACGACTTCGATCGAGAGGGAAGCGGGCCCGTCGACCGTCGGCGAAAACAATTCAATCGTTTCCGACGACATTCTGGCCTGATAGAGCGGTTCGCCAGCCGCGTCCGGCTCGGCGATACGCACAACGGCTTCTCCCGACGTCGATGCGTCGATGGGAAGCGCGACGGCGCGCAATTGGAGTGAACCGCGCCGACGCGGCACGGGAAACCGAAGCTGCACACGGTCCCCATCGTCCAATTGAAGAACGACCCGATAACACGAACCCGAAGCCGTTTCCGGATGCCCCAGCAGTAACATCTGGGGACCGGTGTCAGAATGCAGAAAAGCCCATACGCCAGCCACCGAGCCGTGTGACGGCAGAACTGCCTGGTCGTTGAGCGTGACCGTCATTTTGGATTCGGCGGAAACAGACGACGTCTCATCTGCAACCACGATGGCCGTGGGCGTGATCTGGTCAGAAGAAAAGGTTGCCGCCGCGAAGAAAACGGCCGAGAGCCGGAGAGCGCGACAGCAATCGAATCGGCGGCAGCGGATCGCACGTTGACATGCCATCGGGCGTCACCTGATCGGGTTGCATTGATTTTGTGATTGATGGGCGAACCGTCAATATACCACGACGATGAGAGTCCGGTGAATTCCGACTCGACGGCATAACGAGCACCGACCCCATGAAAATCGAGACGGCAGAACGCCGAGTTTGTCCAATCCGACCCGGAAGGCGGCAGCATCGGGGCAACCAATGTAGTGGCGGTCGACTCAAGACCCAAGCGAGAGATCATTGCGTTCCGGTTGGAACGCAGGGTGAGAGGAGACCACATCAAGGATGCAACATGACCTTCGCTTGGCTTGAAGAGATCAACTCCCGACCAGCGGTCTGGTCGGCGTACACGGCCAGCGACTTGTGGACCGACCCACACATATCGAAGCAGATGCTGGCGTTCCACCTCAACGACGCAGTCAACCTCGCGTCCCGACGGATTAAGTTCATCGAGGAGTCCGTGGCGTTCATCGTCAACCGCTTCCGCGTGCGCGAAGGCACATTCGTTGCCGACTTCGGATGCGGACCGGGCCTATACACGACGCGTCTGGCCGCGACTGGAGCCGCCGTCACCGGAATTGACTTCTCAAAGGGCTCAGTCGCGTATGCGCGAGACTTGGCCGCGCGCCAGGGAGTTCGCGTGGACCATGTCCACGCCGACTATCTTGAATACGATACCGCGGCGCGGTTCAACCTGATTATCATGATCATGTGCGACTTCGGATTACGATCCAAATGGAGCGGAGTTCGCCGTCATCGCGCGGAGGCCAAATCAAGTGGCGTGTTAACGTTCAATCCGGGAGAACATCGGGCCATGGCAGATGCTCTCGATTCTCGGTTCTCGGCGAGTAGACTTGCGGAAGATGCTTGACAGTGTCCCCGCGGCGAAATCACAATCAAGGTCCCCAGAGTCGAGTTCCCCCCCAGCATTCCTTCCACGAGAGACGACGATGAAAAAGCTCTGTGCAGCGGTGATCACGTTTGGGCTATTGGCTTCCTCCAGCATGATCGCTCCGGCGGCGGACGTTGAGGAAGGGTTCGTTACTCTGTTTAATGGCCAGGATCTGACCGGCTGGGCCCAACGTGGCGGGTCGGCGCAGTACCGGGTCGAAGACGGCTCGATCGTCGGGAAATGCGTTCCGGGAACGCCGGGGAACTCGTTCCTGTGCTCGGAAAAGGAATTCGGCAACTTCATTTTGAAGCTGCAATACAAGTTTCTTGAAGCCGGGAACTCCGGCGTACAGTTTCGCTCGGCGGCCCGTCCGGAGGGCGATCACGAGCGAGTCTACGGTTATCAGTACGAGATCACTCCCGATGGAAGCTCGACCGGCCGGATCTACGACGAAGGTCGTCGCGGCCATCAGTTCGGCATCATCTGGCTCGACGCCTACACTCCGCAGGATCGCCTCGCCGCCGCCCAGGCAGGCTGCAAGGTAGGTGAATGGAACGACGTGGAAATTCAGTGTGTCGGACCGTCGATCAAGACCTGGCTAAACGGCAAGCTGGTTGTCGACATGTTCGACAGCGTCTCGATGAAGGGTTTTTTTGGGTTACAGATTCACGCCGGTGAATCGGGATCCGTCGCGTGGAAAAATATCCGCGTAAAGGATCTGGGCGAGAGCAAGTGGGAGCCGTTCTTCGTCAAGAGCGACGAGGGCAAGTACCAGCTTGTCGACGCCAAGTTCGTTCTCCCGGAAGAGTGGTCCTTCACGGAAGACGGCGTTCTCTGCGGGGTTCACTCCAAGGCCCAAGGGAAGGACGGGCTAGTCATTTCCACCAAGAATTACGACGACTTCATCGCGCGCGTCACGTATCGGATGCACGGCGGCAATAGTGCGATGTATTTTCGTGCCGAAGAAACGGCCGCCCCGTGGGTCCTGCGCGGATTCCAAAACGAAATTGCCAACAATGGCAAGGACTCCGCCCTCTGGCACACCGCCGGAATTGTCGACGGAAAGACGGTGCCCGGTCGTGGGTGGGTCGCCTCGAACGACGAACTCGTCGAGAAAGTCCGCAACAAGGACGACCAGTGGAACACGACCTGCACCGCGGCGTACGGCGACCGACTGGTCCAGATGCTGAACGGATTCTGCACGTCGGATATCGTGGACGAAGCGTGCGAGAAGACGGGCAAGCTCGGACTGCAAATGCACGGTGGGACCGACTGCGAAATGTTCTTCAAGGACTTCGAAGTCATGCCGATCACCGAAGACATGAAGAAGCTCATCGAACGAAACTGAGCACGGCGCGGCCGAGGCTCCACTCTTGGTCATTGCAAGATCGACGGCAACGGCAAAGCTACGTGCTGCGGAACATCGCTAAGTTGTTCCTCAGTCGGTAGTTGCACACATTGCGCCCGGTCCTCGGCACGCGCCTCGACGTCCGCCGGCAAGCAAACCCCGATTCTTTGTCATGTCATAATGCGCCTCGTCTTCACGGAATTCTCTGTAGAGGAGCGCGGTATGGCGGAGCGACAAATGGATACCGATACGCTGTTGGGTCAGGTTGAGCAGGGCGCGAGTGAGGCCACAACCATCTTGCTTGCCCGCTATCGATCTCGGCTTCGGCGATTGGTGTCGCTGCGGATGGATCGGCGGATGGCTGGACGAGTCGATCCGTCCGATGTGGTGCAAGAAACGCTCGCCAAAGCTGCCGAGCGTCTACCGGCGTATGCAGCGAGCCGACCGTTGCCTTTCTACCCGTGGCTTCGGCAACTCGCCATCGAGCGTCTCGTCGAGGTTCATCGGCTGCATATTCAGGCTCAGCGACGGAGCGTCCTGCGTGAAAACGAATTCGCGTTGGGCTTGTCCGACACTGGCAAATCGTCTCTCGCGCGATGTTTCGTGGCGCTCAGCGGAAGTCCAAGCTCCGCGATGCAACAGCTGGAACTCGTCGAGCAGGCGCAATCCATCGTCGAGCGATTACCGGATCGCGATCGCGAAGTCCTCGTGCTGCGTTATCTGGAGCAACTGACGACGAAGGATGCCGCCGCAGTCTTGGGAATTAGCCAGAATACGTTCGCCCAACGGCACCTGCGCGCCCTGCATCGGGTTCGCCAAATGGTCGCGGAAATCGAGCGTCGAGAATCATGAATCAGCAACCTCATGCCCCGCAGGTCAACGAAGTCACACTCGAGTCTCTCGTCGAACAACTGACAAGCCAGGCATTCGCTGGAGAGATTCCCCACATCGATGACCTCGTGCGGCAATACCCTCAGCATGCAGATCAATTGCGGGAGTTGCTGCCCGCCATTGCGATGATGTGCAATTGGGGCGCAGCCGGAACAGCAAGCTCCGCAGCGGTCCGGAAATCCGCATCCGCTGATTTGCCCAAGAAAGAACCAGCGCCCCGGCAACTCGGCGACTTCCGGATCGTGCGGGAAGTCGGCCGAGGGGGCATGGGAATCGTCTACGAGGCGGAGCAAATATCATTAGAGCGCCGCGTTGCCTTGAAGGTACTCCCGTTTGCGACGGTCCTGGATGACCGTCAGCTGAAGCGATTTCGCACCGAGGCTCGCGCGGCGGCAACGCTGAAACATCCGAATATCGTCAGCGTCCATTCCATCGGATGTGAACGGTCGATCCATTTCTATGTGATGGACTTCGTGGATGGCTGCAGCTTGGCCGACGTCGTTGCCAGTCGAAAGCGAGAATTATTCACTGCGGCGCGGTCAATAGAATCCCACGGCAGCGGCCCTCAAGTCACTGGCGAGCCGGTTGTTGATACCGACCCGATTGCCAAGCTGTCGACGCAGCGGTCACATTCCCAGGAAGGCGTCTATCGCAGCATTGCGGATCTTGGCCTTCAGGCTGCTGAGGCACTTCAGTATGCGCACGAAGAAGGCGTCATTCATCGGGACATCAAGCCCGCAAACCTGCTGTTGGACCGCCAGGGGAAACTGCATATCGCAGACTTTGGTCTGGCACGGATCAAGACAGGCGACGATCTCACGCTGACGGGCGACATGGTCGGCACTTTGCGATACATGAGCCCGGAACAAGTGGCGGGAGACCAAAGGGAAAGGGTCGACGATCGCACGGACATCTATTCGCTCGGTCTGACACTCTACGAGTTGATCACCGGTGTTCCGGCGGTCCAAGGCACGAGTCGTGCGGAAACGATCCGGCAGATTTCGGAAAATCAGCCGATCCTTCCGCGCAAACGAGCCTCCGACGTACCGATCGATCTGGAGACGATTGTTCTGCGATCCATCGCCCACGCTCCGGATGACCGGTACCAATCGGCCGGTGACATGGCAGACGACCTGCGACGCTTTTTGCAGCATCGCTCGATCAAAGCACGTCGCAGCGGTCCCGTGGAACGGAGTTGCCGCTGGGTGCGCCGAAACCCGCGTATTGCTGCGATGACCGCCGTCATCCTGTTCTTGCTTGCGACACTTGCTGTGGGCAGTTCCATCATGGCGTGGCGGACCGCCCGCAACGCCCAGCTCGTATCGGCACAGGCGCGGAAACAAATGCTCGGCGTCTACGCCCGCGACATGCGACTTGTCCGCAATGCAATCGATGAGGGGGATCTTGTTGAGGCCGAACGGCTGCTACTGAAATGGACGCCAGATGACGACTCCGGCGATGAGCGAGGTTTTGAGTGGTATCACCTGTGGAGCCGGTGTCATGACTCGTCGATTTTTCACACAATTTCGCATGAATTAAATGCCTATGACGTTGCGTTCTCACCCGATGGCACGCAGTTGGCGGACGCATTCCTTTCCGATGACGTTCTCCTTTGGGATCTGCGGGCCGACCGTCCAAAAGTTGCGATGACGATTCCCGGATTCGCCAAGCACGCGTTCGTCGCGAGGACGATCGTCCCTGAAGGGCTGCTGCTAATCGGAGACGCCGGCGGCAGTGTCGCTGTCTGGGACTGGCAAGCCGGCGCCATCGTGCAGCGAGTTTCCGTTGCTGCCGACGATGAAAGGGCCTGGATTCGCTCGCTCGATAAGAGCCCAACCGACCAACTGCTGGCAATTGGATTTGTCGATAAAGCGGGTATAGGCAACGTCCATCTTTGGGATCTGGAGACAGAACAAGTCGCAGCACGGATCGGGAATCTGCCGGGACAACCATCCGTGGGATTTGACGCCTCGGGTATCCTGCTCGTCACTTCCAATGCCGGTACCACACTCCGACGGTACTCGGCGCGTGCAGCCATGCTCCTGTCGGAGCAGCCACTCGCCGGAACCGTGTCCGCGATGAGCGTCGATGGTCAACGACAACGATTCGCGCTTTGCCTGCAGCAGGAAATTCATGGAATCCTCGAGACCAGGGTCGAGGTGCGAGACGCCGTCACCAAGGTCGACACATCGCAGGAGCCTCCGTTCGAGAGCAACCGTGGTGGTGTCCAGGCTCTCTGCGTTGCCTTTTCGCCAACCGCCGATGAAGTAGCGATCGGTACGGCCGACGGCCAGCTGGTCCGCGTCCCGCTTCAAGAGGGGCAACCAGTCTCCAATCGCATTCATTTCGGTGCCGTGATGAGTGCGAAGTATGCCCCCGATGGATCCACGATCGTAACGGCCGGCAAAGATGGGCAAGTACATCTCGTTCACCGTAAGGCGATCCGCAGAAGTACTCCCACCGTCACCCGCTGCGAGGTCAGACAACGAGCAACGGGAATTCACGTCGGATTCGTCGACGAAGGGCAGACCGTCTGCACGACCGAATCACCCGACCGAGTGTACATCTGGAACGCGGCGACGGGCGAGGTGAAAGATACCATCACGCTGGAGGAAGGGAATTGGGACTGTATCCGCATTGGGACCGATCCGCTCCGTCAGCGAATCGCCATCGTGCGCACCAATTGGCCTCCGCAAGACACCCCGGATCACGTTTCGATCTGGGATCGTCGAGAACGACGGTTTCTGAAGGAGACGTTCGAGATACCGGCGCGCGTCATTGCCACCACAATCCCCTTTTCGCCAGATGGTCGGTACGTCGGCCTAACCGGGCCGAAGCATGTGACGATCATCGACCTGCAGAAACGCGACACGCGAAGACTGGAGTTCCAAGAAGTCGTCAAGGCGTGCTGTTTTTCACCAGACGGCAAGCTGATTGCTTGTGCTCCCACGAACGGTCCCGTTCATTTCTACGACTTGCAGACTCTGCGTGAGGCTCGTCCACCCTTGATGATGGACACTCTTTCGACCGGTTGCATCGCTTTCTCACCGCAAGGAGACCTGTTGGGTTCGACCGGTTTCGACCGCCGCTTTCATCTCCGGAACGTCACGACGGGAGCTCTCGTTCAACAGGGTGAATTGTGCCCGCGGTATCTGGCAACGCTCGCCTTCTCACCCGATGGCAAGCGAATCGCCACGGGATCGATGGACGGAAGAGTCCGCGTATGGTCGACCGAAAGTGGCGATGAGTTGCTGAGTATCGACGTTGCTCAGTACTACAGCTACGTCAGTTTTTCGCTTGATGGCCAATCCCTGGCGATCGCGTCCGGACGTGACGCTCTGGTGGTACATGGTTGTTCACCGCAAGGATTTTCCAAGCTGAGTCGAACGGAATTGAAAGAGATTGTGTGCCGGGACGTAACAGCCTACGGGCAAGAAAGGCGCTCAGGCACACCGCAATAACAGAGCGTTCTCATGATCTTCGATGGAAGTCTACTATGCAGACCAAAAGGATCAATACGATGTCGCGCACCTCTCTCGTAACCACCATGTTGTTCCTGCTCGTGGGGTCCTGTCCTCTCTCCGCGCAAGACGATTCCTATTTCCACGACGACTTTGAAGACGGGAACATCTACGACGGCAAACCGGCCGCCTGGGGTCAAGGCGGTTGGGCCGGAGGAGGCAGGCTGCGAGCGGAAGCAGGAGATGTCTACATCGAGGATTGCAAAGTCGGCGGTTGCAGTGTCGGACTCCGAGACACAGGCGGCTGGGCCCGTTATCGCGACGCCTCGTATCGACTGCAGGGCCGCATTCTGGAGGGGAACGCATCGATCGCGTTTTGGGGACGTTCCACCGACGCCCGCGTTTACCTTGGATACGTAAACACTCGCGGAGAACAGGGAATCGGCGACACCCTTTCGGGGCTTCAAATTCGGACCAAGTTGCCATTCGAGATTGACATGTCGGTGGACGATGTCGTGATGAAGCTCGACATGATTGGAGATGAGATCAGTATGTCCACGTGGCGAGCCGGCGACGATCCAGTCGACATGCCATTGGCTTCCTTTCGCGACTCCACGCTCACCATTGGTACTGTTGGGCCCACACTGGACGTCGCGAGTGGTTCGGCAACCGCCGTGTTTCGTTGGATGGAAATGGCCGAAATCGTACCCGGTGATATCGACACGAATGACGTAATCGATGTGCGCGATGTCGATTACTTATCGTCGGCCATTCGGGAAGGCCTGGATAACAACCGCTATGACGTGAATCGAGACGGTCAGGTCAACGCGGATGACCGTCGAGTGTTGATTGACGATGTTCTCAACGTGTGGCCGGGTGACGCCAATCTCGACGGGGAATTCAGTGCGGGTGATCTCGTGCAAGTGTTAGCGATGGGCAAGTACGAAACGCTGGAACACGCCGGTTGGGCCGAAGGCGACTGGAACGGCGATGGCGTGTTTGGTGCGGGAGACTTGGTCAAAGCGTTGGAGGGTGGTGGATATGAACAGGGACCGCGTCCAGATACGCCGGCGGTGCCGGAACCGGCATCGGCTCTGTTGCTGATCGCAGGCCTGTTTGGAATTGCGGTCCGCGATCGGCGACGGGCAGCAACGAGTGTCTCGTTGCGGTAAGAGAGATCTGCCCGGGGTGTGTATCTGCCAAGTGGTTAGGAAATGTCCTTTGGATCCTTTTCGCGATGTGAGCCAATCGGCACTAGTCCCGAAGGGGACGGATCCGACCAGAGCCCAGGGCGAGGCAAGACGAGTGACACGAGTCGTGCCGCTGCCCTGAGTCGCAGTGGCCCAACTCGAACGGGAGTCCCAACGGGACGAATCCGAATCTAATCCCATACATATCGTTCGTCGAGTTCCAGTCCGTGCCGCCGACAAAGTATGCGGAACTCGTCTTTGAACGAGACTCGCTGGTGATGCTCCCGCTGGTTCTGAATGTACATCTTGACTTGCTCGATCATGGATGCACTGACCGAAAAGACGCCATAGCCACTTTGCCAGGAGAAGTTCGTCGAAACCGCGGGTTGCCGTTTCAACCATTTGCTTGTCTCAACTTTGCATGCTTGGACAACTTTCATCACGGCGAATCGTCGACTCAGACGAAACAGTGCGTGAATGTGGTCTTCAACGCCGTTAATCACAAGCGCCGGAGAGTCCACGCAATCTCGTAATACCTTTGCCATGTAAGCGTAGAGTCGGTCGCACACCTTGACGTCACAGAGCCACGGCTTCCGATTCTTCGTCGAAAACACAAGATGGAGATAAACCTGCGATAATGACTGTGGCATTGCTCTTCTTTACACGCCCCTCCAGGTCTGCATCCGACTTGCCCGAGATCACCGGCTTGCCAAGCCGACAATTCGGCGCTCCTCAATTCGAAGAACAGGGCTAGAGTGTGCATGCTTTGGTCAGGACCGTCAACGAGGATGAGACTTTGATCACGGCGACGCATTCACCCGAGACGTCCCTTTGGGACTTGGTGCGCCTCTTGTGGTTTGGTAACCCAGGGCAGCGACAAGACTCGTGGAAAAACGAACTCTGCCTCCCTTTGTCGAAAAACGTCTGAAAAACGAACTCTTCAAAAACGAACTCTGCCTCCTTTTTTTCGCAGTTGATGAATTCATCGATTGCCCGG
>CAZFWV010000088.1:0-21860 GCA_964522605.1 uncultured Pirellulaceae bacterium
AACACACGCGCCGTCGGATGGGGAACTATTCACCAGGGAAGGATCCGCGAAGTGGAGAACGGAAACTAGACATCGTCATCGAACCCACTAAAGGGCACCCAGGGGCTCTTCTCGGTCTGGATGACCGTGCTGTAGGAATGCAGCATTCCGAAGTTGGAGCAGCGGACGGCATACCATGCGATATTGCGATTTCGCGCCAACTCGGACTTCACAGCATCCACGACAACAACACTCGTTTTCTTCTTTGAGTGGATCTGATCAATCAGGTACGTCTGATCTTCCTCAGTCAAGAACGAGTAAATGGGGGATAGGGCATGCCGATCGACCAATTCGACAAGATCCTCCGGGTAGATGTCGGCGTTGGAGACGACGGCCAGATCCATCACACTCAACTGCCCGAACAGTCCGCCCGGTTTCTCGGAGTCGGACACAGGATAAGTCGTGATGCATGGGATCTCCATCCGGAAGGAGACGGACGGGTCATCCCCGACAACCGGCGACTTTGCCGAGCAGATGCAGCGGTACTGCACGAGGCAATTCTCGTGCGTCACGGGCGTCTGTTTCTCGACAAAGAACGGATAGTCATAGTCGATGCAGACCGTTTTGGCGCTCAATGCCTCGGCATACTCGCGCATCTGTTCCTTGGACCATCGCATTCCGATCGAATCGCGATGGCGATGGACGACTTGGATAAACTTGTCGATCCAGCGGGCTTCGAAGTCGCGCATGATTCGTGCGATCACCGAAATCCGCGCCACGGTCGGCTGGCCTTCCGCATCGGCACGCGAAAGGGCTCGAATCGGAAACGGAAGGTTCTGCATTCCGACATCAACCAAGAATCTCGTGTCGTCGTTCATCCTGTCACCTCTTGCTCCTGAAAATGCGACCCTGCGGGCCATCCAACACGTCCTGGGGCGCCAGTGCCGCCGGGTCACCGCAGCGACGGGCCAACCGATTTCCAGATCACGCGGCAGCATCCAACCTATCCGGCCGCCTGCCCGATTCCAAGCTCCCTCAATTCCGGCTTTGCATCTGGGACGCCGGGATGGTCAAATAGGGGCACACTCGGGCTTCGTTGTAATGTAGCCGTGCCGGACACGGAATGCGTCGACGCAGCTCACTCCTCCCAATTGCCGCATGCAGACCCCACCCTACTCACTAAGAATGCAAGGAGTCGATCATGAGCCGTCACAACCGCCGTGATTTTCTAAAGAGCGCTGCTGCCGCCGGGCTTGCGACCAGTTTCACGATTGCCGGTACGAAGGCCTCCGGCCAGGTACTGGGCGCAAATGAGCGGTTACGGATCGCCGTCTGCGGTCTCAACGGGCGCGGTCGGTCTCATGCGAGTGAGTACGTCAATATGGATGACGTCGAGTTGGCGTATGTGGTCGACCCGGATGAGCGGGTGCGCGACAGCGCTGCGGAATCCTATACCGAGCAAGCCAAAGCGAAGGGGCGACAGTACAGCGTGAAGGGAATCTCCGATGTCCGGGATGCACTCGCGGACAAGGATCTCGACGCGATCTCGGTCGCCACACCGAATCATTGGCACTCCCTGATGGTGATCTGGGCAGCCCAGGCGGGGAAGCATTGCTACGTGGAGAAGCCCGCCAGTCACGACATCTACGAAGGCCGCGTTGCGCTCGAAGCCTGGAAGAAATACGGCATCGTCGTGCAACACGGAACACAGAACCGCAGCGACAGCCGAAATGCTTCTCTGCACAAGGCGATTCAGGACGGCAAGTTCGGACGCCTGAAGATCTCGTACGGTTATGCCTGTAAGCCGCGCAATGGAATCGGCTTCAAAGAACCGACCGATCCACCCAGCTATCTCGACTGGAACCTCTGGCGGGGTCCTGCCTGCGTCGAACAGTACCACGGCAACTTCGTGCATTACAACTGGCACTGGTTCTGGGTGACCGGCAACGGAGAACTGAATAATCAGGGAACGCACCAACTGGATATGGCCATGTGGCCGATCGACACGGATCAGACTCACCCCGTCCGCGCCATGGCAATTGGTGGACGATTCAAATGGGAAGATCAGGGAGAAACTCCGAATACCCTGTTCGGGATCGCGGAATATCCCAACGGTCAGTACGTCTTCTTCAACGTGCGCAACGTCAACTACGATGGATACCAGCGCCAAGTGGAGAATGAGTACTATTTTGAAGACGGTGGAAAGATCGTCGGCGGAAGGTACTATCCGGCGGGAAGCAGCGAGGGCGAGCGGGTCGACGTGCCACGCGTCGAGGTCACCCCGGGCGGTGCCTTCGGTAGTTTCATTGCCGCCTGCCGCGCCGGGAAACCCGAGATGTCGAACGCCGATATGAACGTTGCCCATCATTCGTGTGTGGTGGGCCACTTGATGAACAATTCGTACCGGCTCGGCAAGAAGGTCCCGTTCAACGCCAAAGCCGGCCAGTTCGGTGACAACAAAGATGCCTACGAACACTTCATGAAGCTGCACGCGATCATGCGCGACGGCGTCGGCGTTCCGGAGAATGAAGCCGAGTACACCGTGGGGCCCTGGCTGAGCTTTGATCCGGCGACGGAACGATTCGTGGGAGATCACGCGGAGGAAGCCAACCAGCTCGTCCGTGACCGGAACCGCGAAGGCTTCGAAATCCCCGACGTTGACAAGGTGTAACGGCTCGACGAGTGGATCTCCCGATTGAACTCAATTCGTAAAGAGCCGTAAGCGTGGGTGGACCTCGTTCGTGGAACCGGCGAGGTCCACCGGTTTGCTATCAATCATCCCCGTGATTTCCTCTCTTCCCGCCTCAGCGCAGTCTTCGGCCGCAACCAAAGGGCGCGCTGCAGCGCAATGGGTGTGCCACTGGCTTTGCCAGTGCTTTTCCTCGACTCAAGAGAACACTGGCAAAGCTCAATAGGACACTGGCAAAGCCAGGGCGCGCTGCAGCGCAATGGGTGTGCCACTGGCTTTGCCAGTGCTTTTCCTCGACTCAAGAGAACACTGGCAAAGCTCAATAGAACACTGGCAAAGCCAGTGGCACACAGGACAGTTCTTGCCGAAGGCTGCGCTTAGACAAGGTTCTGCAAAAGATGTCACGCAAAGTCCTGGCCATCGTTGGTAGCTATCGATCGGGGGGGACCATTGACCGGGCCGTGGACGAGATCCTGCAGGCGGCCGAGTCGAAGGGCGCGTCGATCAGGAAGATCTCGCTGCGAGATCAGCAGATCGAATTCTGCACGAATTGCCGCAACTGCACGCAGCGACCCGGTGAGGAACGCGGAACGTGTCTGCTGGCGGATGATATGGGTGCCCTGCTCGATGAAATCGAGTCGGCGGATGCGATCGTGCTCGCGTCACCCGTGAATTTCGGCACGGTGACGGCGCTCATGAAGCGGTTCATCGAACGGACGATCTGTAGGGCCTATTGGCCGTGGGGAAAACGTGGGGGTCCTGAATTGCGGAACAAGCGGATTCAGCGGCGGGCGGTCGTGGTGACATCAACCGCGATGCCCGCCCTGATGGCGCGCTTCTTCACCAGCAGTGCCAGTCTGCTCAAGAAGACGGCGACGGTTCTCGGAGCCCAAACGGTGGGAACGTTGATCGTTGGTATCGCCGCCGTAGACCGCACTCAGGACCTCAGTCCCGCGGTTGTCCGGAAGGCGCGCCGACTCGGTGAAAAACTGGTCAATTGACCGAACGGGCCTTGTGGGCCCAGCGGATCCAGGCATTGACCTCATCGGCGTCGGGTGCAGGGGAGTTTCGCAGAATGCGTTTCCCCTCGGGACTGCGCACAAATTGCTGCACTCGGCTGAGCAGATCCGATTCGTTCGCTTCCGTTAATTCTTCCGGTGACGTAATCCCACAGGCGACCAGGATTTGTGCGTCGTGCCCTCGCAGATTCGGAGTTCGGCAAACGAGCCGCGTCTGAGTTTGCCATGCACGCACCAGATCCGCTGTGATGCGCCGGTAGTTGATTTCGTCGGCCGCCTGCTGGGCGTCCGCGGCCAACAGATCGGCGACCGTCTTCAATCCAACCACCTGCAGGCGTTCTGCCGTCTTGGGTCCGATCGAAGGTGCGTCAACGACCGGATCGGATGGTTCCAGAAAGAACCGCAAAGCCTCTTCACGCGCTTTCGTGGGGGCTTCTGTCGGAGCCGCCACGGCAACCGGCGTGGTTGGGACGGAACGCGATGGCGCCACGCGGCGCGCAACCGGTTCGGGACGTGGAGCGACCGGCGTGCGTGGTTCCATGCGGGGCGACCGATGCGTCGGGCCGTTGCCATTGTCGCGGATTCGATAACGGCGAAACCGCGACCGGCGCGCGGCTTCGATCCAGCGGGCCAGTCGCGGCCGCTCGAATCGCGAGATTGAACCATATCGTGCTCGGAGTTCACTCGTCGACAGGTACTGTTCAATTCGCCGATGGAGTTCCGTGACGTCGATATAAGAAAGCTCCTCCGGGTCATCCACTCCACAGGCCACCAGCAACGCGGCATCGCTAGGCGATAAGCCGACATGACACTGGAGCGATATTTCGGATTGCCATCGATAAATGTTGGCTGCTGGCACATGCGGCAGGTTCAGCCGGCGCGCGATATCGTCCGGGTCGATTTCCAGGAACTGCTGGACGGTGGAGACGCCGATTTCGTGGAGCGAACGCACAATCGAAGGATCGAGCGGTGCGCTGAGTTCCGACAGCGGCGTCTCCTCACGCGGCGAGGTGGGCCACGGCTCGCCGGTGGGTGCGCTGTCCAACGGTGAAACGCGACGGGGCGGCGCCCATTGTGCCACCCAGTCGTACGCCGGTTCGCGACGGACGATCCGCGGTTCTTCCGGCCGATCGACGCGCGGACTCGGGGGAGGCCCGGCCGGCGGCGCAACTTGATCCAAATACTGCGGTTCGATGCGCCGCGTTCGTGGTTCGATCGGCGCGCTGGGCACCGACGGTCGCTCGAGCGGCGGGCCGATCGGACGAACACGTTCGCGCAGCGTGTACGTTTTTGCGCTGCCCTGGGGCAACAGACGGGATACCTGTTCATCGCGCGTAAAGAGCAGTACCTGATGACCACGTTCGGCAAATTGGGCCAACGCGGCCGCGGTACTGCGCGCCCGCTTCTGGTCGACATTGACCAATGCCTCGTTCAGGATCAGTGGCAGTTCGATGCCCCGCTGTCGGTAGGCAGCCACAAGGGCCAGGCCGAGACTCAGGTAGACTTGATCACGCGCACCCCGACTTAGCTCGACGTAGCGAATGCCGCTTCCCCCTTGGTTCTCCACCCAAATCTCACCCGCCTCCGAAATCCGAATGCGAGTCAATTCGCGGTCCGACATCGCCGAAAGATAGGAGGACGCCTCCTGCAGGATCGGAGAAGGCTGCAACGCCGAACGCAATTGCTCCGACTCCTGCTCCAGCCGGGCGATCTCCTCGCGAATCTGTTCGCATTCCTGGCGACGACGCAGTTGCTCGCCCAGACTGTCCAGTTCCTGCTGCAGCCGCTCCAGCTCCCGGTCTTCCTCCAGATAATCGCGACTCTGCTGCAGTTGCTCGAACCGGCTCTGAGTCGCCTCCAATGCCAAATCGATCTCGCGAATTCGTTCCAGCAAGTAATCGCGACGACGCAACAGGTATTGCAGACGTGCGTGGAGGACTGGATCCGTGAACGTCCGCGACACGAACGGCGCCTCGCTTGCCCCCGAAAGAACTGTCCGCTGATCGAGGTAATACGGCAACGCGTCTCCGTTGTAATCTCGCTCCCACGGACTCCAACCGGGCTCCGAACGGGACGCGGACGGATCCTCAGGCTGGATCAAGGTTTTCCGGCGACGTGCCAGCATCTCGATCAAGTCCGTTAGCTCCTGTTCACACCGCCGCAGGTGCGTCGCTTCGCGCTTCAAATCGTGGTATTGCGTCGCCGATCGTTGCTGCTGGAGTTCCTGATAAAGACGTTGCACGTCCGCACGCATCGAATACAGCGCGGTGCCCAGCACCGATCGCAAGTACTCACTGTGGACTCGGTCGTCCGGTACATGCTCGGTCAGCCACGCATCGTGCAGATCCTGTTCGATATCGTCGATCTGATAACCCAACGTGCGCAGCAGACTGCGCAGCTCGACCTCGTCGCCGCCTTCACGGGGGACCGCGGCTGCTTCCTCCGAAGGAACCCGCGCCTGGAGTGCCTGCTGGCGCTGTCGCAACGTGTCGAGGACGCGGTACCATTGGTCGAGCTGATAATCAATTTCGGCGACTTCTTGCTGTCGTTGTTCCAGCCACTGCTGTCGCAACTGAGCCGCTTCGCGCGTCGCAGCATCGAGTTGCTGCTGACGAAGTTCGATTTGCTGATCCGTGCGTCGGCCAATGGTTTCCCAATCGGTCCGTCGTTGTCGGTGCTGGTGGAGTTGCGTGGCGAGCTCCTGGCAGGCCTGCTCGATCTCGCGAAGTCGGTCCGCGCGGCGTCGCCGAACGACTTCCATCTGCTCCTGAATCTGGCGAGATCGATCGTCCAAAACCCGCGTCGAAGACTCGATCCCGGACAGTCGGTACAGGCTCTCTCGCAGCGATGCGATCCGCTCATTGACCTGCTGCAGCCGGCGCAACTGATGTTCGTCAAACGTCAAGCCAAATCCGCGGGCGACCGCCGAACGAACCAGCTCCTCCAATCGAGGCGGCTGATCAAAGTCTATTGAAAATACTTGACAGAATTCTTCTGGCTCAATTCCCGTCAGGCGATCCGGGTCGAAGGCGGTCACGGGCCCGCCGTGCAGTTCCTGGATGCGCACCTGGCCGCGCGGTGTCCCATCGTCGCGGCGAGAGACCACTTGCAGTCGTCGAGACCCGTCGAGCACGGTCAGGAAACCGGCTGCGTGCAGTGGGTCGCCGGCAAGAAACGGATGGCTGGCGGGATCGCGTGCGCCGAAGAGGATCCAGCGAATGAACTGAATCAGCGTGCTTTTTCCCGATCCGTTGGGGCCGCAGATTACGTTCAGGTGTTCGGAAAGATGATCTAGCTCGAGGTTGGAACGGGCGCCGAATCGTTCGAGATGAAGGGTCTTGAGTTTCACCGTGAGGCTCCTGCAACTGACAACCGAACTTCCCTGCTTGGTACATTGAGTTCCATGAGCGTAACGTATTGGTCTCAAGGCGCGAACACGAATCACTGCTGTCGCAGCAAGTGACAAGAAATACTTGACCTGGACTGCTAGCTAAAGTAGCCTCCACTGGCGGGATGGAAACGTTGCAGGTGTTTCCCCCGCTACGATCGATTCCGGCCCTCCATGCCTCTCATTCCTCAGGCGGTATTACCATGAATGCTCGACCGCGAACTCTGACTGTCCCCTTGGTGTTGGCAAGCTGGCTCTTCCTGGCTGTTGGATCGTATCTGGTCGCCCAGGAGAATCAGGCTCCTTCGCAGGAGGCCTCGGCGCCCGCCACGGCCGCAGAAGACGCCAAGCCGGCTGAGGAATCCAAGCCGGCCGAGGCTTCGAAGGAACCCAAGGAGATCCAGCTGGACGGTGTCTTTGAGGCGGTCCAATCGGTCCCGATTTCCGTGACTCCAGACGAGTGGAGTGAACTGAAGGTGGTGGAGGCGGTTTCGCACGGGACTTCGGTTCAGCGCGGTGACCTGTTGATTCGGTTAGAGACCGAGAATCTGGAAAAGGCGATCGCGGATGCCGAGCTGGAGCTGAAATTGGATCGATTGTCGCTGGCCGAGGCGGAATTCAAGTTCGGTCTTCTGGATCGTAACCAACGTGTGGCTCGGAAAGCGGCTGAAGACGCGGATCGGATCGCAACGGAAGAACTCAAGGAGTTTGTGACGCGCGGACGTCAGGAGCGGATTGAATCCGCGGAGCAATCGGAGAAGAGTGCACGGAATCGTCTGGCTTACGAAGAGGAGGAGCTGAAGCAACTGGAGAAGATGTATGCTGCGGATGATCTGACGGAGGAGACCGAGGAGATTATCCTCAAACGCACACGCGATTCCGTCGATGCGTCGCGATACTCGCTCAAGACGGTCCTGAACTCGGTGCGACGATCGCTGGAGTATGTCATTCCGCGAGCAGAAGACGAACTTAAGGATGCGGTGACGAAGGCTGCTCTGGCCCTGGAAGAAATTCGTGAAACGACGTCGATTCAGCGGAAGCAGCAGGAGTTGCAGTTGCAGAAGCAGCGAGTCGGACTCGAGCGTAAAGAGGAGAAGCTGAAAGGGCTGCGTGGGGACCGTCGAAAGATGGAGATTACGGCACCGCGGGACGGTGTCGTGTATTACGGCGAGAACAAGCGCGGAAAGTGGACGGATGTTTCGACGATCGAAGCGATGCTGCAGCCCGGCGGGATGGTGAAGGCGAAAGCGGTGGTGTTGACCGTTGTTCAGCCGGAGCCCCTGCGGATTCGGGTGTCGGTTCCGGAGGCGACGGTCCGATACTTCTCAGCCGGCGCGGAGGTGACGGTCAATCCTGTGGCGTATCCCGATCAGAAACTGTCAGCCAAGGTGCAGGAACTTTCTCCGGTGCCGATGTCCGATGGGACGTTCGATGCCTTCCTGAAGGTGGATGTCGGTCGAATCGAAGGCCGCATCGTGCCGGGAATGAAGGCCAAATTGACGTTGACGCCCGCCGAAAAGTAATGTCTCGGGGAGGATCCCATGCACGGCCGAACGATTGTCTGCAGTGGACTCCTGGTGGTGCTGATGTTCGGGGCTTCGGCGGCGGCCGCCGACCCGCCCTCCCGGACCGCTCAGTGGATGCTGGATGTGCCGGAACCGAATCCGGTCGATCCTCCATCCCCGAAGGAAATCGAAACCGCGATCCGCGCTGGAGTCGACTTCCTGCTCGAACGTCAGAACAAGAATGGCAGCTGGGGATCAGCGACAAACACGAAAGGGCTGAATATCTATGCGCCCATTCCGGGCGCTCATCATGCGTTTCGTGCCGCGGTGACCGGTTTGTGCGTTAGTGCACTGATCGAATCTCAAGACCGACGGCCGGAGGTTTTGGAAGCGATTGATCGGGCCGAGCAATGGCTGGAAGACTGGCTGCCGCGCGTCCGGCGAGCCGAACCGTCTGCCATCTACAATGTGTGGGCCCACGCCTATGCGATTCGCGGGTTGATCGACCTGCATGCATATCGAAAAGACGATCCCGAGCAACAGCAGCGACTGATTGAGTTGATGCGTCAACAGGCGCAGATGCTGGAACGATACGAGGGGATTGATGGCGGCTGGGGCTATTATGACTTCGGGGCCCACACCCAGCAGCCCAACGTTCAGCCGACGAGCTTTACGACGGCCACCGTGCTGGTCGCGTTGCACGAGGCCCAACCGCTGGGGGTTGACTTTCCCGAGCGATTACGGCAGCGCGCCATTGACAGTCTGTACCGACAACAGAAACCGGATTTCAGCTACTATTACGCCGACTACGGTCCCGTCTCCAACCGGCCGATGTGGGAAATTAACCGTCCTGGCGGCAGTCTTGGTCGTTCTCAGGCGTGCAACCTGGCGCTCCGTTTGTGGGGAGACGCCGCGATCACGGACGAAGTGCTTGAGGCGTGGCTCGATCGGCTCTTTGCGCGGAATCTGTGGCTCGACATCGGCCGAAAGCGACCGGTTCCTCACGAGTCGCATTTTCTGGTTGCGGGCTACTTCTTCTATTACGGCCATTTCTACGCAGCGCAGTGCATCCAACAACTGCCCACCGAGCAGCGGTCGCCCCATCAGGCCCAGTTGACGACGATCTTGCTTCGTCTGCAGGAGAAAGATGGCAGCTGGTGGGACTATCCGTTCTACGACTACCACCAACAGTACGGCACCGCGATGGCCGTCATGTCGCTCGTTCGCTGCCAGTAGCGCGCGGCGTCTCTTCGGGCCGCAACACACCGACCAGGAAGAACGACAACGCGGCGTAGACGGAGCTGACGAGCAGCAACGATAGCGCGAGGCAACTGCCAAAATGGTCGCGTAACAGAACGAGTGCTGGCGGCTCTGCGCTCCGTGGCGCCTGCCGCCGAACCGGTGCTTCCGCTTCCCCCTGCCGAGCAACGGCTTGGCGATAAGACTGCCATTGGGATTTCGCCCGTTCGGTATCCAGCGTCCGGAGGGACCATTGCCGACCGGCCCAGAGTGATCCGATCACGACGGCCATCAGGATCAAGTACAGCAGTCCCAAGACCACAGTCGTCAATGCGATCTGCGACGAGCGAAACATTCCTCTTGTAAGGTTTCGTCCCATCCGAAGGTCCCTCCGCGCCTCGCGATCCCGAACAACAGTTATGAAACTGGATTCCCGCGTATGTAGCCGAAGTCGTGAGACTTCGGAGGTTCTGGCGTGCGATCCGAATTCTCACGAATTCGGCTACGAGGAGGACTTCATCGCGAAGGCGCTCGTTCGTCAGTACCGGAAATGTTTGATCTCTTCGCCTTTCTTTCCGATTTCGGAAAGCGCATCGATTCCAATCTGCAAATGCAATCGGCCCCAGTTTCGGGTGACCTCGGCATCTCGCGCCTCCGTCTTGATTCCCTCGGGTGTGAGCGGCATGTCGGAAACCAACAGCAAGGCCCCGCGGGCGATTTGGTTCTTATGTCCAACGACGAACAGTGTGGCGGTCTCCATGTCGATTGCGATGGCGGTCACCTCTTTGAGCGTGCACTGAAACGCCGCATCGTGCTCCCACACGCGTCGGTTGGAGGTGTAAACCACTCCGGTCCGGTAATCGAGTGATCGTTCGACGAGTTTCTCCGAGACGAACTTGTGGAGTTTGAACGAAGGCAATGCGGGAACCATGGGCGGCAGGTAGTCATTGGACGTTCCGTCTCCGCGGATGGCCGCGATCGGCAAGATGAAGTGTCCAATTTCGGTCGACTGTTTCAGGCCTCCGCATTTTCCGAGAAACAGGACGCCTCGGGGGTGCACAGCGGTCAACAGATCCATGATGGTCGCCGCGTTGGGTGAACCGATACCAAAATTAATCATCGTCAGGCCCGAATCGTTTGTCGTGGCCTGCATCGGTCGGTCTTCGCCATAAATGCGACAATTAAACTGGTTGGCGAAGGACGTCACGTAATTCTGAAAATTCGTCAGCAGAATGTATTCGCCAAAGTGATCGAGGGGCATGCCGGTGTAGCGCGGCAGCCAGTCGCGCACGATTTCGAGCTTCGTGACCATGGGCATTCAGATTGCGTGCTTAGATTAAGGACTTCAAGCTGGACAGCGCGATCGGTTCGCGGCAGGTAAACGGTTCGCCGTAGGCTCGACCGATCGTCTTCCCCCAGTAGGCGGCTTCATCCCGCAAGCGGTCGAGGAACGAGGGCGACTCGTGGTCGCGGCCGGCGACGAACTGACTGTGAAAACAGCGTATCGCTTCGAGTTTTCTCGGCCAATACGAACTGATGTCCAGAATGAAGGCTGGCTGCGGTGCCATTCGCAGGTGCACGCAGTAGTAGTTGAAGATGCGTTCCGGGTGGTGCGGATTACCCGGTAGATCGGATTTCGTCAGTTTCGCCCAGAAACGTGCCGCCTCGATCAACGCTGTGGCGGCGACGTGGTCGGGATGGGCATCGACCCAATACGGGGCGAATAGCCAGCGGGGACGCGTCTGTCGGATCACGCCGGCCAATTGATGCCGGGCGGACAACGTTGCCTCCAGTCGCCGATTCGGGAGCCCCAGGTTCTGTCGCCAGCTCAGTCCCAGAATCCGACTCGCCTCGGCCGTTTCCTGGGCCCGTATCGCCTCACTGCCGTGCGGCGTCGGTTCGCCACTCGTCAGGTCGAGGACCCCAACGCGCCATCCTTCGTCCAAGAACTTCAGAATGGCTCCCCCCATGCCTAATTCCGCATCGTCCGGATGGGGAGCGATCACAAGCACATCCAGGTTTTCCGCCATGATTCAAACTCTCAACGCAGGTTCCCGCGATCTCCACCGAGGCACAGACAGAATACACAATCGGATCACCCGGTGCGGTTGTTCGGACGCTGAAATGGTTTCCCTTCCATCCACGTGCCGCTTTCTCCTGTGCTTTGGGACCGCCAACGATTCGGGTGGCTGGCCACGGTGCGAAGCGACGCCCCAGGTGTGCCTTTGCTGGGGCTTCACGACGTTCAGCCACTAGCCACCCAACCGGAAGATTAAGCTGTCGCAGAGCACTAGGGATCCTACCCAAATGCGGATCAGTCCACTAGAATGCGTGGTCACGGTGCGACTGTCTAGCGGTTGTGGTGCATCAAACGTTGGGTTTCGAATGACGTGAAAGTCATGCATCCCGCGTGCGGCCCGACAATCATCGATCTCCTTGGAAAGTCGACGAAGAACCTCGATTTTATCACTGGCCTCGCCAGTGTTATGTCCCGCTCGGGAACCACGTTGATAATCAACAGATCCGGCGATTTTCCGGAAACCGAATGCCTCTCCGCGTAAGTGGATGTTTGGATTGTTTGAGGAATCCGTTCCCGGTGAGTCGTCCCGTGCCGATGCGCCGCATTGCATTTCGTTAAGGCTGCTGCTTGTTCCAGGAATTCCGGCTGTTTTAAGGAGCCATTCATCCATGTTCCGCGTTACTCAGACCCTTCTGCTGACGAGCGTGATTGCTTTCGGAGCGACCGGTGTGTGCGTGCTCAATGCTGCCGAGTTGGCGGCGGAGACGGAAACCCCGGTGGCCGTTCCATTCGAGAAATTCCGTGAAGCCTTCAACGCCGGCGACGTGGATGCATTGGTCGCGTTGTTTCTGCCTTCGGCCGAGTACCTTGACGAGACGGGCGTTGCACACTCGGGGCACGAAGGAATGCGAGAGCTTTTCACGGCCTTTTTTGAGAGTTTCCCCGGCGCACAGATGAATATGGATATCGAGTCGGTGCGCGAGATTACACCCGATCTGGCGCTCAGCGACCTCGTCCGCTCCACGAGGACTGCCGAGGGAACGGAGCGTGCCGTCGTCCGATCGGCGGTCACGCTGGTGCGCGTGGATGGTCAGTGGCAAATCGCCTCGGTGCGCGATGTCACCGCAGACCACGAGTTAAGTCACCACGATCAAGTCGAGCCGCTGAGCTGGATGCTTGGTGAATGGGTCGAAGAGGAAGCGGAGTCGTTGGTACAGATGAAATGCGAGTGGACGCCCGACGGGAATTATTTGCTGTTGGATTACGTGATCCAGCGAGAAGGTCAACCGGCCTTGGCCAGCCAGCAGCGGATTGGGTGGGATCCCGTGCATGAACAATTGCGATCCTGGATCTTCGATGCCGATGGCGGCTTCGGCGGCGGGCTTTGGACGCAAGTCGATGATTCGTGGGTCATCAAGAACGACGCCGTGCTGCCGGACGGCACGACCGGTTCTGCCACGTTCGTATTACAGCCACTGGGTGAAGACCGTTTTGTGATGCGCGGCTTGGATCGGATCCTCGGTGACGAAGTCCAGCCGGACGTTGAGATGACGATCGTCCGAAAACCACCCCGTTCCGACGAGTAGATCAAGCAGATAAAACGCCCATTGGAATCATTCACCGCACTGCGAACGGTGAAAATTTTGTTTTCTCGGTAAGGAATTCAGCGACCAGCGGAAGCGACGTTTCTGCGAGTGCGGTCGCATTCTGTTGGATCGCGATCCTGTCGCACCGCGACTATTCTCGACACAGGTCAATCATGCGAAAAAATCAGCGCGTCGTCAGTATTCTCACCATCCTGCTCGTGCTCGTGTGGACCGTGGAGCCACTCTGGGCGAAGACCGGAAAAGGGGGAAAAGGAGGAGCGTCGCGGAGCGTTGCCCGACCGTCCATGGGACACTCCAGAAGTGCCCGTCCTCGGCCAACTCCCTCCCGATCGGCAAAACCCAGCACGCGACCCTCCGTGTCGCGTCCGACTTCGCGCCCCAGTTCTTCGCTCTCGCGCCCCGGATCGACCTCGCGACCCTCCGTGTCGCGCCCCAGTGTCAACCGCCCCTCGACCTCGCGCCCCAGTGTTAGTCGTCCATCGACATCGCGACCGAGCACGAATCTGCCGAGCACCCGACCCGGCAAGACGCCACCGTCCAGCCGACCAACCGTGGGTGTCGGCAAACCGGTGACGGGGAATCGGCCCAGCATTGCCAATCGTCCCTCGACGCTTCCCGGATCCGCGTCCGGAGGTCGACCGAGCATCTCCCAGCGTCCGTCCACTCGTCCCGCGGAACGACCGACGACGCGCCCCGGAACCTTGCCTGGTCTGGCGAACCGCCCTGGGACCGGGACGACTCGACCCAGTCGGCCGGGAGGCCCCGGTCGACCGACCACACTTCCAGGCACGCCGGGTGCCGGCGACCGACCGGTCCGACCCGGTGGCGATCGTCCGACCACCCTGCCTGCACGTCCCGGTGGCGATCGTCCCACGACCTTGCCCGCGCGTCCCGGAGTCGATCGTCCGAACCGGCCCGGTCGACCCGGTGGCGATCGTCCGATCATCGGTGGGGATCGACCCACGACCCTGCCTGCACGCCCCGGAGTCGATCGTCCGAACCGGCCCGGCGTTGATCGGCCCGGAAGACCGGGTGGGGATCGACCCACGACTCTACCGGCACGCCCCGGTGTCGATCGCCCGAACCGTCCCGGCGTGGACCGGCCTGGAAGACCGGGTGGGGATCGCCCGATCATCGGTGGTGGGAATCGGCCCGGACGACCCAATCGGCCGGACCGTCCGATCGGCGGCAACATCGGCAACGGGATCAACATTGGGAACCAGATCAACATCGGGAACAACAATTGGCTGACTCGGCCCGGGTGGGGCCTGAACCATCGTCCCGCCTGGGGATACCGACCGGGCTGGGGTGGTGGGCCCGGGTGGAATAACCGGCACTGGTCCGATCATTGGTACAACCGCCACGTGCACTACCATCACCACAATTGGTATCACGGCTGTTGGTCCGGGCACTCGGGCAGCAACTGGTATGCTCCGCTCGCCTGGGGCGCCGTTGGTTGGGGGCTCGGAGCACTCACGACGAGCTGGGGCTATCCGTACTCGTATACCTACGCGAACCCCTATTACGTTCCGTCGACGGTTGTGACGACGCCCGTTTATGACTACTCCCAACCGATCGTGATTAACGACTACTCCACTTCCACAGAAATGCCAGTGCAGCAGTCGGTGGCACCGACGACCGTTCCTGAGTCCGTTCCACCTCCGTTGCCGGAAGAACCTCCCGAGGTTCAGCAGGGATACGATCAGGCGGATCAGGCACGAGCGTCGTTCCGTGCCGGCAACTTCACGGGCGCCTCGGCGCAGATTCAGCAAGCCATTGCAAAGGTGCCGGGCGATCCGGTCTTGCATGAATTCTCCGCGCTCTGCATGTTCGCGATGCAGGACTATCAGTCGGCTGCGGCCGTATTGAACAATCTGATGGCGACAGCGCCGGGCATGGATTGGACCACGATGAGCAGTCTTTATCCGAGTGTTGCGGTGTACGAGAAACAGTTGGACAGTCTGGAAGCGTACTGCAAGAGTCACCCGACCGATCCCGCCTCGCATTTTGTTCTTGCGTACCACCGCCTCGTCTGTGGTGAGCCGGAGGCGGCGATCGACGCACTCGAGGTCGTCGTGCAAGCACAGCCCAAGGATGTCGTGGCAAAGCGGATGTTGACGGCGCTGCGCGGCGATCAACCCGCTCCGTCCGAAACCACGCCACCGGCCGCCGAAGCCGTTGCCTCGGACACTCCCCAGCCGACGACCGACTTGATCGGTCCCTGGGAAGCAAAGCGGGACGATGCGACATTCGAGCTGCAGTTGGATGAGGAAGGTCGTTTTGCCTGGAAAAGTTCCGCATCGGGAGAGGAGTCGATCACGCTTGCCGGCAGCTACACACTGGTGAACGATTTGCTGGTTCTCGAAAGCGCCGAGCAAGGAGCGATGATTGGTCGCACCAGTCCGGTCGATGCGGATCATTTCCGGTTTGTTCCGGTCGATAGTCCTCCCGATGATCCTGGACTGAGTTTCGGACGTACAGCGCAGTAAACCCCAGCGTTGCAAGCAGTTTTTCGTAGGACGGATTGGCAATCCGTCTCGCCAAGGATCCAATGTAGGTGGCGTTGTCGTTTCTAAGCGTCACCGTTGGCAAGATCGAGCTGCGACTACGTTGAGCGAGCTGATGCTGGTATCATCAGGGACGGATTGCCAATCCGTCCTACATCGAAACGCAATTGCCGATTTCGCGTTGCTTCTGAGGACCTTTGTTTGCGCCAGGGCGAATCGAGAATCGGGCCTTTTGGCAGCGACTGTCTGATTCGCTCTGGGCGTTGCAGTACTTCTCAGCATGCAAGGAGAACGGTCATGACCCGATTTGCCGTGATTGAGACCGAGTCCGGGATTGCTGTGGCGGCGGTTCCTCTGGGGGCCACCGCAGAAGATGTGGCTGCCCAACAAGGAGGGGTGGTCATCGACCCGGGGCCGTTCGAAAATTACGAAGATGCCTATGACGCCATGTTGGCGATCCCGGACGAGGAAGAGGATCGCGAACCGTCCTGACGGTTTCCCGAACCGGCAGAGTCGAGTGCCTCGGCGTTGTTTTCGTCGCCCGATTCGTAGTACGTGTTTAACCTGCATGCTCTGCGGTGGGCAGGCTGCAGTGAATACGCTTTCCCTCCGGAGGATATCGCGTTTTGATTGGACCGAAGGAGGAGAGGTAACCACGGATTCGACGGAGGGTACGGATCGGCACGGACAGATCCGTGGACTTCCGTTTTGTCCGTTCGATCCGCGGTTGCTCTTCTCGATCTTCGGTGTCGCTCGACTTGAGCGTCACTGGTAACTCGGCGCGGCGATCCCATGAAGCGGTTCTCTCCAATCCATCTGGCCCTTTGGCTTGCAGCTCTGATGCTGTTTGCCTCGAACAGAACCGCACATTCGGCCGAGACGCCGGTGCCCTACATGATCGTGGTCACCGGCGAAGAATTGCTGACGGGCATCTATGCCGATGGACATACTTTGTTCATCACCCGTACGTTGCGTCCGCTGGGGCTGCATTGCGTGGGTTCGATGAGCGTGGACGATCGTCCCGAGGATATCCAGCAAGCGTTAGCGTTCGCCACCTCACGAGTTCCACTGGTACTGGTCACAGGTGGGCTTGGCCCGACAAATGGCGATGTGACACGCGATGTGCTGTCCCAGTACACCGGGATCCAATTGCGCGAGCACCCGGATGTTTTGCGGCAGATGGAACGCCGCTTTGGTCTGTCTGCGTCGCAGTTGCGGGCGAATCTCAGGCGGCAGTCCCGCGTACCGATCTCGGGACGCTACCTTCCCAACGCGACGGGTACTGCGGTCGGTCTGGTATTTGAACTGGAGCAGAAGGTCATCGTGGCACTGCCCGGACCGCCACGCGAACTGCAGCCGATGGTCCGAGATGAATTGGTTCCCTATCTGAGCCACAGGTTCGGAACGCGTCAGCCAGGTTGTTCTCTGACCGTTCGCTTCGTGGGGATCGGGCAATCGCAGATCGACCAGACTCTGCAGGATCACGTTGACCTTCCCTCCACCGTCCACGTGACTTCGCAATTTGAAGGGGGCCGCGTGGACTACACGTTCTCGCTGCCCGATGACACGCCGGAGGATCGCGTGGAATTGGAACGGCTTGAGCATACAATCGTGCAACAGTTCGGTGACGCCGTGTACGCGACGGATGGTGCATCCTTGGAGGAACGTGTACTGCAGCGACTCGTCGAACGGGGCCAGAAGTTAGCACTGCTGGAAATTGCGACGGGAGGCGTTCTGGCGAACGAGCTTCACGCGGCGCCCTTCGCCGCCCGCGCGCTGACGACGACGCTGTTGGCTCCCACGTCGCAGCAGATCTTCCGTCTGTTGCGTATTCCGGGCCCGACCCAGCCCGACGACACGATCGACCAGAAGGATCTCGAGAACCTTGCGCAAGCGGCTGCCGAAGTCAGTGGAGCGGATTGGGTGATGATCGTTGGGCCACCCGTTCAACGGAACGAACGGCGTTTGGATCTTCCCGTCCTGCTACGGCACCCCGACGGTTCGAGTACGCAGTTCACGCTCGAGACATCCGAACCGCTGGATCGGTCGCGCATCGCGACACAGCTTCTCGACCAATTGCGCCGTACGTTGTGACGAAATGGCGAATCGCGATTCTGCTGGGGGAATCGCTGCGATCTGCCATCAGCCACCCTGCCGTGCGGTTCTTCTGTCTGCCGCCACATCAAGCGAAATGCAGGACATGATCTGTCTCTGCGGCCCTCTGCACTGCTAACGGTGAAAACGTTGTTCTCTCGGCAAAAAATCGAGCGACCAACGGAAGCGACTCTTACCCGGGTGCGAAAGCACCCCCTTGGGTTGCGGCCCTGCCGCACTGCGCCTTGGCGGACTCTGCGCCGAAAAGGAAAACGCAGAGTTCGCCGAGGCGCAGAGGTTCGCAGAGAGGAAGAGAGGAGAGTAGAGAGTAGAGGAGGGTGGTTTCAGGGGAGATCGGATCGGGAGGGCTTCTGTTTTTCAGCCGGCGATCACGAAACCGTCGTCCAGATGGGTCGGGGTCGCGGTGACGACGTGGCCTGGATCGAACGGGGTGGCGTGCAGAATGACGGGCGCGTAGCGACAGGCGGTTCCGACCAGCGAACCGGGCCGATCCGGAACTGTTGCTTCCAGCAGGACCTGAAGCGGTTCACCGATCAGCGACGCGAAGTAGTCGTGTCGCGCGTCTGCCGCCACCGCGGCGAGACGCCGTCCTCGATCGGCGCGAACTTCCGCGGGAACTGCATCGGACAAGTCGGCGGCCGGCGTACCACGTCGAGGGCTGAACGGAAACACATGGACCTTGGAAAACCCGACTTCCTGCACGACGCGACACGTCTGCTGAAAATCCTCTTCGGTCTCACCGGGAAACCCGACGATCACATCCGTCGTCAGAGCCGGCTTGTGCAAAACCTGCTGCGCCAGTCGGCACCGATCGAGAAATCTCTGATGACCTCCGCGTCGCTTCATGCGGCGGAGAATACGATCGGATCCGCTTTGCAGGCAGATGTGAAGATGCGGACAGATTTGGTCGGGGTGTTCTGCCATCACGTCCAGCAGTTCCCGCGTCACCTCGGTGGCCTCGACGCTCGACAAGCGAATGCGAAAGCGAAAGCGATAATCCCCGTCGAGGGCCACCAATTGTCGCAGCAGCGTCGAAAGCCGGGTCCACTGCGACTTTGGTTTCTTCCAGTTTCGATCGACGCCGTAGTGTCCCAGATGAATTCCCGTCAGCACGATTTCGCGATAGCCGTTGGCGACCAGTCGCCGCGTCTCGTCCAGAATCTGCTCGGGCGATCGACTGGACATCTGCGGTCGAACGAACGGAATGATGCAGTAACTGCATCGCAGCAGGCAACCGTCTTGAACTTTAACGAATGCGCGGTGGCGATCGCCAAACCGCGAGATGCCCTCTGGGATTTCGACCACGCCAAGTCGCTTGAGTAAATCCGGCAGCTCACGCTTGTCGGTGACCACTTCGATCACACCCGGAAGTGACGCCAGTTCTTCCGGCGCACGGGTGGCGTAGCAGCCCATCACGATCAGACGGGCATCCGGATTCTGCCGGGCCAGACGGCGGATGGCCTGGCGACTCTTCGCGTCGCCCTCCTGAGTCACGGTGCACGTGTTGATCAGGCACAGATCCGCCGTTTCGTCCTTCGTCGCATCGCGGAAGAGCCCGCCCTCGACCAAGCCCTGGCGGACGAACTCCGTTTCGTACTGGTTGACCTTGCACCCGAGTGTCAAGGTCCTCAGCTTGGCTGTCGGCATGTTGCGTGTCCCGTCCTGTCGATCTTCGCCGGGATGATTACGATTCCGGCTCAATCGATGCCGACATCGACCCCTTACAGCGGGCGATCAGCGAGTCGCGACCGTACGCGTGAATCTGATCGCGTTTCAGTTCGGCATGTTCCAGGGTTGTCGTCAGGCAGGTCGTCCGACCGGCGGAATCGACTTCCTTCGCCAACTGATAACCTCGTTCGTAGGTATAACCGAACAACTCCTGCATCATTCGGATGACGTAATCGTAGGAGTGTTCGTCGTCATCCCACAGCACGACATGGTAGCGCGGCTGCCGTTTCGGTCGGCTCCGTTGCCGCTCTTTCTGTTTCTTCTCAACAACAACTTCTTCCGCTTGAGCTACGGCGACATTCGACATGAATCATTCACCCCCGTTCGGAATCGATTCCCGACGCTTCCGGTATTGCTTCCCTGCCGGAAACGGCTGTGCGCAGCACGAAACATCGCACGGATTTCGAGCATTCGTCCATTATTATATTTGACTGAGAGGGACAGGGAAGTAGTATTTCGGCCTTGCGGACGAGGCCGTATGCTGGGTGGTTTCCGCAGTCGGTACGGATTACCCCGTTCGGCGGACTTTGTCACGCGTACGGCCGAGAAAGTGGTTCTATGAAATCCCTTGAAACGTATCTGGAGCAGCACCAAGCCCAATTCGAAGAGGACGTTTGCGAGTTGTTGCGGATTCCGAGCGTGAGCACGGATCCTCAACACCGGTCGGATATCGACCAGGCGGCCCAGTGGATGGTCACTCAGTTTCAGCAGCTCGGGCTCCAAGCCGAACGGATTGAAGGTCTCGGACATCCGCTCGTGTTTGCCGAGTCCGCTCCGGTCCCGGGCCGACCGCGCGTCCTCGTGTACGGACACTACGATGTCCAGCCGCCCGATCCGCTCGAGGAATGGATTTCGCCTCCCTTTGAACCGACCCGTCGCGACGGCAATCTTTATGCCCGGGGCGCCACGGACGACAAGGGGCAGATGCTGACGCATGTCAAGAGTGTCCAGGCTTGGATGGAGACGGCCGGTCAACTGCCGTTGCAGGTGAAGTTCTTAATCGAGGGTGAAGAGGAGGTGGGCAGCGAGGCGCTGAATCGGTATCTGGAAACCGAAGCCGCGGCGGAGAAGCTGGCGTGCGATATTGTGGTCGTTAGCGACAGCAGTCAGTTCGGTCGCAACCAGCCGGCGATCACCTACGGCCTGCGGGGGATCGCCTATTTCGAACTGATCCTGCGGGGCCCGCGACAGGACCTGCATTCAGGCGTATTTGGTGGCGCGGTGGCGAATCCGGCCAACGCACTTTGCCAGATGCTGTCGGCTTTGGTCGACCAGAACGGACGCGTCCAAGTTCCCGGGTTTTACGAGGATGTGCAGGCGTTGTCGCCGCAGGAACGGGATCAACTGGCGGCCCTGCCGTTTGATGATCGCTCGTTTCAGAAGCAGCTCGGCGTCACCGCGCTCCGCGGCGAGGAGGGGTATTCAACGCTCGAACGCCGCTGGACTCGGCCATCCTTCGATCTCAACGGACTGACCAGTGGCTACCAGGGCGAAGGTGCCAAGACCGTGTTGCCGGCGCGTGCTTCTGCCAAATTCAGTTTCCGTTTGGTACCCCACCAGAATCCGCAGCGTATCGCCGACAGTTTGCGGAAGATGTTGTGCGAATTGTGCCCGCCCGGCATCGAATTGGACCTGCGCGAGATGCACCATGCACCGGGGATCGTCGTGCCGCTGGATAGTCCTTTCATGGACGGTGCTGCGCGGGCCATCGAACGTGGGTTCGGCTGTCCGCCGGTCTTTATTCGCGAGGGAGGATCGATTCCGATCGTCAACACGTTTGCCGAAAAGCTGGGCGTCAACACCCTGTTGCTCGGCTGGGGGCTGGATGACGACAACACGCACAGCCCCAATGAAAAGTTCTGTCTGGCCGATTTCCATCGCGGGATTCGCAGCAGTGCCTATCTGTGGGACGAATTGAGCCGCGTCGAACTTCCTTCCGCCTGATGAGGTAATTCGAATGTTGGATCGCAAATTCATCGTCGAGAACGCGGATGCGGTCAGGGAAAACTGTCGGCATCGTGGGCTCAAGGCGGATCTCGATCGGTTCCTTGAGCTGAATCAGCT
>CAZFWV010000089.1:0-21571 GCA_964522605.1 uncultured Pirellulaceae bacterium
GGCGGGCCTTGGGCGGGTTGAGACGAGTTGTGGGGTTGGTGGAAGTGGAGGCGGCGGGAATCGAACCCGCGTCCCGAGACGTTTCCGTGTGAGCTTCTACGTGTGTAGCCGACTGTTTGAGTTTCGCCGGCCCAACCCCTGTCGACCGGGTTTGGAACCGACTAGTCGAAAACGAAGTTTAACGCAGGGCGTGCTCGACATGACCCCGCGCGATCCGGAATTGGCGACCGACTTTTGAGCCTCTCCGGCAAAAGCTCGCAGTCGGGGCTACCAATGCTTAGGCAGCCAGTGCGAAGTTACCTTCGGCACGTAAATTTTTTGATCAGCTTTTTGCGTGGCCTGCTGATCAACCACGACACGCCACCCACACTTCAATCCATCCGGTCGAATCCAAATTCGCCCCCGAATGTGCCTCGTGTGCTGATCCACGGAGAGGCACAGTCCGTTCAATCGATTCTGCATCCGCTCGATATCTGTCCTCACCATTGTAGACGTTTGCACCCCAATCGTGGTTCACGGAGCGGCAGAATTCACCAGATTCCCACGGCCACCCGCCACCCCTCGGCTCTGCAGGCTTGGAAATGGACTCGACGCCAATGTTCGTGCGAAATCCAGAGATCATGGCCGCGGAAAAACGCGGAAAGATGCCGCCTTGAGTCAGATCCGCACGGCAAAGCCACCGATGGTCCCGCCGATGCCATGGCGGTCAAGTCGAGGGCACAAGCAAAAGATCATTGCGGTAGGGTTGGACCTGGGGACGAAAGCAGTCCGGTCAGCAGTGCGGCTGCGACGGCCGCTGCCAAGACGACTCGATAATAACCAAACACCTCCAGCCCATGCCGTTTAAGGTAGCTCACCATCCATTTGACGGCCAGCACGGCGGAGGCCCAGGCGGCGATGGCGCCCAGCAGCATCGTCCAGCCGCTGTAGGTCTGCAGCATCTCGGGCCCGGTGTCCTTGAGCTTGTACACCGTTGCCGCCAACAGCGTCACGACACCGAGCAGAAAACTGAACTCGACGGCGGCGCTCAGACTCAATCCAACACCCAGTCCACCGACGATCGTGACCAGCGACCGACTGGTGCCCGGCCACATCGCGACACATTGAACCACGCCAATTGCCAAGGCCAGTGGCCAGGATAACTCGTCGAGGGAACGCCCGACCTGTTGCCCTCCGTGGTCCTTTCGCCATTTCGCCATCGCCAGAATAGCGGCACCACCGACAAACCAGGCGGCGACAATCGGCCAGAGACCGAACAACTTGGCCTCAATCCAATCGTTCAGCAAGACGCCGACCACTGCGGCTGGGAGAAACGCCACGACGATGTTGCGGAAGAGGCGGAGGCCGCCTTCGTGCGGTTGGCCCAGTCCGACTCGACCCGCCAGCCCGCGCATCATCTGCCCCATTCGCTCGCGATACAAGCCCAGGACGGCGACAATGGCACCGGATTGGATGCAGATTGCGTAGGCAATCGACGCGTCTGTCTCCGCGATTCCGAGTAGGCGCTGCGCCAGGATTAGATGTCCGGTGGAACTGACCGGGAGATACTCCGTCAAACCTTCGACAATCCCCAGAACCACCGCTTCCCACCAGTTCATAATTGTTGATCCAATCGTTTTCAGGCGTTGTGTCCAGACGAGGGCGGGTAACGGAAACAACTCGAATACCCAGGATTCGGGCTGCGGATCTGTACTACCGCTGATTCGGCAGCTTTCCCCCTTCGAGATACCTGCACAATCTTAGTGCGTGTTCTACTCGCTTCCCACGGCTGTTTGAGGCGGGCATGAAAGACCATGAAAGAAAAGAGGTGAACGGTAGATGCTCCGCTTTGATGGACTGCAAGAGATTGCCCAACGTCGTCGGGCTGCGAGAGGCGTCGTGCTGCCATCCGAGATGCTCGTGAATCCGGCGACCACTGGCTGGACATTGCGCGGGCGAAATCCGCCCATCAGAGTCCCCCTAGGAAGACCCGTCGGACTCTGACATAATGCGGAGTTTCAAGAGAAATCTCGAGTTTGGCCGGGTCGACACCTGATGGACTCACAGAATCGGCAGGGAGAGAGCGAGCATGTACAAGAACTTAAATGCAGAATCCTTGGGAATCTCGGCACGCCAGCATGAGTTGATCGAGCTCGCCCTGACTTACAAATTTCGCGGGATCGATCTCGATATCGAATCGCTCATGAAGCAGGTAGAACTGCATGGGGTGGAGCATGCAACACGTTACTTGACGAGTGCGAATGTTCGCATTGGTGGATTCGAGTTGCCGGTCCGATGGGATGCGGAGGATGCCGTCTACCAGGAGGATCTGCAGCGACTGACGCAAATCGCGGAGGTGGCCGCGTCGCTGGGAGCGATTGGCTGTACCACGAACGTCTTACCCTACAGTGATGGACGGCCTTACCACGAGAATTTCGAGTTCCATCGGAAACGTCTGACAGAAGTCGCAGATTTGCTGCAGGCTCACGGGATTCGCTTGGGATTAGGCTTCCTTGCGCCGGCTGCCTGCAATGAAGGCCATGACAGCCCCTTCATCGTGACTCCGGACGCACTCGTGACGCTGATCAAGACCATTGTCTCTACCAATATTGGCCTGACTCTCGATCTGTGGCACTGGCACGTCGGTGGGGGAAGCCTCGATCAGATCAAAGAAGTGACTCCTGATCAAATCGTGTCGGTGCGCATCGCGGATGTGCCGGCCGATGTCGACCTGCGTGAAATCACCGAGGAACAGCGACTCGTTCCCGGAACAACCGGAGTTGTGCCCGCCGCGGCCACGCTGCGTTGGCTATCGGAGCAAGAGTATCGTGGACCGGTCACTGCCTATTGCCACCCGACGCAGTTCAGCGGTGTGACGCGGAATCAAGCCGTCGAACAGGCCGCGCAAGCCCTGGCCAACCTGATGGGTTCTGCCGAGGAGAATGCCGAGTCGGAATCGGGTGCCGCAACGGCAGGCTCTCAGAATTAAAGCCGGTTCGAGACCGGGGAGGTTCGACTCCTGCAAGACCCAATCTGCGACGGAGACTGTCGTCGCCGGAAACATTCGTCCTCCCGTATCACCGTCTGATTTGCGACCCGGTCCATTCGCCTAACCCGCACGGACAGCCGTCGCGTCTGCCCAAACGATCCATTCGTAGTAAACGGTACGTCGTGCCTCGCTGCGGTTGGTCGGCTGAAGCCACCTCTGACGGCTGTTCCGAATCGTCATCCCGCGTCGCCCCGCGCCGACCGTGGTTTCAGTCAGCGCGATTGTCGTGGGAAGACGATCCAGTTTAACACGCGGAACGTGTTGATCTTGGTCGGAGCCAGGTTGTCGCGGTGTCTTTCGTCGCCGCCGACACGCAAGTCAGGGATGATGTGTCACATGGAAACTCTCCGTGGCCTGTTTCTCAGTGCCCGCAGTCGGTCGCGAGTCGGTGGTCTGACCGTGTTGACAGCGACGTTCCTGGTGAGCCTTGCACCGTTCAACCAACTGAGTGCAGCGGAGCACGCGGCGGTGACGGTTGGCGGTCGCATCCTTCATGTAAGTGATGCCGACCCATCGCTATATGTCCTAGGGTTCGCTTCGCGTCGCGATTCGGAATTCGACTCGGTGCGACTCGATCGGCACCCGATCTTCCGGGTGCCACCGATTCACCCGCGTGCCATGGATCCTCCTAAACCGTCGGTCGTCGCGCCGATGCCGCAGGCGGACGCGGCGACAGATCATCAATCGCCGTCAGATCAGCCGATCCGTTCTGGGATTCCACCGGCCGACGAAGTCGATCGTTCCGGATTGTCGGCTTTGGTCCACCGGTCGAACGCCTCGCCCTCCTCGCTGGCTCCGCCCGACGTGCCTCGAATCGCCTCGCGGATCGCCGCCCATCCCGAGCACCCGGGTAGCGGCGACTTCGATTTACCAGCGGCAGTCGGTGCAACGGACCCGGAGTCCACGTTTCCGGCGATCGAACCACCGCGTCGCCCGTCTCAGGATGAATGCTCCGTAGCGGACGTCTCTCCACCAGTAGATCGGACGCCACACGGTAGCTTTTTTGAGGGGGGGGCGTATCCCCGTGAGGATGGGCCCCGCTTCGCAGTGCCTGTCCCCGCGTCGCCGCCCGCAACCCCCGGTCCCCTGCAGTCGCGCGGAAGCGGCCCCCCAGTGGAGGCGGTAGTCAACGCAGCGCCTGTCCCCGCGTTGGCGGCCGAGCCCGCAGTGCCTGTCCCGGGGTTGGGCGGGGAGGCACGGGTTCCGGTGGCGGTGGCGGATCGGGCAAGACAGGGGGTTGAGGAGGGGATTCGTCTGGCGGAGCGCGGTGCGATGTACTCGGCCCGTGCACAGTTCGTGATGGCGCTGCGGCTGATTACTCAATCATTGGATGCCCAAACTGGGGGGCATGAGCACAGCCAAGCGTTGGCCGACGGCCTGCAAGCGCTCAAGGAGGCGGCCGACTTTCAACCGCCGGGGACGCAATTGGAGGCACAGCTGAATATGCCGGCGATTGTCAGCACGCACCGGACTCCCGTACTGAAGCAGGAGAATCTCCGCAACTGGACGGCCATGGCGGCCCTTCAGCGGTATCACGTTTATGCCGAACAGCAGCTGACTCGAGCGGGCGGGCGCGAGCTCGCCGCAGCCGATGCCTTGTACGGGCTTGCCCGACTCCAGCCCTTTCTCGCTGCAGAAGCGAGTAACCAGGCCGCGCGATCCGGCCCGGTTGCCATGTCTTTGTACCAGGCCGCGCTGATGGTTGAACCACGACATTATCTGGCAGCGAACGAGCTGGGAGCGCTCTTCGCGCGGTACGGCCAATGGCAGGAGGCGCGAGAGGCCCTGCGCCATGCAGTTGCGGTGCGGCCGGATTGTCCCGTCCTGTGGGAAAACCTGGCCCGCGTGCACCAGCAGTTGGGAGAGCGTGATCTGGCGCAACTGGCATTGCACGAGTGGCAAGTTGCGCTGCAGTACTCGGGCCAGCCGGCCGCGACGTCTCCGGCTCCCCAGGTTCAGTGGCTGGACGCGGGAACATTCGCTGAGCTGTCACCGAACTCGAGCGACGCACCAAGTGTTGCTCCCTTTGCGGCGGGACCGGAACAAGCTGTCCAATCCGGCTCGTCGCAGCCAACGTTGCTTCCTTCCAGTCAAGACAATCCTCTCTCCGTAGGGCAAAGACACGATGGGCGCAGGACGCACGGACGTTAGATGCTGGGGAGATCGCGCGGCGCTGGAGTCGATCCGCCACGAGCGCACGCCCGGCACCCGGATGACGCGGTTACTGATTGTCTTGTCCGGGCTCTGGACCAGCGCTCTGGCCACGGCGCAGACCGTCGAAGTCCTGCCGACCGCGGGGACGGGGGTATGCTGTCCGCAGAACCCTGCGGAGCCATGCCGGACCTGTCCGATCGAAGGAGTTGACTGTCTGGACAACACGGGTCGACACGAACCCTGCTGGAAGTTTCACCGACCGCTGCCGTGGCAGGTCTTTGCTCAGGGCGAATACGTTGGGCCGTACCGTCCCGCGCACGTTCCAGAATACCGATTGCGTGTCGACGACGAGCTGGACTTCGCCTACCGCATCACGCGGGATGTTGATCCTGTAGCGTACCAGCTGAATGTCGGCGACAAGATTCGTGTCGAGTCGGTCGGCGATTCCCAGTTGGATCGCGAGCTGATCATTCAACCCGATGGGAACATCACTCTGCGCTTACTCGGACAGGTTCGCGCCGCGGGCCGCAGCGTGCAGCAGTTGCGCGACGACCTGGAACAGCGATATAAGGAGTATTACAAGGAACCCTCAATCACCGTGACGCCGATTGAAGTTAACACGAAGCTGAATGACCTGCGCGCGGTCATCGATCGGCGGGCAGGATTCGGTGGGCAGTTTCTTCAGGCAACCATTTCGCCCGACGGCACTGTGCAATTACCCGCTCTGGGATCGATTCCAGCACAAGGCTTGACGCTGGATGAATTGAAACTGGAAGTGGACGAACGGTACCGGTTCGTTGTCGAAGGAATTGAGGTCACGCCGATCCTCACGAAGCGGGCCCCACGCTATATCTATGTGTTGGGCGAGGTCAATCAACCGGGTCGCTTCGAACTCACGGGACCGACGACAGCGATGCAGGCAGTCGCCCTCGCGGGAGGCTGGGTGAATGGTGGCAATCTGCGTGAGATGGTGATCTTTCGGCGTGCCGAGGATTGGCGGCTGATTGCTACGCGGTTGGATCTGCGGGGCGCACTCTTCGGAAAACGACCGATCCCGGCGGACGAGATCTGGCTCCGCGATGCCGACATCGTGCTGATCCCGCAGACACCACTGCGCCGCGCAACGGATCTGATTGATCTGGTCTTTGGAAAAGGGATCAACCAGATGGTACCGCTGGCCGAAGGACTCGAAATCCTCACACCGAGCCGCTTCTGAGCCGGCACTAATCGCGATAGACCCGAGTGCTCTCTTCCTTGATGACGGGTTCCGACATTTCGTCGCTACTCAGTTGGACTCGGAAGCGGTGATCGCCGGCCGCATTCCCCTGGACCATCACGCGGAAGGTGACTTCCTGCTTCGGTTCCAGACGACTGAGTGGCTCGAAAAGAATTCGCTGTCCCTGAATCTGTTCCACCGTCGGGCCTTGGCCGCGGAGCGGCTGCAGCCCGTCGGGAACCAGCGCGGCAATTCGGACATTGGTTGCCGCTTTTGATCCTTGATTGACGACCTTGATCTCGTAGGACGTCTGTCCGTTCAATTCGACCGGATCGACTTGGTCCGACACATTAAACAGCAGTGCGGCGATGCCCTCGACGACCAGGTTCAGGTCTTGAGTGGACTCGAGACCCATTTGTGCCTTGCCCTCCGCGCGAATCCGCTGCTCGCCCATGTCGGTTGCGAGAGCGGTGAACTGGGCCTTCCCCATTTCTCCCGCGGGCAGTTGTTGCAGGCTCCAGATCACCGCGTGTCGGTTCTGGTCGTAGTAGCCCGAGTTGTTTGTACTGACGAATTTCAGACCGGGTGGCAGTTGAGCCACGAGTTCGACATCGTGGGCCGGAGCGGTGCCCGGATTGGCCACGGAAACCGTGAACGTAGCCTGCCGTTCGAGATATCGCTTGGACGGACCTTCGACACCGACCTGGAGTTTGGGCGAGACGACTTCCAATTCGATGGAGTCTTTCACGAGCAATCCGGTGTCCGCTCGGGCAATCAGCGTGTTGATGACCTGGCCCGGTTGAGCCGCCTTGAGCGTCAGTTCCAGGTGACGCGTCTGACCCGGTTCAATCCGTCCCACGGCATACTCCAGTTTGGCGCCGGAGGAATGCGCCAGCCCGGTGGGCACGTCTTCTTCGAGCACGACCTGCGTGGCCGCGCCGGTCCCCGGATTGGATAGCTTGATCGCGAAGCGCACGGCTTCGCCCACCAATACCTGCTTTGGTCCGGTGTGTTCCAACGCGAGTTCCGGTTTTGTGGAGCGGCTGCGTGCCGTGGCGGAAGCCTGAAAGGAAACCGTTGCGACGCTTCCGACTTGCCCTTCGGAAACAGGCATCACGTCCATCGTGACCGTGGCTTCCTCGCCGGGGGCCATGTTGCCGACCTCCCAGAGGATCGCGCCGTCGGCCGAGGGACTGGCCTGCGGATTCGCATCGACGAAGTTCGTTCCCATCGGGACTTCATCACGAATCATCACGTTCTCCGCCGTGACCTGACCCACGTTTCGCACGCGGATTTCGATCTTGGCCGGAGCGCCGACTTGAATCTCGGAGGGGGCGATTTTCTCGAGTGTTAGTGAAGGAGTCTGGGGCCCCTCCAGGATTTGTGGTCCGGGTTTTCCGGTGGACTGAATCGCACTGCCGTTCTGCAGGTCGATTTCCGACGCGATGGATGACTCTGTGGTGTCACGGTAGCCGATGGCAGCCGGTTCCGTCGCTTGGGGCGACAAAGGATCCATGCCCACCGGCGGTGCCGTGGTTCCGAGTGGTTCCTGATAAGAATCGACGGCGCGAACTGCGGGAGCACTGGGGCCCGTTTCGAGCAGTTCACTCACCGAATCTGACGCGGTCGGGTTTGCCATCGTATCCAGTCGATCGTTCGGGACGAGATCGGTCGAATCGGCGGATGGCAGAGGATCGTACGTGGGCACGGTTGCCTCGGGAAGCGCCGGCGGCTCGTCAAATGTTGGGGCTGGGGCAGCACCGACGGTTGGTGCTGGGCTGGGATTGCCTTCTTCAAACGTCGCCGATGCGCCAAGATCCTCTTCCAAGGCCGGCGACAGCGGTTCGCTCGACGGAATTCCGGAATCAGTCTCCGGTGGCAGCGGCGCCGGTCCATACCCGGGCAACGGCGCGGCTCCACTGCGATACGGATTCCGACCTGCTGGTGCGGAGGGTATCGTTTCCTGTTCGGGCAGGGGCGATGACGAAACGTCGGGCAGCATTGGTGGAGGTTCGCTGGCGTCGATCGGATCCTCGGGCAGCGGATAGGCGTCCGGCAGTTCGGGAGCGAGCGAGTCTGACGCGTCGATTTCGGTCGTCTGCGACCAAGCGGAGGGCTCATGGTCGACCGGAAATTCCGCCGCTGCCGGCTGGTTGTAGGAAGCGGAGGTCGACGACGCGGCCTGAACGACCGGCGAAGAATCAACCAACGGAATCGGTTGGGCCTGTGCACTGGCCGCCGCCGCGACTTCTCGCGGCTGGGACGGGGTTCCGGACGATTTGTCCTTCTGCCCCTGGGCGATGGCGATCGCTGCAAAGACAACAATCGCGGAAGGCACCATAACACGCGTGTAGGTACGTTTGGCGGACGCTTTCATCGGGTTCAGTCTTCCTGTCCACATGGACCCACCACTTTCGTTCGAAGGTCCCGGTCAAGTCACGGATCTGCCGATCACGACCGAAGTGATCCAAATTCGCGCGGGGGTAAGTACCAAAACCGGGCGTGCGGCAAAAGACCAATCCCGACGTGTCCGCCGACTTTCTCGGGGAATCGCTTCGAATCCGTGATTGTGGCGAGCTATATACCTATGGCGTTGCATGCATTGCAGGCGTCGGCCGCTGTCTCCTGCGCAGTCCGTGGCCCCCATGATTCCGGCACGAATACGCGGCAGAATCCCATGAATGAGGCACGATTTCTCCGAATACTCCGTCTGCCGTTGATCACGCTGCTCGCAATCAACCTGGCAGTTTTACTGATTGCGCCTCTTTACCGAGCGCGCCCGACGGCAGGTTCGCGGTCGACGGAGCCGACGGTCAGCAGCGTACCTGGCCCCACGCCAGTCGCACGCACGCAGGATGAATCGCGTTCTGGTCAGACTGAAAACGCGTCTTTCGTAACGGCCGACGAATCGGATGCCGATGACGGTTTCGTGGAAACGGGAACGCGGCCGACAGCGCTTACGGAATTGGCTCCGTCGGCCCCCGTTGTTGACAAGCAGGAAGTGGTCGAACCGCCCCGTGATCGGCCGGTGGTTCACAGTGATTTCGGCCTGGATTGGGAACCTCTGCTTGCCGTCGGACAGCAGCTATCGCTGCCCAAATCCGCTACCGAACCGTTCGGTCGCCCGATCGCCCGGGTCGCGGAACGACTATCCCAATGGCTGGCCGTTTCCGCTCGGTTGGACACCGTTTCCGAAGAGTCGACCGGGAGTCAGGACTTCTCCTCAGATTCCGCCACGGCATCGCGACTCGTATCCGAAACCGATGTTCTGCCACGCAACCGAATCGTCGTGCGGAATCCGCGCGAGAACCGCCTGCGCGTCGCGTTTCTGCTAGACGAACAGGTCCAGACGCTCGAGCCCGGCGGGGAGATGGTCGTGGACTCGGTCCGTGCGAGCATTCGTTTCGATCGGGGCAGCGACCATGGAGAGTCTCGGTTGGTGCTCGAGCCCGGCAGCTATCGGTTTGCTGTTGGAAAGCAAGGCTGGCGATTACAGCCGGAAGAAGCATCGATCGACTAGTGCTTCGTAACGGATCTGTCCTTCGTCAAATCCACAAGGCTTCCGGTCTGTCTTCGCGTGGCCGAGGTAAGCTCGATTCTTGCGTGAAGCACAACAGCACAACAAGATTGCGGTGGACTCGACGTCCTGGAACTCAACGGCCGGCTTGCTGCAGAGCTTGAACCAGCCGCAGCGTTCCCGGCTCACTTCGTAAGCTGACGTTCTTGATATGGACGAGAGGTTCGGGCGCCTCGTTCGTTGCCACGAGCGATCGTTCCTTACCGGCGGAGGATTGTTCGCTGGTAGGTTCCGGTACCTCGTTCTGCGGCACGCCGACCGGAGCTGGTGGCTCGGGGGGAGCGACCGGCTGGGGCGGTTCGGGCGCGACCGTCGGTGCGTTGTCTGCGGGAGATGTCGCGCTGGTGCTCCGCCCACCATCCCCGTTTGCAGCTCCGTCATGACACGGATTTCGATCTACTTCCGAGCAGCACACGGATCGGCTCGTATCGCGAATGCGCGGAAGACTAATTGGAATGCCCAAATTGCGCCACCAAGTGAACGGCGAGCAGCAAAACTGCCAACAGCCCAAGAAATGGTGTCGCGGAGAGACGCCGTGATGAAGGCAATGCGGTTCCTGGCAATAGCCCTGCCACAGCTCGAGGCAATAGTTGCAGTTTTCCGAGTTTCCTGAGCGGAAGCTCGGTTCGCACGAGGAATCGATCGTCGGTTGAATCGCGGCGTAAGGCAAGGGAGCAACCTGGTGATCGACGCGATCATCCGGCGCCAGGTTACGCGGCAGGGGTGCTTCAGCGGGCGGTTCTTGTCCGGTTACAGAAGGCAACGCCACGCCAAGCCACACAACGGCGAACCATCGCAGAGCTGCCGTGCCGGGGCGATTGATGGGCTGATACGACAAACCGTCCTGGAACATTGTATTTGCCTCCATGCGTGGCACGTGTGCAAGCTCTGATTCCTTCGGTCCGACATCGTGACGGAACCGCGATCACACGGCTTGCATCGGAAGAGTTGACCTACAGCGCTCAGTCCCAGTAAGTTCCCAGTTACAGCTGTTGTTGCCGTTGCGGAGGTTGAAAAGTGCAACAACCGGACATCCGACACAATGGGAGTGATGGAGAAGCACCGACGGACCCGGCAATCGTTCGGATCCTAACCTTCATCACATTTCCAGCGCCGACAGGTTGTCACTGGGAGTTGGCTTCTTTCGGAGCAAATCGGTTCTTCGCAGGTAGCTCCAGGTTGACCATGCCGCCTGAGCGAAGGTCAACATGGCACAGCCGTAGGTCAAAGAAACCACTTGATGGCTTAGGGAAACGAGAACCATGGACGTGGCCATTGAGGCGACGGCCATGGTGAGGTCGGTATAGGCCCTGCGAGTTGTGGCTTGGAGTTCGTAGGCGTGCAGGATACTCGTCGCGGACAAATTGGCTGCTTCTCTCAGGCGTCGCAGATCGGTTGTTCTCTCGGGAATGCGAGCAGACCGGTTCAATTCAGAGGATTGGACTGGCTTGGGTTGCGGCGTCTCTGCCTTTACGGATGGACGCTGCTTGGGAACGTCCGGCACGGTGGAATTCGCTTTTCGGTCCGGCTCTCGCGTCTTCTGCTGGACCGCCCGTGAGTCGCGTTTTTGCGGATTCGAACTTGGCTTTGCAGGTGGTTCGATCGTCGGTCCAACGCCTTTCATGCGAGCGATCAATTGGTTGACGTACTCCATTGCCTCCGGGCACTGCTCCTCTAATTGCAGCGTGTCCAGCCCTGGATCGGAACCCACGTCTGGGCCCTCGAGTTCTCGCGGTGAATCGGACTCTTCTCTTGTCTGTTGTGTATCGTGCATCATTGGCCCCACTTCTAATCGCGGAGTACAGTCCAGTTTTTCACTCGCTCGGAGAGCGAGCGCAGTTGATTCAGTTCGCGTTGGCCGTACACCGGATCCAACTCGAGATTTGTGTCCATCAGCGCGACCTGGGCCTCGAAAAGACGTTGGTCCAGGAGAGCCAGCGTGAGTTCCACCGGGGCGAAATCCAGAACGTGCTGTCGCTGGTCGGCGGTCAGCGCGTCGTAGTAAATCTGCGAGAGGTGTCGTCGTCCGAACAATCGTTCGATCTGGTCGATCATGTTCGTCAATCGATCGACAGGCCAAGGCCCCGGCTGTGAGAGTTCTGATTCGATTTCGGCCAGCGTCAAGTTGAAGGCACGGATGCGGGATCCAAGCACCGCCAAGTCGACCGGACTGGAAGACGGTTGGTTCTGCGGCGGACTCGGGTCGGGTCCTTCCGGTGGTGCGGTTGGGGTCATCACAACCTTTGGTGCTGTGAGTTCGGGCCGTTGGCGATTGCGTTCGGGATTTGTCAGAGGTAACTCTGGCGGCAAAATCCGCTCGCTGCCCGGATGGCGCGGCGGCAGTTTCACTTCTGGACGCGGACGGACCGGTGGTTCAGTCGCCATCGGCGCTGGGGCGGCAGAAGGGGATCGTGTCACGGACGTTGAATCACCGAAGGGGTGATATTCCGGCAAGAGTGACTCGGAGCTTTGTCCCGAGGCGCGTGTGGCCTGATGAAACCAATCGAGCAGCGCGGGAACCTCAAGGTCCGGGGCTCCACGCTGGCGCCAGCCTTCGAGAATCTGCTCTGCCTGTCCGGCACGACGGTCGTATTCGGCGCGATCGGTACGGAAGTTCGCGTAGACCTGCATTCGGAACGAACGGGCGGCGCGTTCGATCTGCTCACGCACGATCGGATTGTCGCTGTCCGTTGCGGCAGCCCGTCCGGGGCAACCGATCAACAGCGAGAAGATGCAAAGTTGAATGGCAAACGTTCGGGTCATCATCCGCTCGACACCTACGGCCGCCTCGGATCACGCCGCGAAGACCTTCGCGGCTCGATTTTGGTCCGGGAGACGATTCAGGTTCCAATACCGGAAGATAGAGAGTTTCCGGTATTGAACCGTAGGTCGCAACCGGGCACCGTCAACTGAGATCGTTGCCGGGCGCGGTGGTGGAGGGACGAGAGCCAAAAAAAGAAAACCTGCCGGAAGCTCGCGCGTCAGGACAGCACGCGGGCCTCACGGCAGGACTCGGCATTTCCGAGGTTTTGTCTCAGTTCGCCACAGGCGGAGGCGCCATCTCCGGGCCGGGGATCATCGTAGTTGTGTCGTTACCACCGACGTAGGTTGTGCTACCCGAAATGATGGGCCGATTCACAACCTGACCTTCGCTCTCGATAATCGGAGTCGTCGGAAATTCCTGCACGACAACCGGCTCACTCTGGATTCCATCAGACACACAAATGTCATTCATCGACGAAGAGTAGGCCGAAGCTGAACTCGTCGTTGCGGGAGAGCAGGTGGTCGGTGGGGAACAGGTTGTAGGTGGGGAGCAAGTTGTCGACGGGTAGGCGGCCGCTGGGGGTGCGTACGCCGGCGCGACGGCGGGTGGTGTGGTGGCCCGGCAACGCGCTCCTCGCCAACGGAACGGGCGACATTGGCAGCCGCTCACGCCGACCACGGCAACTGCCAAAACAAGTACCATAATGTGCTTTTTCATGTCCATCCTCTCTGCTAAGGCAAGCCATTCAGCGTGCTCAGCCATCAAAGCCTTTCAACTCTAACCCGCAACTTACGATGTGCAAACGCAACCGGTATATTTTTTTCCACAGTCCCATTGTTCCGACGTCGTCGAAACGCCTCATGTCTTTCGCATCGCGAGTCGATAGAGGTAACCGTGTTTTGACGCAGTGTGTGTGACCGCGCGGAGTGGCACAGTTGACATGGATGGAATGGCTTCGCAGGATGCGCGAACCTTTGATTCACCTCGACTGACGCAAGTTCGTCAGCCTGTAGACCATCGTGAAATCCAAACGCATTCTGTCATCATTGCCAACTGTCCTGGCTTTGCTGCTGGCGATCTCGCTGAGCGCGACCGTGCGTGCGGGCGAGTCGGTCCACGAGTTGACCGTGGACTGTTGTGCGCCGGACATCTGGCTGATTAACACACGTTGCCTGCCCTGCCCGAGGAATCAGTGCAACTGTTCCGCCGAACCGCGTTATGACCAACTGGTGGATGGTCGCTGGGTGAGGTCGTCCGCCGACGCGTTTCTCACGACAACGGCATCGGCACAGCCGCTGGTTTTCTACGTTCATGGAAACCGGATGGCACCTCAGGACGCGATCGAGCAGGGAATGAAGGTCTATCGACGCATCGCGTGTGAGGGGACGTCACTACGATTTGTCCTCTGGTCCTGGCCCAGTGACCGGGTTCATGGTGCGGTCCGCGACGCGCAGTTGAAGGCCGCGAGATCGGATGGCGAGAGTTACTACCTGGCGTGCCTACTGAATCGCCTGCCAGCGGGTACGCCCGTGCATCTGATCGGGTATAGCTTCGGAGCCCGAACGGTTACCGGAAGCCTCCATCTGCTCGCCGGCGGTACTTGTTGCGGCAATCTCCTCTCCCCGAGTTCCGACCACCAGGCACGAGTTCGTCCCGGAGTCACGCTCCTGGCCGCAGCGATGCCCAACGGTTGGATGTCACCCGCGGGCAAGCATGGTCTGGCATGGCTGGCAACTGACAAAGTGGTCTCGTTCTATAATCCGAAAGACCCGGTTTTGAAACTGTATCAATTGACGGAGCAGAACGGGAATCCCACGGCTCTCGGACGCAGTGGAATCTCGCTGAATTGTCTGGGTCCTTACGGTGATCAGATGCAACAATATCGCGTGGACCGGGTGGTTGGCTGCAGTCATGACCTGGACCGCTACCTTGGTTCACCCTGCATCATGAACTCTGTGCGAAAGAACGTCCTTGGGCAAGAGACGCCTTGAGGGCGGATCGACTGCAGACCATTCGTTCATTGGGCTGCCATGCAACCGATCGCATATGTGAACGGACGATATCTGGCGTCTGACGAATTGCGTCTGCCCGTCTCCGACTCCGGGTTCATTCTCGGCGTCACGATTGCGGAACAATTGAGGACCTTCGGGGGTCGATCATTTCACGTTTCGGCGCATCTGCAGCGACTGCGAAGGGGGCTGCAGACGGTCGGCATTCCGGAAGTCATCGACCGCGTTGACTTTGTCGCAATCCTGGAGCATGTCGTCGGACATAACCGGGATTTGATCGATTCTGCCGACGATCTCGGGATCACACTGTTTGTTACACCGGGACCGTATCCCACGTACGCTCCGACCACCACCCCGGAGCCAACGGTCGCCGTTCACACGTATCCACTTCCCTTTCGCCTGTGGTCCGAAAAATACCTGAGCGGCCAGTCGCTCAGGATCGTCGATGTGCAGCAGGTTTCGCCTCGGTCTTGGCCGCCGGCGATCAAGTGTCGCAGTCGAATGCATTATTATTTGGCAGATCGACAGGCTCGGGCCCAAGATCCGCAAGCCACCGCTGTGCTGTTGGACGAGTCGGGCTGTGTTTCTGAGACGCCGATTGCCAATCTCGTGGCTTGTTTCGCTGGCGTCGGGCTCGTCTCGCCTCCTCGGGAGAAGATCCTGCCGGGGATCACCCTGCAGGTGACAGAGGAACTGGCTCGCAGCGCAGGATTACCGTTCGAGTACCGAGATCTGCAGGTCGAGGATTTGCTGTCCGCGGACGAGATCTTGTTGACTAGTACTCCGTATTGCCTGCTTGCTGCCACCCACATCAACTCGCAACCGGTCGGCACGGGCGAGCCAGGTCCGATCTACCAGATGCTGCTACGAGAATGGAGTGAGATGGTCGGATTCGATCTTGTCGAGCAAGCTTCGCGCTTTGCAAATCGTTAACGGCCAGTTTTGGCCTTCGTGTATTCGCGCGGCGTGATCAGACCATCATTGTCCAAGTCCAGTTGCGTAAACTCGCGCATCCGGTCCAGAGTCCAGGCGGACGAAAACTCCGACATCGCTACCTGCCCATCTCCGTCGCGGTCTTTCTGAAGAAACCAGTCGAGTAATTCGCGCGGTAGGATTTCGGCAATTCGTTCTGTGGCGGTCGTGAAGCGGGGGCTGGATCGCGAAGTGCGGTTGCCGTCGGCAGGGCGGGGTTCAGCCGTCGAGGCCGCTGCTCGGGGTTGGCTCGTGATCCGGTTGCTGCGACCATAAGCCGAAAGTTGCACGGCTAATTCATCGACAGTCAGGATTCCGTCCTTGTTTGTGTCCGACCGAGCGGGATCTCCCCGCATTCGACTCCATTCCTCCTTCTCCAGCATTCCATTCCGGTTGCGATCGTATCGACGCAACAGAGCTTCCGCGTAGCGTCGGACACGATCGTCCGGCTTCGGGCGATCTGGTTGTTGTCCGTCCGTGGGTTCCTTTGACGGGGCGCCGTCCGATTGCTTCGACTCCTGCGACGGAGAGGTCGATGGGGTCGACGGACCACGATTGCCGAAACCTCTCGTCGTCGCTCCTTCTCGTTCGCTGCCAAAGCCGGGTGGGCCGATCCGCTCCTGTTCAACCGGCTTCGGGCCATCGTCGCCCGGTGCTTCCGCATTCGAATCGGCACCCTCGGATGATCTGTCGGGGGCTCGATCAGCGGACTGTCGGTCGGCCGTCGACGATTGTCGTCGCAAGAGCTGACTAACGCGCTCCAGCGGAAGACCGTCCTCGAGCTTCAGCCCCGCCTCTCGCGAGATTCGTTCGATGGTCGGCCGTGCCCGGGCGGGGACTTCCGCGCTGGTCAGCACGCCGTCGCGATTCGTGTCCCACCGCTGAATCAACTCGATCGCCACCTCCTCCCGCGGCCGCTGGGCCCAAGAGTGGGTCCCGAAGCCGATCAGGCTGTAGGCGGCAATCGCCAGACATGTGTTTCGCCACATCCCATCGATCCACCCCCGGAGTGGGGCGGCTCCCTGCAGTTATTCTAGCTACTACAGAGATCGATGGCGACTCGTTACACGTTTGCCTCGTGCGTTGACCACCCCACGGAGGCCGGTGATAATCAGGGGAGGTATGTACGACTGCCGTAATCGCGGGTCTTCTATTCTGGGCTCTCGGTGACAGCATTGGTTGGAGATCGCGCAATCTGAGCACGATGCCGAAGCCACCTGGAAACTGAGCGACGTGGTGGCAAGCTGGGTAATTCATCCAGGAGCCGGCCACGACGAACCGCCGAGTCGCTCGGCGAAACCTCGCTGGCTCGCCTGGGTTTATTAACTTGGCAGGGATCGCCTTCCTCGCGTTTTGACCATCGCGTCAGTCAACTTCTCTTGTCACGGCCGAAGGAGAGGCCAGGAGACGGGACGGAGTCTCAGCGAAAATGTCCTACGGCGTGCGCATGATGTATTGGATGACCTGGGCTCTGTTGGCCAATGGACTGCTGCCGGCAGCCACCCAGGCTCCTCCGGGCAGTGATGGTCCGGGAGCGGCATATGTCGAGGGATTTGCGCTTTTATTTCGTCCGGTGGTCCGCGAAGAACTGAGAATCGAGGAGGAGCAGGAGCAGCAGCTGCGACAATTGGGGGATGACCTCCGCAACCAGTGGCAGATCATGTGGCGGGAAGTCCAGCAGTTACCGTTGGAGCAACGTTGGCAGACCATGCGGCAACGCATCGTGCAGCAGCGACAGCAGATTGATCAGCAGGTCCGCCAGATCCTGCAGGATGACCAATTGACTCGACTGAAACAAGTTCAGCTGCAGGTTCAGATGCAGCAGCGAGGAATGACAGAGATTCTGACTTCGCCCGAGATTCGTCAAGCTTTAGGCCTGACGGACGAACAGACCGTCGAGTTTCGCCAGGTTGTGTATCAGGCGGAGCAGGAAATGCAGCAGCAAATCCGTGCGGCGGAGCAGCAGGCACGTGAGAAGATCGTGAGTGTTTTAAACCCGCAACAGCGGTCGAAATGGCAGGAGTTGGTGGGGACCCCGTTCGAACCGGGTGGTCTCGAACGGGATGAATTGAATCGTATTTTTGGCTCGGATACACCCGGGCAGCCCGATCCCACATTGCGACGTCCGCGTAGCCGGTGAACTTGGGGATCGGCGGGGAATGGTTGTTTGTCATGGAAGCAGGTGAAATCCTTTTACGTCGAGGTCTCTTGAGCGAGCAGCAGTTGCGCGTCTCGCGCGAAGCGCAATCGAACGGGTCCAGCACGATCGACAAGGCGGTTGAGATGGGGTTCGTCAGCGAGGAGAACGCGTTGCGCGCTTTGGGAGAGGAAGTGGGGATTGATTACGTTGACCTGAACGAGGCTCAGATCGATCTCTCCCTGCTGTCGAGCTTCCCGCAGCGATTGATCTACCGAGATACGTTGTTTCCGCTGCGTCGGGAGAACGGCAGCCTGTATGTTGCCACGAGTGACCCGTTCGATCTTTACCCGCTGGACGAGGTCGGTGCGGCAACCGGGTTGTCGGTGATTCCCGTCCTGGCGCCTCGGCAGGATATTGCCAAGCTGATCAAGACGCATCTGGGCGTCGGTGGCGAGACGATCGATGGTCTGCTGAAGCAAACGTCCGACGATGCGGTCGAGTTGCTCGATGAGATCGAAACCGACGGCTCGGAGTTGTCCGAGATGGCGCAGGAGGCGTCCGTCGTCCGTCTTGTGAATGAGATTCTGCTGGAAGCGATTGAATCTCGCGCGAGTGACGTGCACATCGAGTCGCAAGTGCATGGACTTGTCATTCGTTATCGAATTGACGGGATGCTTCAGCCGCAACCGGTACCCCAAGAAATCAATCGGTTTCAGGCGGCAATCATCAGCCGGTTGAAGATCATGGCGCGGTTGAACATTGCCGAAAAACGCCTGCCCCAGGATGGGCGGATTAAGCTGCGTGTGGCGGGGCGCGATGTGGACGTTCGTGTGTCAGTGATTCCGATGATTCACGGCGAAGGGATCGTCTTGCGGATCCTGGACAAGGGCGCGATGGCTTTCGAGTTGCGGAAGTTAGGCATGACCGCGCGGGATTATGCCACCTTCGGCGAGTTGATTCGCCTACCCCACGGGATCATCCTGGTTACCGGTCCCACCGGTTCGGGTAAAACCACGACGCTCTACAGCGCATTGCTGGAAATCAAGAGTCCCGCCACCAAGATCATTACCACCGAGGATCCGGTCGAGTATCAACTGGACGGGATTAATCAGATTCAGGTGCATCCGCAAATTGGCCTGACGTTCGCCAAGTCGCTGCGGTCGATTCTGCGACATGACCCGGATGTCGTGCTGATCGGTGAAATCCGCGACCTGGAAACCGCGGAAAACGCCATTCAGGCGTCGCTGACCGGTCACTTGGTGTTTAGCACGCTCCATACGAACGACGCCTCGGGTGCCTTTACGCGGCTGATCGACATGGGCGTCGAACCATTCCTGGTCGCCAGCACGGTCGAGGCGATCATGGCGCAGCGGCTCGTCCGTACGCTGTGTCCGGATTGCTGCACATCGTACAAGCCGCAACAGGACGAATTGCCGAAAGATTTTCCCTATGAAGATCTGCAGGCGAACGGTGGCGAGTTGATGCGGCCCAACGGTTGCCGAAGCTGCCGACACGCCGGCTACCTGGGACGGGTCGGGATTTATGAGTTGCTCGTGAGCACCGAACGGGTGCGGAACCTGGCGCACGAGCGGGCCAGCACGTGGGACATCCGAAGGGCCGCTTTGGAAGAGGGGATGTTGACGTTGCGGCAGGACGGCTGGCAAAAAGTCCTGGAAGGACGCACCTCGGTGGAAGAAGTTGTTCGTGTAACCAAGTCGGATCGTCTGTAGACCTGATGCTCTTTATTGTGACTCGCCCTGCGCGATCGTTCCATGCCTGATTTTGCCTATATCGCTCGTGATTTACAGGGAAAGCGTGTGAAGGGAACCGTCGCGGCCGCCAGCGCGCGCGAAGCGGTCTCGCTACTCTCCGGCCAGGCTCTGTTTCCCGTCGAAGTCACCGAAGATCAGCCCATCCCGGCATGGCGCCGCGGCCGGCGAATCAGCGGTCAGGCGATGGCCGTCATCTACGCCCAGCTCTCGGGCCTCCTGCGTAGCGGCGTACCCTTGCTTCGATCATTGCAGGTCCTGCAGACCCAGACCTCGAACATGTCGCTGCGTCAGACGCTGGAGGATGTTCACGATCGCGTGGAGGACGGGGCGACGCTGGCCGAGGCGATGCGACATCATCCACAGGCCTTCAATGAGCTGGCGGTCAGTATGGTGCGAGCCGGTGGGGAAGGTGGCTTTCTGGAAGATGCGTTGGAGCGGATCGCTCAATTCACCGAACAACAGGAGGACTTAAAGAGTCGGACACTCGGCGCTCTCGCCTACCCCATGTTCCTGGGGGTTGTTGGCACGTTGGTTGTGTTCGGTCTGCTCGTGTTCTTCGTGCCGAATTTCGGGCAGATCTTTGACGATCTGCGCGAGGCGGGGCAGTTGCCGGCGATCACGAGTGGTTTGATGTGGCTGAGCGATTCGTTGCAGCGATACGGGCTGTTTCTTTTGCTCGGTCTGGGATTGCTGGGAACTTTCGTGCGGTCCCGCTTGACGACGGATCGCGGGCGACGTTGGGCCGACTACTACCGGCTGCGCATTCCCCTGTTGGGCAGTATCCATCGCAATCTGGCGGTTGCACGCTTCTGCCGTGTGCTGGGCACGCTGCTGCATAACGGGGTGCCGATTCTGAAATCCCTGGAAATCAGTCGTGACGCGGCCGGAAATCGAATTCTGTCCGAGGCTGTTGAAGAAGCTTCAGAAAACATCTCAGCGGGCGATTCCCTCGCGAAACCGTTGGCTGCCTCCGGCCATTTTCCTGGCACCGTGGTGGAGATGATTGCGGTGGCGGAGGAATCCAATACGCTCGACCGCGTTCTGGTCGAGATTGCTGATGGATTAGAACGGCGGACGGCGCGTCGCCTGGATCTGGCAGTCCGTCTGCTGGAGCCGGTGATGTTGTTGATCCTGGCTGCGATCGTACTGTTCGTGGTCATTGCCTTGCTGTTACCGATCTTCAAGATGACAACTACCATTTAGCCGCGTACTTTCACGCAAATAGGAGTATGAACCATGGATCGATGTCGACGCCGACGCCCCGCCCGGGGAGGCTTTACCCTCATGGAAGTCTTGCTGGTCCTCGTGATCCTCGTGATCCTCGGATCGATGGCGGGCGTGTTCATTCGCGGCGCGCAGCGAAAGGCTCGAGCCGATGCTGCCCGTTCGCAGATCGGGATTTTTGAGAACGCTGTCAAGATGTACGAGTTGAATGCCCAGTTTTATCCGAGTACGGCAGAGGGGCTCGCGGTCCTGCGAACTCCGCCGACCGGTGCCACAGCGGAGACGTGGGCCGGCCCCTATTTGGACCGAGAGGTACCGCCGGATCCCTGGGGGAATCCGTACCAGTATGAATTGATCGACCAGGACACGTACCGTATCTGGTCGATGGGGCCGGATGGAATCGATGGATCCGAAGACGACATTAGTAGTCAGTACTGAACAAGAGTGTTTGCCGAGTTGGTCTCGCCGGGGATGTTATTGTGATGGGGCTTGAGCGTGGAGGAATACGGCTGGGAAGGGCCGCGAATAGTCGCGGATGCACGCGGGTTGAAGTACGTCGCCTGCGTGATTCCTCCTTCCGACGCCAAGCTTTCACGCTGTTGGAACTGCTGCTGGTTCTTGCGCTGATGGTTGCCGCCCTGGCGGTGGCGTTGCCCAATTTGCGAGGTTCGTTCAGCGACCAGCGTTTGCAGAAGGCGGCGGAACAGATTCGGGC
>CAZFWV010000090.1:0-21430 GCA_964522605.1 uncultured Pirellulaceae bacterium
CCATACTGGCAGAAGCAGCTTGGGAAGGAACAGAGGATGGCGTTTCAGGCATCGGCCAGAGGCGGGGTCGTGCGGGTGAGAATGGTGGAAGACCGGGTCAAGCTTGGCGGGCAGGCCGTAACGGTCATGAAGGGAAGCCTGCTGTGATCGTGTTCCCTCATGCGGTTGCCCATGCAATCGGTGCGTCGTTTCTACGACTGCCGCCTCACTGCGGTGAGTAGTTCTTTTCCCAGTTTCCCTCATCGCCTGCCGCGAACAAGTCTCCTCCTTGCCGCCGAAGACGGGAACATGCCGGCCGCCTCATCTGTCGAATCGCAGTTTCCAACGGCGGTGTGAACCGCTGGATCCAAATCCTCAGAAACCACGTGTTAAGAGAAGCGAACACAATCTCTCGCCGGTGTCGCCGCATAGACTCCGGTAATTATGACAAGCTGCTTGTACGGAGTCCGGAAGGAACCGAACACAGTTGCCTTTACCTGACACCGATTTGGGAGTTTTTCGCATGTTGATTCACCTGGCTCACTCATCTATCTTGTTTGCCTAGGATTCCCTCACTGCCTGCTGCGTAGCTGCCGACCATCGTGAACGACAACAGCTGGAAACACACCAACCTCTTCCTTACCACTTGCGCGGGGAAAGAGTCGGGGCATGTATTCTTGATGACACAACCTTTGATTGAAGTTGGAGGGAGCAAATGAGAACATTTCTGGCTACTACCGCATTCGCGTTGATGTTGCCCATCTCGATGAGCGTGAACGCAGCTCAGATCACTTGGGGCGACGTCGATGCGGATACGACCGTATCCGATTTGATTGGAAACCTCCCGATCACGTTTGCACCGTTTGAGTATCCCGGCGGAAACGCGGCCGGTACTTTCTTCACTGGCGGAGGGGGCGACACCGGAAATACTGAGCTAAATGCTGTCTACGATAGCCATGGCTGGAACGGTGCCGGTGCAACGCTGACGCTCGAAGGATTGACCGAAGGAACAGATTACGTGCTTCAGCTATTGGGAGCGGGAGATACACGGAGTTGCTGCAGCACTCGTTCACAAGCGGGCGACGATGGAAACGGAAATATCTCGGACGATTTTTACCGTGGCAACAGTTCCGTGATCGGGTCCTTTACGGCAGATGCAACTACACAGAATTTCATGGTTGTGTCCGGAACCGACAATGGAGTCGACCCGGGCCTAAGCGGATTCATTCTGACCCAAACCGACGGGACGGTGCATTCAGCTTACAACGTGGCTGGTGCCGAGATTACCGTGGTCCCTGAGCCGAGTTCGTCATGCCTCCTCATTCTCGGTCTCCTGGGGCTTACTCTACGACGCAAGCAATGACCACAAGTTCGGATTGATGATTGGAAAACGCCCGTTCATCCGCCAGGTGGCAACGGGCGTTTTCGCATCTTCGCTATTCAATCATTCTCACGTCTGTCTGAGATTGAGAATCGTTGAAACTCCCTGTCTCCTGGACTTTTCGATTCGTTCGCGTACGAGGAGTTACTCTTCGGCCCTCGACCGCCACCAAAGGGAGTGCTGCCGAACTCGGCGCAATTGGTGTGCCACTAGCTTTGCCAGAGCCCTTTCGAGTCGAGGAAAAGCACTGCAAAGCCACTGCACCCAGTACAATCGCCGCCGAAGGCTGCGCTTCGTTTCAACATACCAACAGTCACGCCACGTAAAAACACAGCTCAGCGCTGTCGGATAATAGAATTCGGACGACCCGACAAGAGACTCACCGACGGCGATCTTGCGGTGTGCGTGCATCACAGTGACGTGTTCTATCCTGTCGTTGATGAAAATTATCGACTTCTGTTATTGGTCGTGGCAAGCGGCCTCTGTTGGCGTCGACGACGACCATAACCCATCGGTTCTGCCACGCTCCGTCGTGCCCTGTCAGGAAACTCCCCACCCGCTACAGAGTGCATTGACGAGCCTCGGTGGGTTGATTGACGCGGGGTCTTTCATCGCTCCACAATAATAGCGTTGCCAATACCCACGCGGCCGATTGATGAAGACTCGGCCGTCAATCACACTGATTTGGGCATGGCGGAGCTAGATCTTCCCAATTGCGTGACAGGAGCCTTGCCATGGTTCCACCATCCAAAAGACTGGCGCTCCAAACATGTCTCAGAGTCCCTTTCCGAGTGTCCTTGATTGAGACGGGGGGGAAACGCCGGTGCTCGCGCGGCGGATGATCACTTCCGCTGCAGGAAGGGAGATGAAGGCCATGAAACTCAACGTATTCGCACCCGCGTTGTTGCTGACGATCGTCTTCCAATTGTCGCCGGTGGCGGCTTCCCTGGTTGACTGGAACGATTCGACGCTGCCGAGCTACCAGTCAGCAGATGGCTTTAACATTACAACCGATACGCTCACGAACTTAGATTGGCTCGATATCGATACGACCACAAACATCAGTTTCGACGAGATGTCTGCTTTGATAGGCGTGGGGGAACTGCAAGGTTTTCGATACGCGACCCTTTCGGAGATCGACACATTCTTCACCCACCTGGGATTACCGACGGCTCCTCTGCCAGGCAGTCTCAGCACGCCGGATCCGAACGGGACCTTGTTCCGCGATGCGGCCTCCCACACTGGAGCGGCCTTGAACGGCGGTAATCTTTCGATCTCTGGTTGGCACTCAGTGTCCGCCCGACCGGATTCCGCTCCCCTGTTGGTTATCGTCCTCCACCCCGTGTCTTTCCAGGAGACCTCCACATATGCAAAGATCACCGATTTTCCTCCCTCAAGCCCATCTCCTACCTTTGGCAACTGGATTGTTCGGCCCGCCCAATCCCCGGACGGCGTCATCCCCGAGCCATCGAGCGTCGTTCTTTGGGGCCTGTTAGGTGCATTGGGTCTCGCGGTTCCGGGATGGCGTAGACGAGTCGGTTCGCAACCGTAACCGTCGGTCTGTGCGGATATCGCCGACAATCTCTTCGGCCATGGCATTACCGAGCTGATCGAACAGCCCGCCCCACCACTCCGACTGTTCTGAAACCACGTTCAACCAATGGTCCGTATTCCCGGACGGCTTCGATCCTGTGGCCCGTGGCCTAACGCCGGTTGCGTCACCACCGGGCGATTTCGATACAGCGACGCGCTGGATGCCAAGGATATCGACTGGCTGAGTACCAAGGTGCGCAATGATGACCGGAGTCCCGTACCGTTCTGGCTACCGGACGAAGCGTTTGACCTCAACGGCGACAGTGGAATCGACGTGGTGGACCACCGCATCTGGGTGAAGGACCTCGCCAAAACTTGGTTCGGCGACGCCAACCTCGACGGCCAATTCGCGCTCGAGGACCTCACGCAAGTCCTCACGGCAGGCAAGTACGAAATGCAAGATTACGCCAGTTGGTCGGAAGGTGACTGGAACGGAGACGGAGTATTTGACACCGGTGATTTGGTGAAAGCGTTGGAAGACGGCGGGTACGAGATGGGACGGCGGCCGGATGTGCCCGCAGTCCCGGAACCGGGCGCCGCGTTGTTGCTGCTCGCGGCCATCGGCCTCAGCTCGTGGCGGCGACGGCGATAGCCAACCGCGTTTGCGGCGCTCCGTCGCGCCATGTGGGGAAACGTCCCACCCGCTGCAGAGTGCATTCACGAGCCTCGGCTTCTTGACGGGAAGCATGCGCGCGTTCCACAATAAAGGCTGCTTCAACACGATTGGGGGCAGCGGATGAAGACGCCACCATCGTCCACGGTTTTGCGTTCCCGGTGAGCGGGGCGCGGAACGTGGATGATGGTGGCGTTTTTGTTGGTTGACTTGTCCTCGCGGATGTCGGCAACAGACGGTTCGCTCGCGTTTGCTGACGCCGCGCGTATCTGATTCGATGGCATCGGAGCAGGTCGCCAAAGAAGGTAATTCATGTCAACCAACAAGCATACACTCCGTCGCACAAAAAACACGCAGTAAGGGGGGGATCATCATGTCAGTTCGGCGACGTTTCCACAAACCTCCTGTTTCGAAGTTGTTTTTCGAACGACTCGAAAGCCGCCTCGCTCTTTCGAGCGACTGTCTCTTCGATCTGCCCAGCGACGAAGCAGAATCTCGCGCCGCGATGGCGATCAATTGCTTTGGTCTCGACCTTTACGAACATCTGCAGCACGAGGAAGGCAACCTCTTTGTGTCACCGCTGAGTATCGCAACCGCCCTGACAATGACGTACTTGGGTGCAAGTGGGGAAACGTCCGCGGAGATGGAGGAAGTCTTGCACTTGGGTGCGGAGCCGGGGATTCACTCGTCGTTCGGCGCGCTTCTGTCTTCCTTAGGCGCGGGTGGGACTCCGGGCACGGAACTGGTAGTCGCAAATGCGATCTGGCCACAAGCGGGGATGATGGTTCGCGAGGCGTTCGTGCAGACGATCGAAACGGAGTATGACGGAGAAGTCCAAACGCTCGATTACTCCTCGCCTGATCAGGCGGCGGACGTCATCAATTCGTGGGTGGCGGAGAAGACTCATGGAAGAGTCCAGGACTTAATCGATCATCTCGATCCGGCCACCAGGATGGTGTTGACAAACAGCATGTATATCAAGGCGCGGTGGGCAAACCCCTTCGATGCATCTTATACGAATCGATGGGTTGAACCTCAATTCCAACTCGACGATGGACGGATCGTCGAAAATTCGATGATGTACACGCAGATAGAAGTTCCTCGCACAATGCTGGCTGGTTTTGATGTCCTTGAAATGCCGTTTGAAGGAGGGGAAATGTCGATGGTGTTTCTCCTCCCAGAGGAAGGGAAAGGTGCAGGCCAGCTGACTGGCGAAGTGTTGGTCAACGTACACAACTGGCTTGAGACTCCGCGTGATGCCGAGCTCTTAGAAGTGGTGCTGCCAAAGTTCCAACTCACGGTTTCCACGGAGCTTGAAAAACTACTGTTCGACATGGGGATGCCACGGGCATTTGGCCACTCGGCCGATTTCTCGTCGATGACCGACGCACCGCTCTTCATTGATACAGTGCGTCATAAGACGTTTCTCGAAACCACGGAGCAGGGAATTGAAGCTGGCGCGGCGACCTCCGTGGAAATGTTGTTGTGTTTCGCGGCTGGCACTCCCATACTCACGCCCGATGGAGAGAAGCCGATTGAACACGTGAAGGCGGGCGATTACGTTTTATCGCGCGACGAATACAACGTCCATGCGTCGATCGAGCCGAAACGTGTTGAGAGAACATTCCGCGGCGAGGCAGAACTAATTCAGGTGAAGGTGGGTGGGCAATTCATCCGCGTCACGCAGCAACATCGCTTTTTCGTGAAGGATCAAGGATGGAAGGCGGCTGGTGAATTGCAGATAGGGGACCTCTTGGCCACGGACCTCTGCAGCTGGCGGGTTGTTGAGGGGGTTTCTGCGACCGGGGAAGTCGAGCCGGTCTATAATCTCCGAGTGGCAGATCACCACACGTACTTCGTGGGTAGCGCCTCATGGGGGTTTGCTGTCTGGACCCATAATCTGTACGGAACAGGCTTTTATGCCAACCGTCCATTCCACTTCCTGATTCGGGACAATACGAGCTCAACGTTTCTCTTTCTGGGACGCATCGACGACCCCACACAATCCGAGAATCGTTTGGTCCCCACGATCCAGCGAATTGCCGGAGATAGCAACGATGACGGTCATTTTAATTCGGCAGACCTGGTTCAAGTTCTTGAAGCCGGCGAGTACGAAGACGAGATCGAAGACAATTCGACGTGGGAGGAGGGTGACTGGAACAGGGACGGCGATTTCAATACAGCGGATCTCGTTCAGGCTTTGCAGGAGGGGCATTATGAGCTCGAGCCGGAGCCAAATTTGCGGGAAGTAGCCGCCGCAGTGGATTGGATCTGTAACAGCGACGATGCGAAGGTGCGTTCGCGAGCGTTCGTGGCGTGAGTAGGCTTCAGGCCAGGGCGATGTCCGGAGCCTACCGCCTGGCGATTGTGGCCGGTGGGCATGGAGCTGCTATGTGCGCGTCGACAATAGCCGATCATACTTGCGAGAATGAGTTTGGCCATGTCGGGAAACTCCCCACCCACTGCAGAGTGCATTGACGTCCGTCATTTTGTTGACGCGGAGTATCTAAGCGTTCCACAATAAAGACAGCTTCAACACGAATGGCGGCAGATGATGAAGACGCCACCATCGTTCACGGTTTTGCGTACCCGATAAGCGGGGCGCGGAACGTGGGTGATGGTGGCGTTTTTTCGTGGACGGTTACGTATGCGACACGCGGAACAAACCTGGGCCGAATGTGATCCGCTTCGAGATTCGACGAATGGAACGGAGCGGAACCACTGTTCGTCCCCCCGGTACGAACCATTCCGCACGCGGGCTTGATTTCCAGCCTGCGCGTCGTAGAGCAGTCTGCGTGTGCTGACATGGAAAACTCGTTGCTGCGAGAGGTAAGGCGACGGACACAAACGATTACGCCGGGATCGATTGGATTCTTGACTTTGCTCTCGGCTGAGATCTGCGTGCGAATCGGGCGTCACAGGATCCGGTCATACTTAGCTGCAGGAGAATCGTCATGTCACTTACATGGAAACGTTTCCTCGTCTTTCCCGCAAATACAATTCGTGCGCGAGACACCTTGTCGCGTCGGCATCGACTGTCATTCGAGTCATTGGAGGGGCGACATCTGTTGACCACTCTCAGTGTTGATATTGGTGACCCTGAATGCGGCAATTTGGGGAGCCATCCATACTGCCAGATCCAGGAGGCAATTGACGACGCTATCAAGGGAGATGACATTCTTGTCGCAGACGGCGTTTACCGGCCCGTGGTAATCCACACGGATCACCTACTTATCCAGGCGGAGGCGGGAGCCAATCCGATCATCGATGCCGATGGATACCCTCCCGGGGTGCACGAAAACGGTGTCCTTATCCAGGCTAACGGTGTCACAATCAGGGGTTTCATCATCCAGAACGCGAGTGCCTCACCCTATGTGCCGAGCGGCGCTGGGATCCTAGTGACCGGGGACAGTAACACGCTGGAGAACAATCGCGTTCGACGAAATATCGACGGAATCCGCGTGGAGGGTTCCCACAACCAACTCGATGGCAACTCCGCCGAAGGAAACAAGCGGGCCGGCATCTTCTTGGTAGGAGCGTCGCAGAATGTGCTAACCGGGAATACAGCCACCTTGAATAATCATGGAATCGACGTGGCCTACGGTAGCCAGGAAAACACCGTGGCGAACAACACCGCCGCGAACAACCGAGTAGACGGAATCCGCCTATATTCAAGTTCGTTCAACAGCCTGGACAGCAATACCGTCGTCGGGAACGGCTACTCTGGACTTGTCTTGGATTCCAGCCACAACTGCGTCGTCAGCCGCAATCTCGCAATGGGCAATGGTCGCTCTGGTCTCTTCTTGGCCAACTCCGGGCGTAATCAGGTCGGCGAGAACCGATCCGAGGGCAACCAGCATGGAATCGATGTGGCGTATAAGAGCGATGAAAACAACATCGCCAACAACATCGCTAACAATAACAGAGAAGATGGGCTCCGCATGTATTACAGTACTTCCAATACGCTCTGGAGAAATGAAGCCCGGGGTAACGGGCATTCCGGCATCATGCTGGATAGGACTTCGTATAGCGTAGTATCCGAAAATGCGGTGGAAAGTAATGAACACGGAATTGACATCGCATACGAAAGCGGCTTCAACTCGGTGAAGTACAATACGTCTCGAAATAATTGGGGAGATGGAATCCGCGTCTACTACAGTTCCTACAATTCAGTCGTCGGCAACAAGTCCGAAGAGAATGATTCCTGCGGCGTGTTCCTGCAGGAGAGCAAGTACGTCCTTTTGTGGCAGAATGAGGCAGAGAAAAACGGGGATGCTGGATTCTGCATCGTATCCAGTAGTTTCTCGGTGATCGCCGAGAACCATGCGGAAAACAACCAAGAGGACGGAATTCAGCTTTTCGGCTGGGTCACGGACAACTACATCCTGGGCAACAAAGCTGAGGGAAATGGCGGACATGGATTCTCGACACGTGGCTGGATTGAACGGAATTCGTGGGAAGACAATAAGGCCGAAAGCAACGGGTCCGATGGATTCTATTTCGACGGCTTCTTGATCGAAAACCAACTCTTGCGAAACCGCGCCGAAAAGAACGCGGGCTGCGGCTTTTGCTTGGCAGTTTGGGCCGGAAGCCGGAAAAACATCTTGAACTGGAACAAGGCCGAAGAGAACGGATCGAATGGATTCTATTTCGAATACAGCGAGTCCGACTCACTGCGGTACAACTTCGCGGAGAACAACTCCGGCTGGGGCTTCTATTTTGATTTAGATCCAATCAATCTGGACTTGGAAGACAACGAGTGCGAAGAGAATACGTTGGGCGGTTCAAATCTACCGGACACTTGCGATTGATCATGATCGAAGAATGAGTTTGTCTGCCCGTCTCGGACGAGGCTCTGTATTACCCGGCGCGGAGCAAGCCGGCACCTCGGATCCGTATGAACGCTCATTTGGCGACATCGCTCGCGGCTATGGAAAACAACAACCCTTCGTACTCGTGCAGATGCCGAATCGTGACGGTTGTGGTGTCGTCATTGTGTCGCAGTTCGGGCGTCTGCCCACTAAGCGTGCAGCAGACGCGCGGTTTCACCAGTGCATGAGATAGCGTGACCGACAGATCACGCAGGGGCACGACGTAACGGATCGGGTCGGAGGTTGTCTGATTCGTGGTCTGGTTAAGCAACAACACCACCACCCCGGCATCGCTCTGATGTGTCACAATCTCGACGGACGGAGGTGCATCACTGCGGACCGTGACCGGGGATCCGCTGACGTTGAGTACAGCAGACGCGAGAAGACTCAACGTCTGGGGATCGCCGTAACGACGTGCCGCCGCGTCGAGATCCCCAAGAATCGTGCAGACGCGACCGGAGCCATGGCGCGACATCAACACCAGCGGTTCTGCCTCCGCCGCCGGCCAGGCAGCCCGCAAGATATCCGCCTCAGACATCCTCGTCGAATCCAAACCGACGACGCGCGCCACCACGGTCGCACTGTCGCCCGGCAAGACATCGACGCGACTGCCCTGAAACGACAGCAGCGTACCGGGCAGATCGCCCCAGTCGCCATGGCCTGGGGCGATTCGATAATAGGTGTGCAGCGGGAATTGGCTGGCCGAGTATTCACGAATTCCAAGCACACGCTGGACACCCGCCAGCTTCGCCAATTCCGGGTGACGCTCAATCGTGCGATATGTGAACACGACACCACCTCCCGCAGCGACGAAGTGAGCGATCTGCGCGGCGACCGCCGGATGGATTTCCCGTGCATCGGGAAAGACCCAGACGCCGCAGTCGTTGGCAAGGCCATCGCGCAGGTCACGATCTGTGATGACGCGTGCAGGAATGTGATGCTCGACCAGCGCCTTATAATAGCCTCGCAGGCTCCGGTCAAAAACCGCCGGTTGATCGCGGGGATCACAACAGCGGACTAAGCCTACGTCGGCGACGACTCGGGAATTGGCTAACCACGGTTGCAGTCGGGCAACGGTCTTGTTGAGATCGGCCAGCGTTGTCTGATGATGATTGTCAACCTCCAAAGCGTTTTGCGTGTGCGCCTGCACGGTAGCGCCCTGAAACAGCAATTCGGCGAAGTTCAGCGTCACATTCGCCTTCGATCTTGGCGAGTAATTCTGGTCGACGTGTTTTGCGATCCAAACCGTACTCAGCACGGGCTTGCGGCCTTCCGCACGCATGATTTGCAGAATCAATCCCAGTTCACGTAGTTCGGGAGCAAACGACGGATCGAAGCCGCTCGGCAAATCATAGTTCCATTGCCCCTCGATGCAAATAACGTCGGCCAGTTGATTGCATCGAGTCAGGTCAAAATTCGCATCGCCGAACCAGTAGGCGGCGTTGATCCCACCAAACAACAGCGTCGACGGTGATGTCTCTTGAATGACTTCGCGAAACGTCCTCCAGACCCCGGCACAACTGCGCTGGCGGAATTCATGGTACTCGCGATTCTCTGGCAAATCCTCCGTCGGAATTGCCCTGTCATACTGATCGTGATATGCCTGCCGACAGAACTCGCAGTAACAATAACCCGGAGGCATGTAGATGCCTTCGACATAAATGCCGTCCACCGTGTACCGCTCGAGGATCTCTCGCGCGCAACGGGCAAGATAATCACGGTAGGGCGAGTTGGGGCAGAGCGAGCGAAAATTGTAACCGTGCCATTTCCCCATCCGCTCGCCGGCTGAGTTCATCTGAATCCACTCGGGATGTCTGCCGGAAATGAACGTGTTTCCACTCATCCCCAGAAAGCATACGCAGAACTTCATGCCCGCATCGTGGACGGCGCGTTCCACTGCTCCCAGCAGATCGTAACCCTGCAAGTGTCGATAATGAGGAGCCACATCCCCCGGATACAGCAGATATCCGCCCGATTCGTAACAAAAGACCAGCGTGTCGGACCGGATCGCCTTCGCCCTCTGAACCAACTGTTCGACGTACCGCTCGAAATCTCGATTGGCGTCCCAGTTGATCCATTCCAGGTGAGGTCGACACAACTGCGGCCACAAGGATGCGGACGTATCCTCGATGATGGTCGAATCTTCGGCTCCGACGATCGAACCACGATGGAGAACGCCCAGACCCGCGCCGAGCGCGAACAAGAACTGACGACGAGTTGGATGCATTGGGGCCCACTCGAAATCTGTGAAGATTGGATTCATACCGTATTCGTCGACCGCAGCACCGCAGGTTCGAGTGCGGAATTGCAATAAGACGCACGAACATCCCTTGTTCTGGCTTCTATTGATGGCAGAAGCATTTATCGCGACAGTTCAACCGGCGGTGGACAAACCAATCCCGACCCAGCCAGTGCGCAAAATGATAACCGCGTGGACGAAAGCGTGCAAATCACCGCCATCCAACGGAATGACTTGCGCGAAATCATCTATTTCCTCCTAATCGCGTCTCAGAACACAGTGTTGATGAAAGCCGGTTTGCTTCGGCATGCGATCCACGGCATAATCAGGCACCTGCCCCAGATCCATTTCGCTGTGAAGATCCCTTGTCCGGTCGATGGGGAACGGACTTTTCCGGGACCCAGAGTCAGGAATGGCGGGGATCCAGTTCTATCAGGACGACAACGGGCCGATGATGGATACGACGTTTTTGCGCGGTGAGAATATGGCTACGGTCGCTCGTGATTTGCTCGTTTTGACCAATGTCACTGTGTTGCTTGCCATCGGTGTGGTCCACGGGCAAGAGGAGGTTGAGCGTCCGCTTCAGACAGGCACGAATGTGGCTGTGTCCGATTTGCACGTGAAGGTTGTCCCGATCCATGGAGTCCCCACATTTGCAATTCGCCGGGACCCAGAAAAAAGCTACCGGACGTTCTTCCGACCTTGCTTTGAGACGTATGTCCCGGAGCAGCGATATTTCGAACAATTCGCGCAGGCGGGAACGCAATTGTACTGCTTCAACGCAACGGCCGCGGCCTGCGATTACGGCCACGCAGCGCCCGTCTGGTTGGATGAGAGCACGTGGGACTATTCGGGTTTCGACGAGCGCGTTCAGCGTGTTCTAGCGGCCGATCCGGACGCGATGATCATGCCGCGCGTCAACCTCGGCACACCACGCTGGTGGCTTGAAAAACACCCGGAGGAGTGCGAGGTTCTCGATCACGGCTCGATTCTCTACCGACACCCCAATCGAAATCCAACACTCCCCAAAGATCGCGCCTTCCCAAGTTGCGTGTCACACAAATGGCGAACCGATATCGGTGAAGCGCTGCGTCGATTGATCCGGCATGTCCAACAGTCAGAATACGCGGATCATATCTTCGGCTACATCCTGACAGGCCACGATACCGAAGAGTGGTACCACTGGAGCAGCGGATCCGACCAACTGGCCGGCTATAGCCAGCAGATGCGAGCCGCCTTTCAGGAGTGGCTGCGGCGCAAATATGGGAACGTACAGGAGCTGCAGCAAGCATGGAACCGCGAGGATTTAACCTTCGAGCAGGTGGAAGTCCCATCGCGAACCGAGCGATTTGATCTGGGCAAGAGTACATTCCGCGACCCAGCGACGCGCCAGAACGTCATCGATTTCTATCTCTTCTACAACGAATTGGTGCCCGAGACGATCGACCATTTCGCCCGGATTGCGAAGGAAGCCACTTTCGGTCGCAAGGTCGTCGGTGCTTTTTACGGCTTCATGTATGAGTTCTGCGGCGATCCGGAATATGGCCACAACGCGCTGGCGAAGTTCAATTCGAGCCCCTGGCTCGACTTCATTTACGTAACGGCTAGCTACGGCAACCGACATTTCGGCAGGGGAGGTGACTATACACGGTCACCTGCCCATTCGGTCCGATTGCATAACAAGCTGTGGTACCACGACAACGATGTCGTCTCGTTCATGGCGGACAAGATGTGGGCCGGGCGGCCACAAAATGACGGCAGCCTGAATGATGTTGCCACATGGAAAGAGAACCTTGGCTATACGTCGACCGCCCAGCAGAGCATCTGGATGTATCGTCGGAGCTTCGGCTTCGCGCTCTGCAGCGGTGCTTACGAGAGTTTTTTCGACCTGCACGGCGGCTATTATGACCATCCTGAACTGATGGCGGAAGTGCGACGGATCCACGAGGCGGCCGACCACGCCAAACGTGACGACCGCTCATCCAACAGCGAAATCCTGGTTATTGCGGACGAGACGTCCTGCGCCTACGCGACGTTTCGAAGCAACCTTCTCGAGGCATCTTTGCTCACCCCGCAATTGCAGTTGGTCCAATTGGGAGCCCCCGCCGACCACGTGCTTCTGAGTGACCTCGATCGATTGAACACGGAGCAGTACAAGTTTGTGATCTTCTTGAACTGCTATCGCGTCACTTCCTCCGACCGGGCGTTGATCACACGGAAACTGAAACACAGCGGCAAGCATCTGCTGTGGTGCTACGCACCGGGCTATTTCGACGAAGGCGGACGATCCCGCGAGGCGATGGCTGAACTCACGGGAATGCGGCTCACGGAAGGCACCGACCGCGAATTCATTGCACCTCAGGTCTCGCTGGATGCCTCCTGGCCGGGAGAACTCGAAATCGATCGTAGCAACGCGCCACTAGGGACACCGCGGAAAATCTGCCACTTGATTCACGTCGCCGATCCAGACGCGGTCACTCGAGGGCGACTTCCCGGGACCAACTTCGTCACCTTTGCCAGGAAATCGATGTCGGATTGGGTGTCACTCTACACGATCACTCCCAACTTGACCTCCGCGGTCTATCGCGAACTCGCCCGCGAGGCGGGTGTCCACATCTTCAATGACCGCGACGATTCATTCTACGCAAACCAGAATTTCGTCGCATTGCATGCCAACGGGGCGGGGCCGCGGACGATCACGTTCCCCCGGGCTTGTTCGGCCGTCAACGTGATGACACGCGAGCTTGTCATGGCAGATCGCACATCCTTTGACCACAACTTCCAGAACGGGGAAACATTGATCCTGAAATGGCAGAGTCGTCCGCAGCTTGCCTCGCCATCCCCTTAACTGGCTCTTGGTCGACCGGTACTGAGGCGAATCGGGCCAGCATCTGCGATGTCTGGCAGTCCAGCGGGACCGTCTCTGCCTACGGAGGCCACCCGTCCTTCTTAGACCAACCTGTCTTTCGTAGGCCACCAGCCCGGTCTGGCTCGGCTATCGCACTTCGAGTACGGATTCGTAATCTGCTTTGACGCGATTCCAACGCACTTTGAAGTCTTGAGGGATCATCCCACGGGTGACGATGTTGAGCGGGCTGTGGGTTCGGGCAGATGCGCGTCGCTTGGGGGACGCCGCAGAACTTGGAAGGGGCTTGCGATCGCGATTGTCGACCAATTCAAACACCGGTCGAACCTTCGCGTTACCAGCAGACGGGACTTGAAACAATTGAGCGTTCGCGGCCGAGAGAACCTGGCTCTTGCCAAACAGGTTTGATTCATATGTAAAGTCGATCGACTGCAAACCCAGGCGCAAGTCTTCCATGGTCTGAACGTGGCTCCCGCGTTCACGCAACTCGAGCAGTCCCGCGGCCAGAAAATCAAGTCGCCGGATCGTCTCTCGATAGTCGGTCACCGCGAGATTTTCGATGTACTCTCGCCACATTCGTTCCATAACCAGGAAGTCAGGCATGCCAAAAGCCCCAACAAAGGCTGGCTCCCAAGGCTGTCCCTGATTCAAGGCAACAAGAAAACGGAGGAACGGCTGCTGATACTTGCCATCGTCTGCATAGAGAAAGAAATGCACCATGCTCCATGCCTGCACATAATTCAGATGAGGGTTTCCCTGCCGCACATGCGCTCCCCATTCCCGCGCTGGCATCGTGAAGATATTTTGGAACGGCACCAACTGATCGCTGGCGGCCGCCGTGTTTAGCATCCGCTGATCCTCCGCTCCAACCTCCCCCAAAACCATCGATCCGTTGATGACCACTCCTCGCTCAAAGAGTTCGGCCAGACCCTCATTCGCCCAGGGAGGAATCCGCGGAAAAAGATGACTGGCAAACTGATGAAACCCTTCATGCTGGAGCACGCGCTGCATCGCCTGCACATCGTTCTTGTCGCGCCAGGCAACGAGCGCGATCCGATGATTGCGCGTGATGCACAGTCCCCACGTCCCCGTAGGATCGGTCTGGAATTGCGTGCGCACCACGTGCGAGTAGTCCTGCTGATCGGCAAAGAGAAACACACCTAGCAGCGCCGGTTTGACGCGCAGATTGGCGAAGATCGCCCGGTACGCGTCCGCGGTCACGTCCAAATGATCAGCCAGCAGGGAAGCCTCGTTCTCGGGCAGATCGGTCTTCACGCTGTAGTACCGGGTCCGAAACTCGCGCGACCGCTGCCACCAGTCCGTCTGGGCCGGCAATCGACTGCCCCCCGTCACCACCAGTAGACCGGCAAGCCACAGATTTCGTCGGATACGGACAAAGAAACGCATTTTCCACCATTCCTGACGAATCCGAAGGGTCGCCCATGAGCGAGTCAAAGTCAGCGGGGGGACCGGGCCAGCCGGCGGTCAAACCTTCTCTAGTCTATTGTAGATGACTGAGTAGTTTTGGCTTCCTTGGCGGATCAGGCGTGCCGATTCCGCGTGGAATAGTGCAGTCGGTTCTCGACTCGGAGGGGTACGATGGCACTATTCGTAAGCGTCATGTTGGCTGCCGTAGTTCTCGGCGTGGCTGCAATCTTCGCCGCAGATGCCTGGAATCTGTAAGGCAAACATTCCCTTGTGCACCCATGCCTGTCGGATGAACACACATTCGCGAGGCGTTCGAGCGGCTTGGATCGTGTGTCATTTCCTGGGAGTGACGCCGTTCAGTGGGAACGGGAACTTGCGGCCAGTTGCAGTCCCGGACTTTCGACGCGCGTCGGGCTTCGTTCATTGTTGTCGTGGACCAGGATCCCCTGGTCAGTAACAAAGTAGGTGGCGAAGTCGGCAACGATCAGGTTGAACGCCGTATCCGGTGAGGCGACATTCAGACCATTGACCGTCTGGGCACCCTGCATCGTGTGAATCTGATCACCCAGCCGCAGAAACTTCGCCATCCTCCAACCTCGCCCGTTGACCCAAACCGGATGGCCCGTCGTCAGCTTGAATCGCGTCTCACCCACCTGAACGTGTTGCATGGGTGCTTCGGCGCGCCGCGTCACACCCGCAACCGGTTTGTAGCTTAACTGCCCCGTCGTCGGATCTTGCGACAGAACACGGTCGCCCACTTCGATCTGCTCAATTGCCACCAGTCCCAACTCGGTCCACACAAGCGTACCGGCGGGAAAGCATTCACTCCCTGGCGGCGTGGGTACGTACCGATACGCATAGTAGTTCGTCCATCGACGCGTGGGTTTCGAGCGGACCGGCTCGTACTCATTATATTCGCTCCACCAATCCCACCATGCGGTTGGAGTGCAATCGAGTTGCTGACGCGTCGTCTGTTGCAGAACCTCGTAGATCCGACTGTTCTGCTGGTTTGCCAGAATGTTCCAGGTCGCGACGCCCTGCTCGATGCGTTGGACCTGATTCACCACGTTCTGCTGTTCGACGCGTCTGCCAATCTGCGCATTGGGCTGACGACGAATAGGAATCGCTAGTGATGTCAGCTCCAGCTGTCGGTTTTCTCGCTTACCTTCCTGAAATAACAGGTGCTCGTGCAGGATCTGTCCCGCAGGCCCCGGTGTGATTTGAAAAACAGAGCGAATCGGCGACTGAAATGCGTCCAGCAGCAGCGGTACGAATTCGTGTAAGGGTCGTTTTTCGAGTTGAATCGTTGCTTCCCGACGCACGTTAGGCCAAGGCGAAACGACCGCATGCCGCACCAACGACTCCGTCGCGTCGATATGATCAATGTTCGCAATGATCCCGACCGCTTCGGAAGCGAGTTGATCGTCGCGGATCGATAACAACCGTTCGATTGCGGGAATCGCCGCCGGATCGTCGATCTGGCGCAAGGCCGCCATGGCTTCCGCTCGCTGCGTCGGACGAGAACTCTGTAGCCGGCCGATCCACTGGCCGAGTTCGGCCGACCATTCATGGAATTCCCGCTGCGCGTTCTGCAAGGTGTTCTGCAACTCGCGGATTTCGTGCCGAGTCATCAACTGCCCCGCAAATGGCTGCAGATCCAATCTCCGTGCAGCCTCCCGTTGCGCTGCCGGCTCCGCTTCCGAGTTCGTTGCAACGCGCCGCAAATGGACGGCAGCTAGATCATCCAACGATTGCGCCTGGCACCAGCTTCCCAGCCAGAGCTCTCGCTCCGCTCGATCAAGCTTCCCTGGACGAATGAGACGGTAGTTGGTCGATGCAGAATGCGCATCCGCCCCTGACGATTCACGCTCGACGGAAACCCACTGATTGTCTTGCAAGACATAACCAAGTCGTGAGCGCGCTAACGAGCAATCCGGATCAAACCGCAGGGCGGCGAGCCAAGTGAACTTGGCGTATTTGGGTTCCCCCTCCAAGTCAAACCGAACACCAGTCTCCGCAAGCTGCTGTGCGCGACGAATCCTCTCCGCAGAGCGGCAGGGCCGCAACCCAACGGGGTGCTTCCGCACCCGGGCAAGAGTCGCTTCCGTTGGTCGCTCGATTTCTTGCCGAGAGTACGACAGCAGTGCAGAGTCGTTTGGCGCCTCGGCCGTAGCCGATGGGACAGACACCGTTACCAACAGGAAACCAAGGACAAAACATACCGCGAGGATCGAGAATGGCCGCGACATAACCTGACTCCTCTGTTGCCTCGAAAGAAAAGAGGGACGAGATGCCTGTTCCTTCTGTCGGTTGTAGCGTCTTGCACTTGAACCGTCAAAAACATCCCGCACCGGATCGCAACCGTCAGGCTGAATCCTGAAACCCGATAGCCACAATTCATCAACGCGGATGGATCGGTGGCGGGGCGCCATCAAATGCGAGGCGCGCCGCGGAACGAAACGAAACCGAAGGCAGTTGGAGACGCAACTGGAGATCAAATGCGGCTTGGCTGTTCTGTCGGGAACGTGCAACACACCGCCCCCGCTCGGGACAGGTTCTTCTCCGCCATGACAAGAACACCCAACCGCAGACTCTCGCGATTCAAGCGGACTGCCAAACCTGGCCTGCCTTGTCGCGCCGCTAGCGGGATGAATCGCGTCAAATTGCGCCGTTTCGGCACCTTCGCGAGTCCGCGCAATTCACAAAAAGCGCGAAATAGCCTGCGCTTTTTGACTCACCCAAACCGCTCGATTTCCGGGGTCTGTGCAACTCGCCAAGGATGACTAGAATGCGACATTCATCGACTTGAAGCCTTGGTCCACCGCCGCCTCATCGACCGCAGACACGATCCACGGGTGGAACCACGTCGCTTCTCACCACGGAAGACGGAGCGATTCACATCGGGAAGGGAGGACCGAGAGCTGTTGTCGCTGTCGACACGCATTTCTCCATCGACACGCGCCCAAGACCGGTGAGCTTCGAGCGAACGTCCGGTGCCGTGCCCTCACAGCGCAGGGCTCACGGATCTTCTCAAGGAATTTCAAAACTGAGGAAACCCATGTATAGTAGCCTGACAATTCCCTGTCGAACTCTAGCGATCGTGCTGTTTGTCTTGGGCTTTGGGCAACCGGTGAGCAGTTCTGAACTGAGTCAGTTTCTGCATTCCGTGTTTGATGAACAGTATCAACGAAACCCTTCTGGAACGGATCTGTACTACCACTCCAATATCTATCGGGAACAGGGACCCCTCGAGAACTACATCGCGATCTGCTCATCCGACGATTTTTTCTACCGGCAAGCGCATCAAGATCCAACAACCTACATCGTTAGCTTGTATGACACTTTCGTTGGACGGCGGCCTCGGCCCGACGAATTGGATTTTTGGGTCAACCAATTTCGGCAGAGTGGATCCCCACGTGAATTGTTCGTCCGCCGGTTCTGCGAGGCGAATCGCGTCAATCAATTACCTAGCTTTCTGCCGACGCAATCCGGATTTCAGACGCCCGCGTCGGCGCCGGAAACTGCGAACCAGTTAGTTTCCAACATCGAGCTATTCATTAATCTCGTGCGAACCGATCTCGGTGGTTCGGTCTATGCGCGAAACGTGATCGATCAATCTCGACAGCTTCTATCTGCCGCGCAGCAGTATCGGCAGATCGTCTTTACACCACAACACACAACCCAGCAGGCGGCCATGGCCCTAGGCAGTATGGATCGCTCACTCCAAGGCCTGCAGCAGGAGTTTCATCGCGTACCTGGCGTTTCGCTGCAATGCCAGAATGTCTTGCATCAGATTGCGCAGTTGGTCGACGCATCTCGTTACGCAATCGACAACCGGACAGGTGGACAGGGATCGCAATACGCGGTTCCAAGCGAGGTCTCTCAGCTGTTGCAGGCGATCCGGCAGTTCACCTACGGTCTGCAGGGCTACCAAAACCAGGGTCCTTTTTACACGAATCTGGTACGCGACATCCAAGGACTGGCTGTCCAGATCGAGTCGCTCAATCTGATGCTTCAACAGGGTCAGAATCCGAGGAACGTTCGCCAAGCGATGACAGAAATCATGAACCATGCGGGACACATCGCGGAAGGCATCCGCCAAGCGGATATGCAAGTGCAGCGAGGGTGGTTCAATGTTTCCACCCAACTGCAGCAGACAGCCCAATCGTTAGGTGTGCGCAGCGATTACTATTCTCAGCCAAACAGCCCGGTCGTGATGCACCAAGCGTCGTGGGTCCAACTGCCCTATCAGCCGGGATCGTCCTACCCTTCGAATCGAAATGAAGAGTGTATTCGCGAGGCCGACCAGCTGATTTCGCAGATTGACGGTTACACGACTTCGTTGCGGTCCATCGCGTACAACAATCGGAGTGCCGCGCAGATGATCGATAGTCTGCGAGACCTCCGCCATTCCGCCCTCGCCTTGCGACAAACCGCATCCCGGGGTGTGCAAGGCAACTCCCTTTCCCGCGCGAGCGACGACCTGATGGCGCAGTACCAAACCACGGCGCGGACGGCGACACAACTGATCGCTCGCGATCCAAGTCTGAATTCTCCCCTGCTTTATCAGATTGGCGAACAGATTCAGAAGTTGCGTTATGCGGCGCGCGGAGTTCGATCCTAACATGGCCGACAACAGCGTCCGGTTTTTCCTGGTTCGATTACGCTGAGTCCTCACAGGAGCGTTTACGATGTATACACGGCTCATTCTCACGATTTTCTGCTTCATCGTCTGTCTGCACGACGCATCAGCTCAGGAAGCTGTGTCTGCGACGACGCAGACGAACGCGGTTGAACGACTGGATTCGATTGGCCGTCGCATGGAATCCCATCTCGCGTCCTTGCCGGCTTACGAGGTCGATGTCAAGCAACAATGGAAAGTGGATGGAGATCACCAAACGCAAGGGATGAATCGTTTCTTGCTCATCCATCGACATGACGGCGCCTTCAAGCTAAAAGCTGGAAATGAAGACGGTCAGAATTCGACTCTCACATGTCTCGGCGACGGAAAAACCATCACGCGTGTACTGGAATTCGAAGACCAGTTCATTCATGCGCAGAAGCCAGGGGGATTGAGTGAACTGCTGCAGGATGTCATGACGGATCACAGCCTGCGGTACAGTGGCCTCGATCTTCTATGTCGAGAACATCCACTCCATTACATCATGACGATGGCATCCGAAGCCAAGTACATCGGCGAGGAACAATTGCCGGCAGGCCGCGCGGATCATTTCCAGATGGAATGGGGCGAAGGCGATTCTCACCAAATGGACCTGTGGTTTTCGACCGGCGATGCTCCTCTCTTGGTTCGAAGTGCCAGTGCGATCGAATTTCAACCGGACGAAAACGTAAAGCATACGATCACCGCAACGGCCGATTTATCCTGGAAGACCGGCCAGCAGTATGCGGACGCGGAATTCCACGCGCAGATGCCCACTGACTCCATTGAAGTCGCCGATCTCTACAGTTACCTCGCCGACGGTGGAACGATCGATCTTCTCGGAAAACCCGCCCCGAAGCTCGACCTGAAGACGCTCGACGGAACCGCATGGAATCTCGAGACACATCAGGGGAAAGAAATCGTTGTGCTCTACTTCTTCGCCACCTGGGCCGCCCCGAGCAGGCAGGAGGTTCCCGAACTCCTGCAGGCCATGCAGCAACGCGAGGTCAGTGGAGTGGCTTTTTATGCAGTGAATGTGGGGGAATCGGCTGCGGCAGTTCAGTCGATCGTCGATGCTTACCAATATGACCGCCCGGTCATTCTAGACCCACAACGCCAAGCCGCCAAAGCACTCCGCGTGACTTCGCTGCCGACGATGGTTGTTATCGGTCGCGATGGCACGATTCAAGCGGCGCATGTGGGCAACACCGCGGTGATCCGGCAGCAGATTCAGGCGGATCTCGACAAACTCATCTCGGGAGATCGCTTAGTTCCACTCGGCGAGTAGCCCGACTTGGCTGACGCGGTCGTGAAGTTCCGCCTGCTGGGGTTTGCCTCAAAATCGTAGGCCGACTTGTCTCAATTCGGCAATTTCGGCACGTGCGCCGACTTGAGACAAGTCGGCCTACCTTGCCAGTGGCATCTTAGACCTACCCCCGGGTTGGCCCGAGCGGACGCACTACGCCGTCCGCCCCTTCAGGCAATCTTGCTTGCAGGCCATGCGACAGCTTCGTGTCGCGGATCACATTCGGCTCCATTCCGTCATCGGCACCGGACATCGAATGATCTCTGGAGGCAATGCGGATGGCGTTGTCCCCGTCGACAGCGCGCGTCACCCGAATGTCGATAGCGAACGGCTCGTGAAGGCGACTCATCGACACGTACAGAGCCACCCCGAGACCGTCCACGAGCTGCTTCGCATCCTGAAACTGCATCTCGAAGACGAAATGCGCTCTAACCGGTTTCAAAACCGGGAGGGCGAGGCTCCCGCCGAGCCGAAGACGCAGCAAATCCAGGCTC
>CAZFWV010000091.1:0-21320 GCA_964522605.1 uncultured Pirellulaceae bacterium
TGCCCCAGCAGATCGGCAAACTGGGGCATCGCTGCGCTCTGCCACCAGCCACCCTACCAAGAGAACGGGTTTTGAAACCGCTTCTCGACAGACTGTTCGATTTTCGGCAAACCGTCCGATGGACGCGGTGCGGCAGGGCCGCAACCCAACGGGATGCTCCCGCACCCGGATCACGGCCGCTCCCGTTGGTCGCTCGATTTCTTGCCGAGAAAAACAATATCTTCACCGTTAGCAGCGCAGAGGTTTGGACGCAGCATGAGTTGGAATCTCTTGGAAACGAACTACGCGACGGTCAAGCAGCAACGCTATGAAGTGGCTGTTTTGCCGCTAGGAGCCACGGAACCTCACAATCTGCATCTGCCATACGGGATGGATGTGCTCGAGGGCCAGACGGTGGGAGAGCACATTTGCCGTGCCGCATTCGAGCGCGGTGCCAAGGTGGTTCTGCTGCCCACGATGCCGTATGGAACGGAGACGAACCTCCGGCAGTTTCCTCTAGCGATGAATGTGAATCCCAACACGCTTTACGCCGTGGTCACGGATTTGATTGAGTCCCTCGTTGAAAGTGGAATTCGGAAGGTCGTGCTGTTGAACAGTCATGGCGGCAACGATTTAAAGCCGCTACTGCGGCAACTGTACGGCAAGACTCCAGCACACGTGTTTCTCTGCAACTGGTATCAGGCGATGGCCGAAGAATACGGCTCGATCTTCGATCACTCGGAGGATCACGCCGGCGAAATGGAAACCTCCTTTGCGCTCGCGTACTATCCCCACCTCGTCGGTCGCAAGCCCGACGGGACCTTGCTGGCTGACGACGGTCGCAAGCGAATCTTTCGCTTCGAGGCCCTGCGGCAAGGCTGGGTGTCGATCACGCGCCCCTGGCACTTGCTGACGAGCAACTCCGGTGCCGCCTATCCGCATGCAGCATCGGCCGAAAAAGGACACCAAATGATGGACTTGGTCGTGGAGCGGCTGGCAAGTTTTCTCGTCGAGCTATCGCAGGCGCCGATCGACGAATGGTTTCCATTCCAGACCGACTTCGCGCCGAATTCCGGAGACCGTTGACCGAAGTTCCACTCTTGCCTACATTTAGGCTTTGCAGTTGTGGTGGCTGTAGCTCAGCTGGATAGAGCACCAGATTGTGGCTCTGGGGGTCGGGGGTTCAAATCCCCTCAGCCACCCTTCTCGCCCGAGATTGGGCGGCTTTACTGTTCCTCTCCGTTCCGCTCCCACGGGTTGCCCACCGCGTGGGATGGGGACGCGGCCCCGCAGGACGGCCAAATCGCCGCCCCGAACGGCTGAATCAGGAGCGGCGGAGAAGCGAATGAGCAACGTCCGCGATTTCGGCGCCGTGGGTGATGGAGCGGCGGATGACACCGCGGCAATCCAGCACGCAATCGATCAAGGGGATGGTCAGCTGGAACTGCCGCGCGGCGATTACCGAATCACCCGCACCCTAGACATCCCGCTTGATCGCATCGGTCGCTTCTCGATCAGCGGCCAGGGAACCGTCGCCAAATTGATCATGGACGGTCCCGGTCCCGCGATCTTCCTGCACGCAACCCACTCCGGCAGCGCAGATCCCCTGGGATTTCATCCGCGGCATTGGCAGCGCGAACGGATGCCCACGGTTCGAGACCTGGAGATTGAGGGACGACATGGCCAAGCCGATGGAATCCGCCTCGAAGGCGTGATGCAGCCGACATTGACCAGCGTCCTGATTCGGGAAGTCCAACACGCGGTTCACGTCACCAATCGAGCGCGAAACCTGACGATCAGCCACTGTCATTTCTATCACAACCGTGGCTGTGGCGTTTATCTCGACCGCGTCAATCTCCATCAGACGATCATCACCGGTTCCCACATCAGCTACTGCCGCCTCGGGGGAATCCGCATTGAAGACAGTGAGATTCGCAATCTGCAGATCACCGGAAACGATATCGAATACAACAACGACCGCACACACGACGTCGCAGCCGAACAACGTCGGCCGGCAGCCGACATATGGATTGACGTGGGCCGCGAAGGATCGATTCGCGAGGGAACCATCAGTGGCAATACGATTCAGTCGACGTACAGTTCGGCGGGAGCCAATATCCGAATCCTCGGCGGCGAAGCGGTCGATCGTGCTCGAGCCGGAATGTGGTCCATCACGGGGAATCTGATCGGCAGCCAGCAAACGAACCTGCATCTGACGGCCGTGCGTGGCGTCACGATAACAGGGAACTACATCTACAGTGGGCACCATCGGAATCTGCTCGTCGAAGCCTCCCGGAACATCGTCGTCGGACCAAATTGCCTCGGTCATAATCCGGATTATCAACGCAGCGAACTGGCGACAGGAATTCGATTCGTCGACTGTCACAGCTGCAATCTATCGGGTCTGCTGATCGAGGACGCGGAAGCCGGTCGACATACGCTACCCGGGACGATCCCGCTCGTACGTACGGCGCTGCTGGAGTTGATTCGATGTCGACGGATGAACATCACCGGTTGCCAATTCCTCGACGGCACCCCGCAGGGCGTGTACCTGGAAGACTGTTTCGACACCGTCTTGACCGGCTGCACCGTCCTGGACGATCGCTCCCCTCAACTCATGCGCACCGCGGTTCTGTGGAAAGGTCAGGGCGAGGGAAATATGATTGGGAATTCACGGATCGGGCGCGGAGTCGACGCGGATCTTGACGTCCCCAGCCACGTTCAGCTGGTCGGCAACGAACTGGACGACTCACCGTGAGCCGTTTCACTGAGGTGTCAAAGTCGCTACGAAGATGCGTTTCCCCATCGTGTACCCATTCGACGCGGCGTGCTGAAGATCGCTGACCGGGGAGAGGTCAACATGCCAGCTGGCCGGGACAACGAACTCCTGGAGGACTTTCAGCAGACGCTCGTCGATTGTCGCCGATTGTATCTCGACGGAGGTCACCGCTGCGTTCATGATTATCCGGATCTGATCCAAAAGTCGCCGGAGGAATTCCTCCACTGGATGGATGATCTTCACAAAGGCCTGGTCGTCAAGGTCTACATGGACGTCGCCTTAGCCGATCAGCGCTGGCGGCCTGCCGAACGCACGCTCGCACAGTTGCTCGTGCAACACGTCTGGCAGCGGGATCTGGAAGGCGATGATCTGCGAGAAGCGGCTCGTGGCCTGAGCGAGCGCGCTCGGCAGTTGCGCCTGTTCAGTCTCATTCGACCGTTCGCCGAAATCGCTCCGCTGCGAGATCAAGTTGGAGAACTGCAAACGGTCGTCATGCGGCTGGCCAACCTCGTTGCCAAAGCAGACCGTGACTTCTGTGAGACGGAGGCGCGACGACTGCAGTCACTGCAGGAGGAACTGCAGTCGCACCTGACGAATCTGCCGCTCGATTCCCCCAGCCAGCACGAAATCCGTCGCTCCCGCTCGCGCCAGGCCGTCCGCCGCGTGCCTCGTGACGCCCAACGGGTTCACCAGGACTGCGAGCTCGCGGAAGCCGCCGCCGTTGAACCCCAACTTAGCGCCGAAGAACAACTGCAACAGGCAATCGCCGAACTGAATCGGCTCGTGGGCCTGGACACCGTGAAGCAGGAAATTCGCACGCTGACCAATTTTTTGAAATTGCAGCGTCATCGCGAGAAGGCGGGTCTGCCGCGAACCCCGTTAAGCCTGCATATGGTATTCGCCGGCAATCCCGGCACGGGAAAAACCACCGTCGCCCGCATCGTCGCCCGGATCTTTGGCGCAATGGGGATCCTGAAGAAGGGACACCTGATCGAAACCGATCGTTCGGGCCTGGTCGCCGAATATGCAGGCCAGACCGGGCCCAAAACGAATGCTCTCATCGATCAGGCCCTCGATGGCGTACTGTTCATCGACGAAGCCTACAGTCTGGTTGCCGACCAGAGTGACGACGCCTTCGGCCGCGAGGCCCTGCAGACACTCATGAAACGCATGGAAGATGATCGGAGTCGCTTGGTCGTCATCCTGGCCGGCTATTCGGCACCGATGGAACGACTGCTGCACGCCAACCCCGGGCTCTCATCCCGCTTCAGTCGAACACTCCACTTCGCAGATTACGAACCGGTTGATTTGGGACGCATCTTCGAACGGATGTGCGCGGCAAATCATTACCAGATTCCCGCCGAAGTCCGCCATCGGCTCCTGCTGGGATTCCGCTGGTTGTACCATCAACGTGACGAACACTTTGGAAACGGTCGCCTGGTTCGCAACCTGTTTGAAGATGCCATCCGCCGACTGGCGAATCGCGTTGCGAATATCAACCCCGTCACCCGGCAGCTATTGACCGAACTGCGCGTCGACGATCTGCCTTTCGCCGAGGTTCCCGAAAGCGTATGGAGGGCACCCCTGGCATCCGCACCGTATCGGATCGACTGTCCAAATTGTGAGCGACGCTGTTCGCTGCCCCCTTCCTTACTGGGGAGTCGGGTCCGATGTCGGCGCTGTCAGCATCAATTCCTAATCGACTGGGCTCCTCCACCAGCCCCGACGGATGAAGCGCCGGAGACCGGCTGAACTTCGCCCCTTCCGCTCCGTCTGATTCTTCTCCCCAAGCGATTCTTCGGTTCGCTGCTTCTATCGCGCGCCAAGTGAAAAGAGTATCATGCCGGTGGCGTTGGTGGCTTGGCGGGAGTGATAGCATGCGATTGTGCAAATACCTTGGGCGAGATGGACGAGAGACGGTCGGGATCCTGGAAGGAGAGCGACTCTTTCCGCTGACCTGCGAAACGGGCCATGTAAAATCCCTGGCGGATCTGCTCGAAACCGAAGAGATCCACCAGATGATCGACTTTCTGCGCGGCTCGCATGCGGTGAGCCTTTCCCAGGTCACTCTGCTGGCTCCCATCGATCAGCAGGAAGTCTGGGCAGCCGGGGTCACGTATCGACGTAGTCAGGCAGCGCGGATGGAAGAGTCAGAGGCCGCCGCGACCTGTTATGACCGCGTCTACAGCTCACCGCGGCCCGAGTTGTTCTTCAAAGCCACGCCGCACCGCGTCGTCGGTCCGGGTGCCCCAATCCGGATTCGGCAGGATGCGCAATGGAATGTTCCCGAGCCGGAACTGACGCTCGTTCTCAATTCCAAAATGCAGTTGGTGGGCTTCACGGTGGGCAATGACGTCAGCAGCCGGGACATCGAAGGTGAAAACCCACTCTATCTGCCGCAGGCAAAAGTCTACAATCAATGCTGCAGTCTTGGACCTTGCATTACGTTGGTGGAAAGCATGCCGCCTCGCAATCAAATCGGAATCCAATTACGTGTGATGCGAGGTAGTCAGTGCGTCTACGAAGGTCGTACCGATGTGGGACAAATGGCGCGGTCGTTCGAAAACTTGATCGAATGGCTTGGCCGTGACAATACATTCCCACAAGGCGTCTTTCTGCTGACTGGTACGGGCATCGTGCCGGAACGATCGTTCAGTCTGCAAGATGGTGATCGCGTCGATATCGAAATCGATGGCATCGGTTGCCTGAGCAATCCGGTCATTCAGGGTTGATCAACGGGCGAGCGGCGAAACAGGGAATCGCCAGCGAAAGTCCCACATTTTTCAGTTCCTTCGCCCACGATTGCTTGACCCGCGGAATGATCCAGACAGAGCCTTCCCTTCGCATCGCGCGATCGATCAACGGATCGCCGATTCCATTCGATAAATTTTCCATTCGAAGGAGCTAATCCCGATGAGTTCGCAACCGGTGTTGATCGATGGCCAATGGCGTGCCTCTCAGGCCACCTCGACATTTCAGGCCGCAAATCCAACGACCGGAGACGTCCTTCCGGAAGTCTATCCCGTCAGCTCCTGGGCCGACTGCGAGGCTGCGTTGGCGGCCGCAGATGAGGCGGCGAGCAGCCTGCGACAATTGCCGGTCGAAGCAATCGCAGATTTTCTCGCTGCGTATGCCGATCAGATCGAGCAGGCCCGAGATGATCTTGTCGAGCTCGCGCACCAAGAAACCGGATTGCCAAGCACCCCGCGGTTGGCGGACGTCGAACTGCCGCGGACCACCAATCAACTTCGGCAAGCGGCCAGTGCCGCGCGCGACCAGAGCTGGCGAATGGCGACGATCGATACGAAAGCTGGGATTCGCTCGGGGTATGCTGCGATTGGCCCAGTATGCGTATTTGGACCGAACAACTTTCCCTTCGCGTTTGGCAGCGTCTCGGGCGGAGATTTCGCTGCCGCAATCGCCGCCGGGAACCCGGTCCTGGGGAAAGCCAATTCCTCGCATCCCGGAACGACACGGCGGTTTGCCGAAATTGCCTTGCAGGCCGTCGAAGCGACCGGATTGCCAAGCGGCACGGTGCAGCTGATCTACCGTCTCCCACATGAGGACGGCATGCGACTGGTCGCCGATCCCCGCGTCGGAGCCACGGCATACACCGGCAGTCGGTCGGCCGGATTGCAGCTCAAGGCGGCGGCTGATGAAGCGGGCAACCCCATCTATCTGGAGCTGTCGAGTGTGAACCCGGTCATCATGCTGCCCGGCGCACTGCGTGAACGAGGAGATGCGCTGGTTGAGGAGTTCGTGACGAGCGGTCTCATGGGAACTGGGCAATTCTGCACAAACCCGGGACTGCTGATCTTGATCGCAGATCGCGCGACGGAGCAGTTCCTGACCGGCGTTGCCGGCCGCTACGAACAACAGCCCCCCGGGGTCCTGCTGTCGGCCGGCGTCCGCCGACAGTTGCTTCAGGGCATTCAGACGCTCCACGAGTCGGGAGCGGAGATTCTGACCGGTGGCAATCCGGTCAGCGGTGGCGCATATCGCTGCCAGAATACGCTCTTACGGATCCCAGGTGCCGAATTCCTCCAAGCGCCCGGGGCACTCCAGACCGAGGCCTTTGGCAACTGCACGCTCGCCGTTGTTGCCGAATCCGTCGCGCAGGCCTGCGAAATCGTGGAACACCTCGAGGGCAACCTGACCGGCAGTATCTACTCTGCGTCCGACAACCAGGAAGAAGCGGATTACGAACGGCTTGCGCGTCCATTGCGGTGTCGAGTGGGCCGCTTGCTGAACGACAAAATGCCGACGGGGGTTGCAGTTTCCCCTGCCATGAATCACGGCGGCCCCTTCCCGGCTACCGGCCACCCAGGATTTACCGCCGTCGGCATCCCGGCCTCAATTCACCGTTTTGCCATGCTGCAGTGCTTCGATCAGGTTCGCCCCCATCGTCTACCCGCTTGGTTGCGCAACAAAAATCCGAACAACATCATGTGGCGATGTGTCGACGGACAGTGGACCCAATCCGACATTCCCGACGACCAAGTCGCGTGAAGATTGCCGGGCCAATGGCTTCTTCGGATCGACTCCGCCATAATGAGGAATTCTGGTTGCCGGGAAAACTGCCGGACCGATCGGGACGGATCAAAGAATGGCCGTCGAGTGGACAAGCAGGAGTCGAACGCGAACGTGTCCCTCCGGGGAGGTTTTTCGGCGCTGCACCGCCAGTCCAATCGCTCGAGAATCCAACCGCATCGTGATGCGAACTCAAATAATAGGAGCGTACCCTTGATCGTTCTTCCCTGTTCTCGCACATCAATCCTCGTTTCCCAACTGCTCGCAGTCGCTTTCGTTATTGTCTTGATCGTACCCGCTGGGGCCGCCGAAGAACCCACCGGACAGGAAGACCTGGATCGGGCAACGCTCGTCAAGCTGTCGGCCAAGTCGTTGAGCGATCTGGAAACAGCGATTGAACTCTGCGAATCGGCGCTACAGAAAGGCGTCGACGCAGGCAACGAAAGCTACGCCAAGGAGCTGTTGACCGCGACGCTCTACGAACATGCTTCGCAATTGAGTCGGTTGATCTTCGATCAGCAACCGGTCGATCCGCGATGGCCGCGAGCCCGACAACTGGCGATGCAGGATCTGGAGCGCGCCCTGGAAGTCGATCCGAATATGGGGAGCGTCCATCTGTTGATTGGCCGCTTGCAGGCCTTACCGGGGGGAGATACGGAGCGGTCCCGCAAGGCGGTGGACGAGGCTGTGCGTCTGCTGGGCGACGATCCCGAGCAACTGTCCGTGGCCCTCGTGCTTCGAGGGAGGCTCTCCGAGGACCGGGATGCTACCCTGGCGGATTTGAATCGCGCAATTGAACTCGATCCGCGAAACACCGAGGCCCTGCGCACGCGGGCGGTGGTCTTTCTGGAAGGCGGCGAGAGCGAACAAGCCCTCCAGGATTTCGAAACGCTCCTCCAACTCAACCCGAACGATTTGATGCTTCATCAAGCCGCGGCGCAGGCGCTGCGTCGACTGCAGCAGTACGACAAAGCGCTCGAACATCTCGACCGCGTCATCCTCGCCGATCCCCGCTCCGCACTCGCCTATATCTTGCGGGCGCAAATTCTGGAAGAGACCGGCAAATTGCCGGAAGCGATCCAAAGCCTGAGTGAAGCCATCACGGTAGAACCGAAAAACCTGAACGCATTGCTGGCGCGAGCGCGCCTCTATGTGATCCAGGACCAACTGGATCTTGCCCGCCAGGACGTCGATCAGGTCCTGAGTCTGCAACCTCAATTGCCGCAAGCGATTCTCCTGCGCAGCCTGGTTTCGGCTGCCCAGGAGCAGTTTTCCCAGGCCATCAGCGACCTCCTGCCCCTCGTGCGTCGGAACCCCGACAACCTGGAGCTGAAGATGCAGCTGGCAACCTATTACGAGGCGGATCGCCGGCTGACATCGGCCATTGAACTGTATACGGAGATTCTCGACGCCGATCCCGAACAGTGGTCCACCTTTCGACGGCGCGGCGATGCCTACTTGAGTCAGGGAAAACAGCAGGAAGCCGTTCAAGATTACGAAGCCGCTTTAAAGCTGCAGCCCGAAGACAGTGGGATCCTGAACAACCTGGCCTGGGTCTTAGCCACCTCCCCCGAAGATCACTTAAGGAACGGTCAGCGATCGCTGGAACTGGCACAACAAGCGTGCGAGAAGACGGAATACCAAGAAGCACATATCCTCAGTACGTTGGCGGCCAGTTATGCCGAACTCGGGAACTTCGAAGAAGCCGTCAAGTGGTCGAGCAAAGCCGTGGAACTCGATCCCGAGGAAGAACAACTGACAAAAGAGTTGGCCAGCTATCAGGAGCGGAAGCCCTGGCGCGAGAAGCAGCAAGTCGAGGAAAACACCGAGCCGCTGCCGGTCATTGCCGAGGACGATCAGCTACCGTTCGACGAATTACCGATCGATGAATCGACGGATGAATCGACGGATGATCCGGCGCAAGAGTCGACGGAACCACCGGCAGAAGAGCCTGCACCCGCACAAGAATCGGAAGAAGATCCCCAGGATCTGCCCACTGCCCCCGAAGAGGATCCTTCGCAGGCACCAGAGAACCTGGACAAAGTTGATGTGCCCTCACTGCCCCTACGGTAATTCGAACATCGTAGGACGGATTGGCAATCCGTCCGTCGTCGGTGGAAACGCCGCTTTTGACGCTTCCTCTGAACGTCACGCGCAGTGCGATCCGACGGAACGGTGGTGTTGTCGCCCTCGCACCGAGTGGTTCCAGGACGGATTGGCAATCCGTCCCACTTATTTACGCAACTGGAGGGGTAACGATCCCCGCACGATCCGATGATGAATCGACAAGCTGCCTTCGATCTGATGTGCCAGTACACCGAGAGCACGTCGCTGCGGCGGCACATGCTGGCCGTCGAAGCTGCAATGCGATCGTATGCGCGAAAATACGGAGAAGACGAGAACACCTGGGGAATCGTCGGTCTGCTGCATGATTTTGACTACGAGCGTTGGCCCCATCCACCCGATCACCCGTTGCAGGGAGCCGCGATCCTGACGGAACTCGGATATCCCGAAGAGGTCATTTACGCGATCAAGTCCCACGCTGATTATCTGCCCGATTGCCCCCGTCTCTCACGACTCGACAAAACGCTGTACGCGTGCGACGAATTGACCGGCTTTATTCTGGCCGTCGCGATGGTTCGTCCCGAGGGTCTCCGCGGCATGCGTGCTCAAAGCGTCAAAAAGAAGATGAAACAAAAGGCCTTCGCGGCAGCCGTCTCGCGCGACGATCTACGCCACGGTGCCGAGGATCTGGGCGAACCGTTCGAGGAACACGTCCAGCGAGTCATCGACGCGATGGTGGATATCGAAAGTGAGCTTGGCTTCGCCTCCACATCTCCGCCTGACGCCTAAGCCGGTCGTGATACCGGCTGCCACGATCCACCGACTCCCAGCTGAACTGCGGTCGATCCTCCTGGAACTTGCATCCGGCGGTCCGCCGATGCCGCTTCTGGTTGTCGAATCGCATCTGCCCGGAATAATGCTCAGGGTTTTGCCGCAGAACACTCGAAGCCACCGTGTCGTCGCTCCGTCGTTACGCAGATGACCTTGGGATGTAAGGAATGTGGCCGCGGAAGAGCGCGGAAAGACGCGGAGAGAAACCAAGTTCGTGCGGAGAGAACCACCGATGTGGTGCGACTGATGGGTGGAGTGCCAGTCGACGCGAACCAGAGACAATTGTGTGAGGGCTGGACCGAAGAAGGGGGAGGAAACCACGGATTTTACGGACGAAACCGATGTGTACGGATTGATCAGTGTCCATCCGTGATCTCCGTAGCATCCGTGGTTCCTCTTTTCTCCGCAGCTTTGCTCGACAAGTGCAGTTCGTTGAGCCGTTCGCCCTTAGGCTGCGGGATGTCGGTCGTCGAGTGACAATGCCCGGAACTTTTCATCCTCGATGAAACCAATGACCTCGGTCGCCTTGCCGAGTCGTGCAGTTTGCAGGAGAACAGAAAAATGGAAATTCAGGCCGCGGAACAACTCGTCGGAAAGAAGTGTAAGCCCTGCGAGGGAGGCGTTGATCCCTGTACTTTGCCGGAAGCCGAGCAGCAGCTTTCCAAGCTCTCTGGCTGGTACCTCACGCACGATGGACAGCGCATCCGAAAAGACTGGACAGTCAAGAACTTCATGACCGCGCTGCGGTTTTTCGAGCAGGTCGCCGAAATCGCGGAAGAGGATGGTCACCATCCCGACCTGCATCTAGAACGCTACCGATGCGTCTCCATTGAACTGTGGACGCATGCGATCGGCGGCCTGAGCGAGAATGATTTCATCCTCGCGGCCAAGATCGATCAGATTCCCGTAGAACTCAAGGCGTAAACGACTCGGTCCAGGCGAGCAAAGCCTCGTTGCCTTGGCGATGGCAGAAGTCGCCGAACGACTCTCCGTCTTGCCGGTCGCGCTGAAAATACGCAAGCAGAGCCACCAACGTCGGCACAATCTGCTCGCGATCCACGAGGTCTTTGTGGATGAAGCTCAGCCGATCGCCGACGATGCGCCCGCCGACGTATACGGTGTATTTGTCCTTCGCCTTGCCGACCAGCCCCACGTCGCTGTTGTAGGGTCGAGCGCATCCGTTCGGACATCCCGTCATCCGGATTGTGAACTGCTCCTGTTCGAGTCCCAACCGCACCAATTCCTTCTCGAGCTCGTCGATGATCCCGGGCAGTGCTCGTTCACTTTCGGTGATCGATAAACCGCACGTCGGAAGCGCCGGGCAGGCCATCGACCATCGCCGAACTTCCGAGATCTCTTCCGAAAGAGGAACCCCATGGCGACGGAGAATCTGCTCCAACCGGTCCCGATCGTCGGCAGCAATCTCGGTGAACAAGATGCTCTGGTGAGGAGTCAACCGCAACTGCGGTCGCAGCGTGGTGCAGATCTCGCGCAGCGCTGATTTCAGGCGCCCGGTTTCTCCATCCTTAATGCGACCGTTCTCGACATTCAAACCATAGAACCAACGACCATCTCCCTGCTCGTGCCATCCAAGTCCGTCATCAAAACCGGTTGCCTGAACGGGCCGCGGCGCCGCGAGCGACTGCCCGTAATACTCCTCCACCTTGGCCTTAAATGCTGCGATTCCTCCGAGATCGCGAATTGTGTACTTCAGTCGCGCCACTTTGCGGTCCGCACGGTTGCCGAAATCCCGCTGGACCTGAACGACCGCCGTGGCCACATCAATCACCTGTTCCGGCGCGATGAACGCCAAGGGCTCGGCGAGGGCTACAAACGTCTTCTTTGCACTCGGCGTCACACCGAAGCCACCGCCGACCAGCACGTTGTATCCCACGATGTCAAAGTTCTCGCAAATCGCCATCAGCCCCAGATCCTGCGCGTAGAGGTCCACGCAGTTGTCGCCAGGAAGTCCGATGGCCGTCTTGAACTTACGGGGTAGATAGGTGCGTCCATAGATCGGCTCGACCGTTTCCCCCCCCGCAACCCGCTGCGATTCTCCCGATTGCTCGTCACGCAGCCAAATATCGCGATAGGCCGTGGTCCGCGGTGAAAGATGCTCCGCAAGATCGTCGGCGAGCTGCTGCATCTTCATGTGCACGGAATCCGTCTTGTACGGCATCGGCGGACACATGATGTTCCGTTCGACGTCTCCACAGGCCGCTAGAGTCGAGAGCTGGACGGCGTTGATTCGCGCAATCGTCTGCTTCAAGTCGTTTTTCAGGATGCCGTGCAACTGCAATCCCTGCCGCGTCGTGATCCGCAAGGTTCCATTGCCCAACTCGTCACAGAGATCCAGCTCCTCGAGCAATTGTTCACTCGTCAGCTTGCCCCCCGGGATCCGGGTCCGCACCATGAAGCTGAACTGCCGATCCGATTTTCCGTCTGGCTCCCCCGCGGAACGCTCATCTCGGTTATCCTGCTGGTACACTCCGTGATGTTTCAGCAATTGAATGCTTTCCTTGCCGAACTTGGGTTGCCCGTCGATCAGTTCCTCCGCAATCCCACCGGCCAGCTGCTGGCTCGTTTCCTTGATCGCCTCCACGGCGCTTTGTTTTTTCTCGCTAGGCATCAATGCAACCCTCATTGAGGACGGAGTCAACCGAGCCGAATTCCGGCCCTTCATGGAATGTCGACTATGTTTAGTACTATTGTCAAGTTTAAATAGCAGGTCAAGATCAGGCCGTGATTCTGGGCAGAGTTTACCGGCTGCCGCTGGGGCGATCCAGCAGCAGGCCATTGCTTCGGCGGCGTCGCGTGCCGGAGGTTGTGCAGTTTCGAAGTGTTTATATGCGAGTCTACCGAGACCATTCACTCTCCTTTGGCGAGAGTCGGGCCGCAGGCACGGAGAGGGCGGAGTGGGGCTGTTGGAAATGCTTTCGACTCGGAAACATGGGAAGTCCTGGCCGGCAATGAACAGACCGAAATCCTCGCTCCCTTCTCCCCCGGCTTTGCGGGGGAGAAGGGCTGGGGATGAGGGGCGACGGCATTCAAAAGTCCCACGATTCCTCGTGGATTGTGGCGAGTTGAAAGTCCCTCTCCCCCGGCCCCTCTCCCCGAAACGAGGCGAGGGGAGCCAGAGTAGATCGGGTCTGCTACACACGCGCCTGTCAGATTTTCAGCAGGCCACGGCGGAGCGGGCAACGCATTCGGCGCGTGGTGTTTGTACACGAAAGACCCTCCCCGGCCGCTGCGCGTCCGACCCTCGCGCGAGGAGGAGGGTGTGGTATAAGTTCCGCTGAACCAACAACTTAAAAACGGCACGACCTCGTCGGAATACGGATTCGACGTAGAAAGTAGGAGACGACAGATGGGAGAGGAGCGGACTCATAACACGGCGGGCGGGCCAGGTGGCATGCAGATGCTGCTGGCGACCGGATTCGGCCTCGGCTTCAGTCCGATTGCGCCCGGCACGGCCGGCGCGCTGGCGGGCCTGCCACTGGCATGGGGGATCGCCCATCTGCCGTGGCTTGGACTGCAGGTTGCCACGATTCTCGCCGTCTCTGCCTTCGGCATTCCTCTCTGTACCGACGCGGTTCGACGTTTGGGGCGCAAGGACCCCGGGTGTGTCGTGTGGGATGAGATTGCGAGCCTGCCGATCACTTTTTTTCTCGTTCCACTGGAATTGTGGTCGCAGCCGGCCGTCGTGTTGCTCGGGTTTGTGCTGAACCGAGTGTTCGACATTCTCAAGCCGCCTCCTGCTCGACAACTGGAGCAACTGCGCGAGGGTTTGGGTGTGATGGCGGACGACTGGGCTGCCGGCGTGTACTCCTGTCTGGTTCTTCATGCGTGTCTTTTCTGGGGTCCTTCCTGGCTGTCCGGTGGGTGACGTTCCGCTGAGGCTTGCGATACAATCCGGGCGGGTTCGTTTTATTCACGCCTGGGGCAAAGGTTTTTCGTCGTGAGTGCCAAGTTGCTGGACGGGAAAGCGGTCGCTCGTCAAATTCGGACAGAGCTTGCCGAGTCGGTCGTTGAGTTTATCGAGAACAACGGGATGGTTCCCACTCTAGCGGCCATCCTCGTGGGCGAGGATCCGGCCAGCGAAGTCTACGTCCGCAACAAGCGAAAGGCGTGCGATCAAGTTGGAATTGAAAGTCAGTTGCATCGACTGCCGCAGGATGCGGATCAGGAGTCGTTGTTGGAGTTGATCGCTCGGCTGAACAAGTCGCACGAGGTCCACGGGATTTTGGTGCAACTGCCGCTCCCCAAGCAGATTGATCCGGTGCGAGTGCTAGACGCGGTAAGTCCCTGGAAGGACGTGGATGCGTTTCACGCCGAGAATGTCGGGCGGATTGCCCAGGGACGGCCTCGATTTCTGCCCTGCACTCCGCACGGGATCCAGCAGTTGCTGCATCGCAGCGAATTGCCGGTCGCAGGCAAGCGTGTGGTCATCGTGGGACGCAGTGACATCGTAGGAAAACCTCTGGCATTGATGCTGATGCAGCGTGACTCCCCATTGGGCCCCACGGCGGCAAACGCGACGGTGACGGTCTGCCACAGTCGCACTCCCAATCTCGGCGAGGTCACGCGCCAGGCCGACATCCTGGTTGTTGCGGCGGGTCGTGCGGGGCTGATTACGGGCGAAATGGTCCGACCGGGGGCGGTTGTTGTGGACGTGGGCATGAACCGTCAGGCCGATCGTCTGGTCGGAGATGTCGATTTCGAAAGCGTTCGCGCCATTGCCGGTCATCTGACGCCCGTTCCCGGCGGGGTCGGTCCACTGACGGTTGCGATGCTGTTGTGCAACACGAGGAAGGCCGCCGAACTGCAAGTCGCGTGAATGAAGGGACACTACTACCTGGGATGCCCGGTCTGGGCCTGTGAACGGTGGAAGGGCCGACTCTACACGGCTCAAGCACCTCGAGATCGGTGGCTGACGCAATACGCGCAGGTCTTTGCGACGGTCGAGGGAAACAGCGTCTTTTATCACCTGCCGGCCTTGGAGACCGTTCTGCGCTGGCTGGATCGCGTCCCGGCAGGCTTTCGCTTCGCGATGAAGTTTCCCCGAGTCATCACGCACGAGAAGCGGTTACTCGACGTCCAGGAGGAAACTCGCGCATTTCTCGAACTGCTCGAGCCACTTCACGTGAACGACCGGCTTGGCACGTGTTGGCTGCAGCTGCCTCCAGGCTTTGCGCCGCATCATCTCGCCGATCTCGAAGCGTATCTTGATCAACTCCCGCGTCACCTTTCGTTCGCCGTGGAGTTGCGTCATCCCGAGTTCTTTCGTTCGCCGCAGATCGTCGAGCAACTCAACAAGCTTCTGGAGGCGCACGCGATCAACCGTGTGATTCTGGACAGTCGCCCTCTCTTCAGTGCGGCTCCGGACGATCCCGCCGAAGTCGCATCGCAGCGGCGAAAACCGCGTCTGCCGGTCTGCTACGACGTCACGGGCAAGCATCCGCTGGTCCGACTGATCGGGCGCAACGATCTGCCGCGGAATCTTCCGTGGATCCGCGAATGGGCGCCGCGGATCGCGCGCTGGATCGAAGCCGGTCTGACGCCCTTCGTCTTTACCCATACACCGGACGAGCGGCACGCGCCCGACTTTGCGCGCATGTTTCATGAAGAACTTCGGTGCCACACCAATGTATTGGATGAGATGCCACCGTGGCCCGGCGAACGAGAGGACGACTCTCCGCAACAGTTGGAGCTCTTTTGAGCCGGCAGACGAAATCGATGTCTGAACGAATCCGAGGAGTCATCGAGCGCGTAACGTACCACAACCCGGAGAATGGTTTTTCCGTGTTGCGCGTTCGGGTTCCCAAGAAAAATGATCTCGTCACCGTCGTTGGAAAAACCACATCCGTCACGGCGGGCGAGGAGATCCACGCGACCGGACAATGGAAGGTGGATCGCGAACACGGTCAGCAGTTCGCCGCGGACGAAATCCGCATTTCGCATCCCACGTCGGTAGAAGGAATCGAGCGCTATTTGGGCTCGGGCGCGATTCGCAGTGTGGGACCACGGTTGGCGGCACGCATCGTCCGCGCATTTGGACCGAGAACGCTCCAGATCCTTGACCAGGCACCCGACTTTTTGCTGCAGATCAAGGGCATTGGGCCCGAACGACTGAAGCGGATCCAGCAAAGTTGGCAGCAGCAGCGCGAGGTCCGCCGGATCATGCTGTTCTTGTCGGAGCATGCTGTGCCCGCAGGCCTGGCCCTTCGCATCTACCGCACGTACGGTCAAGACGCGATCGATCGGCTTCGCTCCAATCCCTATCAACTGGCGGATGACATTCGTGGGATCGGATTCAAAACAGCCGATCAGCTCGCGGCACGTCTGGGCATGGACCGGCAAAGTCCCCAGCGGGCCGACGCGGCGGTGCGGTATGCGTTGCAGGAACTTGCGGGACAGGGACACTGCGGTTTTCCCGAAGCGGGTGTCGTCGAGACAACAACCCAACTCGCGGAAATCGAACCGCACCTGGTAGAACAGGCCGTTCAGCGCGTCGTGGCCGGTGGGCTGGTTGTCCGGGAAGAGGTCGAGCACCAAGCGTTTCTCTATCTGGCATCGCTCGATTGGGCCGAGCGTGGCCTGGCCGAATCGGTCAAGCGGATCGTCACCGCCGGGCCTCATCCCCTGCCTGCGATCGACCTGCCCAAGGCGCTGGAATGGGTCGAGCAGCGACTGACGATTGAACTCGCCCCCGGTCAACGGGAGGCCATTCGGAGCGTTTGTCAAAACAAGCTAACTGTCATCACCGGTGGTCCGGGAGTCGGGAAGACTACCATCGTCCGCAGCATCCTGGAGATTTTTTCGGCGAAGGGATTGGAGACGGTGCTGGCCGCACCGACAGGCCGGGCGGCAAAACGCCTCGCCGAGACAACGCAACACGAGGCGAAGACAATCCACCGACTGCTGGAATTCGACCCGGCAACCGGCGAATTCCGCCACGACACCGAACATCCTCTCGACGGCGACCTGTTCGTGCTCGACGAAACCTCCATGGTCGACGCGGTCCTAGGCTATCAATTCCTCCGCGCCGTTCCCCACGAAGCTTGCGTTGTTTTCGTCGGCGACGTTGATCAGTTGCCCTCGGTAGGTCCCGGAGCCGTACTGGCAGATCTGATCAATTCCGGCACGATTCCGGTCGCCCGACTGACCGAGATTTTTCGCCAAGCCAGCTCCAGCCGGATTGTCGTGACGGCCTATGCGGTGAACGAAGGCACGATGCCGGAGCTCAAGACCCCGGAGGAATTGAGTGACTTCTATTTCGTGGAATCGAACGATCCGCCAGCCATCTGTGACTTACTGGTTCGACTTGTGCAAGACAGGATTCCCTCGCGATTCGGTTTCGACCGCTCGTCCCAGATTCAGGTTTTGTCTCCCATGAACCGATCGGTTCTCGGAACACGCAATCTGAACCAGGTGCTACAGCAGGCGCTCAACCCGCCGGGCGAACAGGCCGAGGTCGAGTACTATGGGTCGACATTCCGCGTTGGAGACCGGGTAATCCAGAACATCAACAACTACGATCGTGACGTGTTCAACGGCGATCAGGGAATCATCCACAGTATCCATCGTATTGATCAAGAACTGACAGTCGAGTTCGAAGGACGCGGGGTCGTCTATGAATTCAGCGATCTGGATGAGCTGACCTTGGCCTACGCCTTATCGATTCACAAGAGTCAAGGATCGGAGTTCCCCTGCGTCGTGATTCCGCTTCATACCCAACACTTCCCGATGTTGCGACGCAACCTGTTGTACACGGCGATCACGCGCGGCAGACAGTTGGTCGTGGTGGTCGGCAGCCGTCGGGCACTATCCCTGGCGATTCGACGTGTTGATACGAATGAGCGCCACACGGCGCTCTGCCGACGCCTGCGAGAGATCTTCGCCCGGGGCGGCAAGGATGGCTCGTAAGGTCAACCGATCATGACGGTGTCGAGTCGTGAAGCGCTCTGCGCTGTCGCTGAGACTCGTAGAACAGGACCGCCGCAGTGGCCGAGACATTCAGACTGTCCGCGGTACCCGACATGGGCAATTTGATCCCGACGTAGGCCGGCTTTTCCCAATCTGGAGACACGCCGCGAGCCTCGCTTCCCAGAACGAACGCAACGGGCGCGCCGTAGTCAACTTGATCGTAATCCACCGCACCGTCGAGACGTGCCACGCAGACGCGAACGCCGAGTCGCTTCAGCCAATCCTGGACCTGATCGACTGGCGCGGCACACACCGAACAGGTGAAGAGAGTTCCCAGACTTGCACGAATCGCATTCGGATTAAACAAGTCGGTCCCTCCATCGGCAACAATCACCGCGTCGATGCCTGCCGCATCGGCGGTGCGAACAATGGCACCCACGTTGCCCGGCTTCTCGATTCCCTCCAACACCGCCAATCGGGGATTTTTCGGCAGCGTCAGGTCGGCGAGCAGGCGGGCCGGCGTTTCGGCCACGGCGACGATTCCATCTCTTCGATCGCCATAACTGATTTTGCCCAAAAGATTCTCCGGGAGCACCGTCAGTCGAACCTGTTGCTCGACCAGCGGCTGCAGCCACTCCGCCCACGCCGGATCGTTCAGTCGTCGTTCTTCCAGAAACACCTCGACCAAACGCACACGACCGCGCGTCGCCAGTTGTATCTCGCGGCAACCCTCGATCAGTATTCGCTGCTGCTGGCGACGCTGCCGGGCATGGCGCAGCAGGAAAGCGGCCTTCAACCGAGGGTTTTGCGCACTGGTGATTCGTTCCGCCTGAATTGCCACCGAACTGCTACCGGTCAGGAGAATTTCGGAAAGGACAGGATCAGAAAAGCTCTTCAGAGGAAACTGTGGGTGAAATCGCAGCTTCCCTGGGGCTCTGCCCCAATCCCGTAGTTTATCGCGTCTGTGATTTCGGGAACTCGCGGCGGTCGAAATGACCGCTGCAGGTTGGGAATCATGCCCTCGACGCCGAGGTCGCGTCAAGAAGCCTCAGCAAGCGTTCCAAAATGGGTCGTTATTTGCAGCGCCCGAGGAAACGTATGAGTTCTTGCGACTGCGGGCCGGAGTCGCCGTCGGATCCCCTCAACGGCGCGAGTCCGCGGCCGCCTCGCCGCGCGTAGCCCTGCGTTCCAGTAGCAGCTCCACCGTCTCCGAGTTTTTCCTTTCTTCCGCCCAATCCAGCGCGTACGGCCCAGATCGCTCTTCTTGTTAACCTCGGCCCCGTTTGCGATCAGTAGTTTAGCCAAATCTACTCGGTCATGTTGAGCAGTAACGTGCCGCGGCATCAAGGCGATCGCCCCGACTCCTGAGTGTGATCCCGCCAAATAGACCTCGGATCTATCGCAGCACCAGCCCCAGGACCGTGAAGAGGAGAGCCAGATTTATCGAAATGATGAACGGGTAGAAAAGCGGCCCGGAGCGATCGGTTTCCTTAATAGTAAAGTAACGGTAGTCGCTGATGTATTTGAGGATGAAAAGCCTCAGAAAAAACCAGTTGATTTTCTGTCCGCGCACTCGCACGGCGCTCGTCATCGCCATCATCAGCACGACACCGATTACGGCACAGGGGATCGCGAGAACGAGAAAAACGGTGCTGAGACCCGCCATGACGTAGCTCCTTCTTCGTAAGATTAGTCACCGACTCTCCCTACTCGGTTATTCGCCGTTATTCGCCCAAAACACGCTGTTCTTGGCAGACTTCACCCGACACGGATCCAGTGAAAGAACCAGAATCGGCGGCCACTCGATCGCCGCCAAGCCACATCGACGCCTGTGCAAACCGCAGCCGCGGGGCGCGACCCGTTGGATGAACTCGACGCGCCTCAAAATACGAATTAGAGTTTTACGGAATTCCGCCGCGACCGACGGTGAAGAAGACAATGGGCAGGTCACTCGCAGTTAGCTGCCTGCTGAGCCATCGCGTGGTGGCGTGATACGGTTCCCAGAGATCATTGGCAATCGCCGGAGAGCGAGGCGGCGGTCTGTCACCGTCACCGCCGCACCCGCACGCAAGTCAGTTTCGACGACGCGGACCACTTGTTGAACAACTCGCGCTACGGCTTCCCCTTTCAAGCCCTGAATGCGAATTCGAATGACCGACGGTGCAGATGCGTTGGACCTGGCCAGCAGCGCATGGAGATCGGCGTCGAGCGTCACAACAATCGCACTCCGCTTTTTTCCCAGCGCCAGGATGGTCTCGTCACTTGCTTTGGCAAGTCCTAAATACCCCACATGCTCCGCTGGCAGTCCGATGGCTCGAAGATGTTCGACGGTGGAACGCGGCAGGCCTTGGTCAAGCAAGAACTCCATTACGCTTTATGCAGCTCCAGGACTTTGTCATCAAGATTGGCCGCCGCGTACGCCAAAGCCTGGCGCACATCTTCATCTTCCAGCTCCGGGTACTCCGCGCGGAATTCTTCTCGATCAGTGTACGTGGCCAGTGCTTCCAGCACGCGACGCACTGTCAGCCGCATGCCTCGGATGCACGGTTGACCATTCATGATTGCCGGATCACTTGTGATTCGATCAAACTCACGCATAGCACAGATTCCCCCTTTGTCCCGAGCGGATCACAACCGCCCCTCTATTATACCCTGACCAGTTGCCGAGCGCCAGAGTTGCCGAATTCGTCCCGAATTGCCCCTGTTGGGCGTGCGAAGTGAAGCAGCGAGATTCAAGGCCTCGTTTGTTAGTCTTGGGACGGCGATTGCTGGCCCAGCCATGGGCGCACTCGCGGCGTCCCAGACGGGTCCCTTTTCCAAATCCCCTACGTCGGCTTTCTTCTGTTCTCAACACGGATCCGCTACTGCGAATGAGCGGCTTCCATGTTCACCGGATGCCCTTTCTCACTGACAGTACACAGGCAACCGTCCTCAAAGAACAGTTCAATTCGTTCGTCGCGGCGATAGACCCACTTGAAATCGCCGCCTTCACCGAGGACCACGTCAGGTGCCTGCATTATGTTGCGCACTTTGTCTGGCGTCATACCGTAGCGTAGAGCCCACGATTGCGGCTCGGAGTAGATGCGTACCGAAACAAGGAGCGCCGCGCAAAAACACAGCACACACTGGTGAAGCCAACCGCAACACGCCAGAGCCGGATCTCACAGTCTCGGATCCTCAGCGGAAATGACATGGCAGTCTTGCCTCGTGA
>CAZFWV010000092.1:0-11428 GCA_964522605.1 uncultured Pirellulaceae bacterium
GGCTCGACGCTCGTTCCTCGCGTCTCGACCCCAGGCACCCAAATGCCGAAGTTGTGCTTGAGTCATCCCTACGTTTTTGTCCTTCGCGAGGGTTCCGCACGGCCGGCGGCCGACGAGGCGGCCGCCGCCACACCAATCCGCGGACAAAGGTCCGACAGGCAGCAGGCTTCGCAATCCGGTTTCCGCGCCTTGCAGACCCGTCGACCATGGTGAATCACTCGGTGCGCAAACATGACCCACTCCCGACGGGGAATCTGCTGCATCAGATCCTGTTCGATCTTCACCGGATCGCGATTCGCGGTCAGTCCCAGACGGTGCGTGATGCGTGCGACGTGCGTATCGACGACGACTCCGGTGGCCAATCCATAGGCGGTCCCCAAGACGACGTTTGCCGTCTTGCGGCCGACACCGGGCAACTCAACGAGCGCTTCCAGATCTCGAGGAACTTGCCCGTCGTACTGCGCGACGAGTGCTGCACAGCAGGCGCGGATATTCTTCGCCTTGTTGCGAAAAAATCCCGTGCTTTGGATCGCCTTCTCCAGACGCGGCAGAGGCAATTTCGCCAGATCGCCCGCCGTCGGATAGCGACGAAATAGGTCCGCCGTGACTTGATTAACCCGCTCATCCGTACACTGCGCCGAGAGAATCGTGGCCACCAACAGTTGAACGGGCGTTTCGAAATGCAGAGCGCACTCCGCATCTGGATACTCGGCGCGCAACTGCTTCACGATTCGCGAAGCGTCGTCGGCGTGGACTTTGGACTTGGCTTTCGACTTCGTCACGGCAGCGGTATCTTTCGAAGTCAGGCCCGCCTGCTGTGTTCGATTGAAGCCGGGCCAATGTGAGGAATGCAAGGCCGCATTATAGGAGCCCGAGAACATTCCGTGGAGTCGGTACACCTGCCAGATGTGGTGAACGATCCACCCGCTTCGACCCGCTCCGCAGGACCCGCTGTTTTGAGGAAGCAGCAACGGTGATTCGGGCCGACGAGAGACACGTTTTTCTCGAGCCGACTCTCGAAAGCCGTTTTTCTCGCGAGGTGGCCGGGGTTAGAGCGCAGCCCCTCGGCCCTTCCCATTCTGCGGATTCTGGGCGTTCCGCATGCAGTGGTCTATAGTGGTCTGACGATCTTTCCGCTGGAACCACGCTGAGATTGCCGGACGGTCATGAGCGAGCCACCTGCCTACGATTCGCGATACCTGGAAGGGATTCGCTATTTCAACGACTGCGAGTTCTTTGAGGCTCACGAAGTCTGGGAAGACATCTGGATGGATGCGGAAGGTCCGTCTCGGCGGTTTTATCAGGGTCTGATCCAGGTAGCCGTTTGTCTGCATCACTTCGGGAATGGCAACTTCCATGGAGCGCGCAAATTGTACTTCAGTTGTCGTGGATATCTGGAGGATTACATCCCCGAGTACCTGGGACTCGACGTGGAGAAACTACTGCGCGAACTACAGGCTTGCTGCACAAATCTGCTGCCGGACGACGGCCCCGCTCCAGACACACAGCTCGTTGTGGATTTAATTCCCGAAATTCACCTGGATCCGCCGCCGGCCTGAGTCATACCGATTGGAGTTGAAAAAGCGCGCCGCGAGCCCGGTGCCTGGGAGAGGCATCTGATGTCCGAGCTTGATCCCCATGCGAACGAAGAACGTACCGAGGCGCGTCTGTTCCCGCTGCCCGATCTCGTGATGTTTCCCCACGTCGTGCAGCCGCTCCACCTGTTCGAACCGCGATACCTCGCGATGATCGAATCGGCACTAGAGGGAGACCGATTGATTGCGATGGCGTTGCTGCGAAAGGACTGGCAGGCCGACTATTTCGACAGGCCCGCGATTCACCGAACGGTCTGCCTGGGGCGGGTCATCTCGGAAAGCCGCTTGGACGATGGGCGCTACAACATTCTTCTGGCGGGTCTCTCGCGGGCCGAGGTCCTGCGTGAGTTGCCGTCCGACGCGCCGTACCGTAAGGCGGAAATCCGGTTGCAGCCCGACCTATATCGGTCGCAGAATGCGGCCCGTCACCGGCAGCTGCAGCATCAGCTGCTGGCTCTGTTTCGGCAGCTATTTCCCTCCGTGGTCACCGAGGATGACTCCGTTCAGCAGCTACTGCGAGATCAGGTGTCCCTGTCGATGTTGTCCGACGTGATCGCCCACACACTCCAGGTCCCGCTCTCCGCCAAGCTCGAACTGCTGGACTGTCGGGTCGTGGAACAGCGTGTCGAACTGCTGCTCGGCCACCTGGAAGCCATCCGCGAGACGGGCGGCGACGATCCGAATTTCCCCTTCCCGCCCCCGTTCAGTGACAACTAGGCTCTGTCTCAAAACCTAACGAGCACGGGCCCGCGCTTCCATCGGCGGAGTCTTGACGCCCGGCACGCCACCCACTCCCCGGCGCGGATGGTCTCCTCTACCATGAAGGGCACCGAATGACTGCCACGGGGGGAATCCCGATGAATCTGCCATCCACACCCGACGAAGCGGGTTTCGACCAGCCGACGTCCGCCGATCAACCGGTCGATCTGGACCGGATCGCCCGCGCTGTTCGTGAAATTCTGATCGCCATCGGCGAGGATCCGGATCGCGAAGGCCTGCAGGAAACACCGAGGCGCGTGGCCCGCATGTACGCCGAAATGTGCCATGGTCTCCACCAGGATCCGCGAGCGTACCTGCGCAAGTTCTTCACCGAGAAATACGACGAGGTGGTTCTCGTCCGCGATATCGGATTCAGCAGCATCTGTGAGCATCATCTGTTGCCCTTTACCGGCCTGGCCCACATCGGATACGTCCCCAACGGGAAAGTCATCGGATTGAGCAAATTGGCCCGCGTGGTGGAGGCCGTTGCACGGCGACCTCAGGTGCAGGAACGGATGACTGAAGAGATCGCCAATCTGCTGGTCGAGGAATTGAACGCGAAGGGCGTTGCGGTGATTGTCGAGGCCAGTCATTCGTGCATGACCATTCGTGGCGTGAAAAAACCGGGCAGTCTGTGTGTGACGTCGGCCATGAAGGGTGTGTTTCGCACGCACCTGTCGTCCCGCAGCGAAATCATGCAACTGGTGTACGGTCACTCCCGCTGAAGACACAGACTCGAAACATGCTCTGGCACACTCTCGTCGCGTTCGTCCTGCGGCTCGCCTTCGGGTTAGCAGCCGCGATGTCGCTGACCTCGGCCCGCTCCGTCACAAGCGGCTATTTCCGTGTCCACCTGTGGGTTGTACTCGGACTGAATACGTTCGCCAGTGTCCTCCTACTGCTGGTTCCCGAGTCTGTGCCTCACGCGCGCCGGATTGTCGTATTCACGATGCTGGCCGGGTTGCTAAGCTACATGGGATCCGTGCTCTGGTTGTATGAACTGCCCCGCGCGGGGCGCTGCGCGCTGATCAGTGTCGCAGCACTGAACCTGATCGCCGCCGCCATGACCGGCTCATCCCCCGGAAATGCCTGGCCCTGGGCCGTCTGGATCGACACCGTCACCAGCGGCCTGCTGCTGGGAACGAGCATTGCCGCCATGCTGCTGGGGCATTGGTACTTGAACACGCCGACGATGAAGCTCGAACCGCTCCAGCGTTTGATCCTGCTCATCGGTCTGTCCGTCTTCGTTCGTGCGGGAGTCAGTAGCGTCGGTTGCTTCCTGAATCTTCAGGCGGACCCCGCATGGCCGCTCATCAACTCGATCCTTCTCGCCCTCCGCTGGCTCCCGGGATTGATAGGGGTCCTGGCGATGGCGATCATGTCCTGGCAGACACTCAAGATTCCCAATACACAAAGCGCGACAGGGATTCTCTATGTCGCGGTCATTTTCAGCTTCCTGGGCGAGCTTTCCTCCCAACTACTGTCCGCGTCGCTGCCCTATCCCCTATGATGACAGATCGAATGGCTACCATCACCTGCCGATGTCCATCCTGCCAACAGGCGCAGTACCAGGAGTTGATTCCGGGCGCCGCATTGACCTGCACGCAGTGCGGGCGGACGATCGTTGCGCAGGTTCCGAACCTGGATACCGACCGCTTGGAACGGTGCCTGATTTGTCCGAGTCGAGATTTGTTTGTCCGCAAGGATTTTCCCCAGCGACTGGGGGTCGCGATTGTCGTCTGTGGTTTTTTGGCAAGCTCGATCGCCTGGTATTTTCATATGGTGCTGACCACCTTCGGAATTCTCTTCGCCAGTGCGCTCCTCGATGTCTGTCTGTACCTTGTGATGGGCAATGTCCTGGAATGCTACCGGTGTCACGCGCAGTACCGCGATGTGGCGCAATTGGAGACCCATCCGGCGTTTGATCTCGAGACGCATGAACGATACCGCCAAGCCGCGCAGCGAGCTTCCTCACTGTCGACGACCTCCTCGCAATCCCCAACGGAATGCCCACCGATTGAAGGACACGATGACACCTGAATCACCGGGCACGATTTTGCTCGGTACGAATGGCTGTGGCGAAACAGCGTCGTGCCGCTGGGTGGTAGCTGAGGCGCATTGCTGCGGTCCGCACCGCACCACGCCACCAACGCGCGAAGAATCGCACTCGGTCAATTTGACCCGCTGTTGTACGATGCCGGCACGCTCGGGGCGGAGACTGGCGAGAATTCCTGCAAATCGCATCGCGCAAAACGAAAAAACAAGAAAACCAATCACGGCGCATGGATCCAGAACGGGAGCGAATACAGGCTGATTTACGCGGGTTGCTGGAGGGTGAAGTCCGTTGCGACGACATCTTCGTGCAGGCGTACGCCAGTGATGCGAGCGTATTCGAGATCCGTCCGCTGGGGGTCGTTCGCCCCCGCAGTGCGGCGGACGTGGTCGCGTGCGTCGAGTACGCATCGGATCATCGCATTCCGCTTCATGCGCGGGGTGCGGGGACCGGGTTGGCTGGAGAGTCGATCGGGCCCGGGCTGGTCATCGATTTTGCCCACTCGATGCGTCGGATTCTGGCGATCGATCAAGAAACAGTCCGCGTGCAGCCCGGTGTCGTCCTCGGTCAGCTGAACGCACAGTTGGCAAGCATTGGCCGCTGCTTTGGCCCGGATCCAGCGAATCGGACCGTAACGACGATGGGAAGTGTCGTCGCCGTCGACGCCGCCGGCAGTCATTGGCTCAAGCACGGCTCCGCCCGACAGCATCTCGAGAGCTTAACCGTCGTGCTCGCCAGCGGCGAAACCGTCCGTCTGGGCCAACACGACCTCGAGGCTCCCGATCCCGCCTCCCCAACCGCCGACCGGTTGGCCGAACGCGTCGCGGCACTGATTCGAGCAAACTCGGCCCTGATCGACTCGCGGCGGGCGCGGACGCTGATCGATCACTCAGGCTACCGTCTGGACGATGTCCTGGAGGGTTCCCAGGTCCATCTGGCGCGCTTGATGGCCGGTTCTGAAGGAACACTCTCCTTGATCACCGAAGCAACGCTCCGGACCGTGCCGCTGCCGCGTCACTCGGGAGTCGCCTTGTTGCTGTTCGACCGACTGGAACATGCCGCGTTGGCCGCGCTGGAAATTCCGGCCCTGGGCGCTTCCGCCTGCGACTTGATGGATCGTCGACTGCTCCGGTTGGCTTGCGAATCGGATGTACGCTACGACCTGCTGCTGCCCGAGGCAACGGAAGCCTTGTTACTCGTCGAGTTTCAGGGTGATCATCCGCGGCAGGTGCGGGAAGGCTTAGGACAGATCGTCCACGTGGTGAAACGTCGCAAGCGACTGGCGATTGACGCCAAGTTGGCGTTGGAGCCCGATGATGTCGAGCTGTTCTGGCAATTGGTACGTCGCGTGGTGCCAACTCTCTATCGCCTGAAAGGCTCAACGCGCCCCCTGCCATTTGTGGAGGATATTGCCGTTCCGCCGTCGGAATTGCCCGGCTTTCTCGTCCGACTGCAGAACGTCTTCAAGAAGCATCAGATCACCTCATCCGTGTTTGGCCATGTGGGACATGGACAACTGCACCTGAGGCCTTTCCTGGATCTGGCCGATCCGGGACACGTACGCCGGATGCAACATCTGGCGCGCGATCTGTATGCCGAAGTGATGGAAGTCGGCGGCACGATCAGCGGCGAACATGCCGACGGATTGAGCCGCACCTGGTTCCTGCGGGAACAATTTGGTCCGCTGTATGCCGTCTTTGAGCAACTCAAGACGATCTTCGATCCACTGCCAATCCTGAATCCGGGCAAGATCATCGATCAAGCCGGCCAATCTCTGACCCAGAACTTGCGCCCTGTCCGGCCGGCGCGTTCCTCGGCCGACGAGATCATCGATTCGGACGAGCCGGACGCGATGGTCCAGTTTACGAGTGCATCCAAGACGCTCCCGATCATTCCCTTGGAACTGAACTGGCGAAATGACGACATTATGCTCGCGGCTCGCGCCTGCAACGGATGCGGCGGATGCCGAACCCAGGCGAATCAGGAGAGAATGTGCCCGATCTTCCGGCTTTCTCCGGCCGAGGAGGCAACGCCGCGTGCCAAAGCCAATTTGATGCGGGCCCTGCTCAACGGCCGGCTCGACGAAAACCTCCTGAAATCCGAAACGCTCAAGCAGGTCGCCGATCTGTGCGTCAATTGCCATCAGTGTCGTCTCGAGTGTCCGGCGGCTGTCGACATCCCCAAACTGATGCTCGAATGCAAAGCCCAATACGTGTCGAACAACGGCCTGACTCTCTCTCAGGCATTCCTCGGACGATTGGACTCGGTCGCCAGCTGGGCCAGCTTCGCCCGACCGCTGAGCAACTGGGCCCTGCGCAGTCCGGGGATGCGTTGGCTGCTGGAGAAAACGCTGGGAATCGCCCAAGGCCGAAAGCTGCCCCGAGTCGCCGCGCGCAGTTTCCTGCGACAAGCAGCTCGCCGCCGCCTCAATCGTCCCACGCGCCGCGAGGCCCAGAAAATCCTCTACTTCGTCGACGTCTACGCCAACTGGTTTGATCCCCAGCTGGCCGAAGCACTGGTTGCCATCATGGAACATAATGGCATTTCGGTCTTCGTTCCGAGCCAGCAATTACCCTCCGCCATGCCATTGCTCACCCTGGGAGCCGTCGCGAAGGCACGAAAGACCGTGCGCCGTAACGTGCAGATGATGTCCGAAGCGATTCGTCAGGGTTACCACATCGTCGCCACCGAACCGTCCGCGGCGCTCGCCCTGACTCGCGAATACCCGCAGCTGCTGGACGATGAAGACTCGCAACTGGTTGCGCAGAACTCAAGCGAAGCCTGCAGTTATCTTTGGCGGCTGCACCAACAAGGACACTTGGAGCTGGATCTGAAGCCGATGAACCTGACCATCGGATACCATCAGCCGTGTCATGTCCGCGCACTGCAAGTGGGCGAACCTGGCGAGAACCTGCTGCGACTCATTCCGGGAGTCAGCGTTCGCACGATCGAGGAAGGTTGTTCGGGAATGGCCGGAACGTTTGGCCTGCAACGCCAGAATTATCGAAGCAGCCTGCGCATTGGACGGGGACTGATCACCGCCTTGCGTCATCCGGCCATTCAGATCGGCTCGACCGAGTGCAGCGCGTGCAAATTGCAGATGGAGCAAGGCACGACCAAGCCAACCGTGCATCCGCTGAAATTGCTGGCCCTCGCTTACGGACTGATGCCGGAAATGGCGGGTTTGCTCAATTCGCCCGGTGAGGAACGGATCGCAACATGAATGTGAAGGTCCGGTTATTCGCCGCTGCGCGCCAATGGGCTGAATCGGACAGCCTAACGGTGACCTGCCCCGAGGACGCGACGCTGGTCGATCTGCGGCAAGCAATCGAGCGCGACGTCCCCGGCTCCGCCGCACTGCTACCGCATGTTCGTTTCGCCGTGAATGCGCGGTACGTATCGGACGAATATCGACTCAAACCGGGCGATGAGGTCGCCTGTATTCCGCCGGTCAGCGGCGGATAATCCCGACGGCTTACCGCGCAGCATTATGCGGTAGATAACGCGCGACATATCCCCCGGAGGATCGTCTCAGCTGTGGTCGAAATCACCCAAGAACCACTGAACCCGGAGCGGGTCCTGCCGAGTATGTCGAGCCCGCAGGCGGGCGCCGTCGTCTTGTTCGTGGGAACCACGCGAGAATTCACCGGCTCGCGGCAAACCGAATGGTTGGAGTACGATTGCTATCGCGAGATGGCCGAGCAGAAGCTGGCCGAGCTGGAGCGAACGGCCCGCGAGAAATGGCCGCTCGTGGATTGCGTGCTGTTGCACCGCATCGGCCGCATCGATGTGGGCGAAGCGAGTGTCGTCGTGGCCGTCAGCACTCCGCACCGTCGAGACGCTTTTCAGGCGGCCGAATGGCTGATGGATACGATCAAACAAGAAGTGCCGATCTGGAAAAAGGAGCACTGGAAAGACGGCAGCAGCCAATGGATCCATCCGGGAGTGCTTCCCGGCCCCGCTCCGTCATAACCGGTTGCCGAGGATAAAGCGCTGATGCCGCTGCCAACATCTCCCCCACCCACCGGACTCCAGGACGCCTGGGGCCGCGTCCATACGAGTCTGCGGATCAGCGTCACCGACCGCTGCAACATTCGCTGCTTCTATTGCATGCCCGACGAAACGATTCAGTTCAAGCCTCGGTCCCAAATCCTGACCTTTGAGGAGATCACGCGGTTTGTCGAGTCGGTGGTTCCGCTGGGAATCGATCGCGTGCGGATCACCGGGGGCGAGCCGCTCGTTCGTGCGGAGCTGCCACGCCTAGTCGCTCGGTTGGCCGCCCTGCCCGGCATACGCGACCTGGCGCTGACAACCAACGGAATTCTCCTGGGAGAGCAGGCGGACGCCTTGCGCCAGGCGGGCCTGCACCGCGTCAACATCAGCCTCGACGCACTCAGCGAAGCCACGTTTCAACAGATCACGCGGCGCCCCGGCCTGGATCGAGTCTTGGCGGGCATCGCCGCCGCACGCCGGGCCGGTTTCGCGCCCATCCGGCTCAATGCCGTGGCGATTCGAGGCTTGACGGAACCGGAGATCGTTCCGCTGGTTCAATTCGCGAGCGCCGCGGGACTGCAACTGCGATTCATCGAATTCATGCCGCTGGACGCCGACCAACAATGGCATCAGGACCACGTACTGAGTTCTGCAGCGATCCGACAACGAATCGAGGCCGAGTTCGGCCCGCTGAGGGCGTGCCCGCGCCGCGATCCAAGCCAACCGGCCATCGACTTCGAATTGGCTGATCGGCAGGGCTCGATCGGGTTCATCAGCCCCGTCACAGCCCCCTTCTGCCACGACTGCAATCGGTTACGGTTGACCGCCGAGGGGCAGGTCCGGAACTGCCTGTTCTCCACGGAGGAGTGGGACGCGCGCCACTTGCTCCGCTCGGGAGCCTCGGCAGACGCGCTTCGCGCATTGGTCCGTGACTGCGTCGAACACAAGAAACCGGGGCACGGAATCGATTCCCCGACGTTCCAGCGGCCCGCACGAGCGATGTATCAAATTGGGGGCTAACCATGCCGCGCCGCATCTACCTGGACAATGCGGCCACCAGTTGGCCCAAACCCGATTCGGTCTACGAGGCCATTGATGACTATCAGCGACGGCTGGGCGCGCCCGCCGGTCGAGGAACCTACCGTGAAGCGCTGGAGGTCGAGCGCCGATTGGACCAGACGCGATCCGCACTGGCGAGCCTGATTGGCGCAACGTCGCCGAAACAGATCATTTTCGCCTACAGCGGCACCGATGCATTAACCATGGCCCTGCTGGGCCTGCTGCGTTCGGGCGACCACGTCGTGACCACGACGACCGAGCACAACGCAGTGCTGCGTCCCCTGCGATCTCTGGAAAAGGTGGGTCGCATCCAGGTCACGCGCGTCGCGCCGAATTCTGAAGGGGTCGTTTCGGCGGATGCAATTATCGCCGGTTTGCGTGACGAGACTCGGCTGGTCGCCCTGATCCATGTCTCCAACGTCACCGGTGCCGTCCAGCCGATTGAGGAGGTCGCTCGCCGACTGCGACAGCATAAGGCACGATTGCTGGTCGACGCCGCCCAGTCCGTGGGGCACCTGCCGTTGAATGTCAGCGAGATCGGCTGCGATCTGCTGGCAGCCCCCGGGCACAAGGGGCTGTTCGGCCCGCTGGGAACCGGCTTCTTGTACATCGCCCCCGGCCGCGAATCCGACCTCCAGCCCGTCCGGATCGGGGGCACGGGTACCCAAAGTGACCAAGACGAAGTGCCCGACGAGCTGCCATACCGTTTCGAGGCCGGCAATCTGAATGTGCCCGGACTCATCGGCCTCGGGGCGGGAATTCAGTATGTCCTGCAGCGGGGATTGATTGCCATCGACGAACATGAGCAACAACTGCGGCGGCAGCTGATCGACGCACTCGCGGACATTCCCGGAGTCACCATGCACGGACCCGGACTCTCGGGGCGCGGCGGCATCGTAAGCCTGACGTTGAACGGATATGACCCTCAGGAATTGGCCGTTCTGCTGGATCAGGTCGCCTCGATCCAAGTCCGCGCCGGCTTCCATTGTGCCCCTCGAATCCACGATACGCTCGGAACACGAGCCCGAGGTGGTACGGTTCGCATTAGCCCAGGCGCGTTCAATACGGAAGACGATCTCGCCACTCTCGTCGACACCCTGCGGCAGCTGGCGCTCGGATCGAATCCTTAGGAACCGCTCAGAAACAACTTCCTCGTTTAACCGCGCGGGCATCGCCCCGCGGGGGTGATGTCCGGTGTGCGGGCGGATTGCATCGCCGGCCTTCCATCGCGTCAAACCGACGTCCGTGGGATGGCCGAACGGTAGGATAAGACCTTACAATCCGACAGCCCAACGCGGCTTCTCCGACCATCCGGTCGACAGATCGACAATCAATCACCGATTACTGTGAGCTCTCGAGGATGTCATCGAATCAGCCCTGGTATCAGGAAGGACTGCGGTTTGAATGCACTCAATGCGGCGACTGCTGCACGGGAGCTCCCGGCTATGTCTGGGTCAACAAAGAAGAGATCGCCGAGCTCGCGAAGACGCTGAATATGTCTCCCGACGAGTTCGAGCGGTCGTATGTCCGGACGATTGGGATCCGAAAGAGCCTGAAGGAGTTTCCCAATGGCGATTGCGTCTTCTTCGACAATGAATCGCGCCGCTGCCAGGTCTACTCGGCTCGCCCACGCCAATGTCGCAGCTGGCCCTTTTGGGATTCGAATCTGAAGTCACCCGAAACCTGGCAAGCCACGTGTGAAATCTGCCCGGGCAGCGGCCGTGGTCGCAAACACACAGTCGAACAGATCGAATCGCTCCGCGGCACGATCCGCGTCTAGTGCTCTGTCAGGGCTTCGATTTCGGGTTGGGGGCGGGTGGCTGAACGGAGTGAACCCCCGGCGTTGCGGACTGGAGCGTCGCTGTGACCACGATTCACTCTCCCTCTGGAGTTCGTGCAGTGGACATTCGTTTAACCCGTAGCCACAGGTGAGGTTCGTTTAACCGCGTGGGCAACGCCCCGCGTGCGG
>CAZFWV010000092.1:11528-18304 GCA_964522605.1 uncultured Pirellulaceae bacterium
AACCCGTAGCCACAGGTGAGGTTCGTTTAACCGCGTGGGCAACGCCCCGCGTGCGTTTACCCGTAGCCACAGGTGAGGTTCGTTTAACCGCGTGGGCAACGCCCCGCGTGCGGTTAACCCGTAGCCACAGGTGAGGTTCGTTTAACCGCGTGGGCAACGCCCCGCGTGCGGCAGCGCGCATCTCCCTTGTTGTGCGGCGAAATGGAAGCGTAGCCACGGGCGGACCTCGCCTGGCGGCTGCGGGTTAAACGAAAAGCCACGGGGAGGATGGTGTCACTTCCGCCGAGCCCGTACCTCAGAAACTGCATGACCTCTCCAGAGGGGATCTCTTGCGAGTTTTTCCGATTAGCTGAAGTTTGCTGATTCTGCGGCCGATCTTTCGTTTGTGGAATGACGGTCGCCTCGCGCCGCCTTCGCCGACGCATGTCGTTGCAAGGTAACCATTTACTGCGAAAAAGCGGCCTCGCGATCGCCAGCAATGAACGCAACCTGTTTTATGGAAGAGGTTTAAGACACAGCGACTACCTTCAACTGGTTCCGCTCAACAGCGCATCGCGCGGCTTGATCGGACCCAGTCACGGACCGTGCGGCTTGACACTACTTGTTGTGGTATCTACACTTGGGACACGAAGCCGACTCTTCGATCGACTCCCCGGTGTCTGTTTCCTCCGTCACGGGTGCCGAACTGGAGCAGCGTTGTGACCAAGAAAGAAATCGTCAAGACAATTTCTGATGAAATTGGGCTGACCCAGCTCAAGACGAAAGAGATCGTCCAGAAGACGTTTGATGCAATCGTCGAGACGTTGGTGGAAGAGGGGCGGATTGAGCTGAGAAATTTCGGGGTGTTTGAAGTGAAGAAGCGGGCGGCAAGGAAGGCCCGAAATCCCCGAACGGGAGACAAGGTCTATGTCCCGGAGAAGTTCGTAGTGACCTTCAAACCGGGCAAGGAGATGGAGGAGCGGGTACGGCAACTTGAGGAGCGTGCGGCGGCGGAGGCCCGGGCACGAGCGGATGCAGCAGCGAATGCTCCGCCGTCGGTCTCGGGCGACTCGGGAACGGGACGCCACAGCGGAACTCCTGACGTACCAACCGGATAGGCAGCTTGATCCGGCTTCGACAACGAACCGGGATAGCCGCGTGATACTCATGGAGGAGTAGCCAAATGCGACGCTGGCTGTGTGGTTTAATCCTGACGCTGACGCTGATCAGCTCAACTGGCTGTTTCGTGCCGATTTACTCGGGCGATCCGGTGCGGCGTGCTCGCCAACTGCTTTACACGTCCGAGAATCTGCGAATGATTCACGACGAGTGGGAGCGGATCTGGTTCTTGGATGCACCGGACCATATGACGCCGTACCGCACACACGGCGGTCTGATCTAGATCCTGACACCCAGGCCCCCTGCCAGAACCCGCGGGACACGGAATTCACGGGTGTCCCCTTCGGCAGGTGCGAACGGAGCGTGTGGCATCGCGGCAACCGAAGCGGGGCCGCATCGCTACCGGTCTCGTAGCCGGATTCGTGAGAATTCGGATCGCAGCGGCAGGCCTCCCGAATTCTCACGACGTCGGCCACGTCGAACGTAGCGCCAAATTCTCGGACAAGCATTCCCGATTGGATGGCCGGCGGCAACGGGCGGACTTTCGCCTTTGCACCTCAGACACTACATTGGCGGTCGTTTGCAGCAAGCAGTGGCATCGGTGGTCGGCCACGCGGCTGCTGACGGTGAAAATGTTGTTTTCTTGGCAAGAAATCGAGCGATCAACGGAAGCGACCCTCACGCCGGTGCGGTAGCACCCTGTTGGGTTGCGGCCCTGCCGCGCCATGCTTGCTGAAGCCGCCGATACGGTATCTCGCACGGATGACCGACGCAGCCTGCTGTGACCCTGGCCCGATCGATCTATCGGTCCAACTGGGCCGATTGCACCTTCCTAACCCGATCCTTGTGGCCTCGGGGACGTTCGGATACGCGCGCGAGATGGCAAGTCTGGTCGATTTGCGTCGGCTGGGCGGCATGATTCCGAAGACGATCACCGCGCATCCGCGTCCGGGCAATGCCCCCTGGCGGACAGTAGAAACGCCCGCCGGACTGCTCAATTCGATCGGCCTCGATAACGACGGGATCGACGTCTTTGTGGCGGAACATCTTCCGTATTTGGCCACCATCGGTTGCCCGGTGATCGTCAGCATTGCCGGATCCAGTCGCGAAGATTTCGAGCTGCTCGCCCGACGGCTGCAGGGGCAGTCCGCCGTGGCGGCGCTGGAGCTGAACATCTCGTGCCCGAATGTCTCCGGCGGCGTGGATTTTGGATCGCAACCCGATTTGTGCCGTCAAGTGGTTCAGGGCGTACGCGAAGTGACGGATGCACCCCTGTTGGCGAAACTCACGCCGAATGTGACCAACATCAGCGCGATTGCCCAGGCGGCCGAAGAGGGAGGCGCGGACGCATTGACGCTCATCAATACGCTGTTGGGGATGGCCGTCGACTGGCGGCGTCGGCGTCCGCTGTTGGGCAACGTCATGGGCGGATTGAGCGGTCCCGCGATCAAACCCGTTGCGTTACGGTGCGTCTATCAGGTGGCACGGGCCGTATCCCTGCCGATCGTCGGCGTCGGCGGAATCGCCTCGATCGATGACGTGATGGAGTTTCTGGTGGCGGGGGCCACGGCAGTCCAGATCGGCACCGCAAATTTTTATAATCCGACCGTTTCGATGCAGATCCTGGACGAACTGCCCGGCGCGCTGGCGAGTCTTGGCGCCCGACAGGTGGCGGACGTCTCGGGTTCCCTGGCGGTCCCTGCTGGTCAGATTCCGCGCTCACCCCAACAATCGCCGCATTAGGCCCATCGAATCGGTAACCCGTCAGGACTTCGGTCGGTCCGAGTCCGGTGGCTTCGAACCAGGAATCAGCGTGATTCGCTTTTTTTGTCGTGAGGAAATCAATCAATCATGGTAGTGCTCTCCGGGATCCAGCCGACCGGTCGTTTTCACTGGGGCAACTATTTCGGTGCCGTGCGTCAATACATCGAGCTGCAAGATGCGGGCGAAGCCTACTACTTCATTGCCAATCTGCATGCACTGACGACGGTCCGCGACCGAGACGTCTTGTGCCAAAACAGCTTGGATGCCGCGCTCGATCTGCTGGCGCTGGGTCTGGACCCCAACCGAGCGACCCTGTTCCTGCAATCCGACGTGCCCGAAGTCTCCGAACTCTGCTGGATCCTCATGACGGGAACTCCCCTGGGACTGCTCGAACGTTGTCACGCCTACAAGGAGAAGAAGGCGCGGGGAGCCAAGGCGGATGCAGGTCTGTTCACCTATCCCGTGCTCATGGCGGCAGACATCCTGGCGTATGACGCGAACATTGTCCCGGTGGGCGAAGATCAGGTACAGCACATCGAGGTCACCCGCGATCTGGCGGGCAGCTTCAACCATCAATTCGGCCCGACGTTCACGATGCCGGAGGCGAAAGTTCTGCAGTCAGGGGCCCGAGTCCCCGGCACAGACGGCCAGAAAATGTCCAAGAGCTATGACAACACGCTGGAGATCTTCGAGGAGCTGAAGCCGCAGCGGAAGAAAATCATGAGCATCGTGACTGATTCTCGACCGATGGAACAGCCAAAGGATCCGGAAGGCGACCACCTGTTTCAACTTTACAGTCTGTTCGTCGATGACGGTCGACGCGAGGAACTCGCGGCAACCTACCGTCGCGGCGGCTTTGGTTATGGGGAGGTCAAGAAGGCCTTGGCGGAAGTCTCCGCCGGTTATTTTGCCGAAGCGCGGGAGCGGCGGATGGACCTGGCAGCTCATCCGGAGCGACTGCAGGAGATTCTTCAGGACGGAGCCAGTCGGGCGCGGCGCAAGGCCGGTGAAGTTCTGCTTCGGGCACAACGCGCCTGCGGTCTCAAACGCTAACAGGGATACGCAATGAACATCCTCGGCCTCGGCACCGATATCGTCGAATGCGTGCGGATCGCCCAGATGATCGAGCGGCACGGGGAACTGTTCCTCGGACGGGTCTATACGACCCACGAAATCGAGTACTGCAGCACGCGCAAGGCCGCGGTGCAGCATTATGCCGGTCGCTGGGCCGCGAAAGAGGCCGTGCTCAAGGCGATGGGCACGGGATGGATCCGCGGAATCACCTGGCGCGACGTGGAAATCCGCAGCGTCCCTGGTCACAAGCCCACAATTGCCCTCGCCGGCGGCGCTCGAGAAATCTGTGAGCAACAGGGCGTCGCCGAAATGTTGATCTCGATCTCCCACTGCCGCCATTACGCCACGGCTTGCGCGATCGCCGTTGGGTAAGCGCCGTTGGGTAAGCGCCGTCGGGCAAGCACCACACCCTGCCCCCTCCGCGATCTTCCGCGGGTCTCCGCGGCTCCGCCTTCTCTGAAGCACAGCATGGAACCCGAGAACAGATGCGTGACAGCAACGCTTGCGCTAGCGGAACAGAATCCGCAGATTTCGGAGAACCAGTGGGCGCACGAAGATTCGAACTTCGGACCTCGTCGTTATCAGCGACGCGCTCTAACCAACTGAGCTATGCGCCCCGGCACAAGTTCCTTATTGTAAAGTCAAGCCGGTGGGCGTAAAGCCCTGCTGGAACCGCCCGCCTACACCGGGTCTTCCGCCGTAAAACCCCGCGGAACCAGCATGCCTCGGCGAACGAATGGATTTCCTGCCCCGCCCCATCTGGAAGGACGCCACCGTGATTTTGCGAATTACTGCTGTCGCTTGTTTCACCGTATTGCTGTCCCTGCCCGTTGTGTCGCCTGCGCAAGCTCAACCCTCCGTCCGCCAGGCACTCAGTCTGGTGCCGATGCAGGCCGACGTGGAGATTGATCGCCCCACGGATGAACAGATTCCCAAATGCACGATTAGCCCTTCGCGGGACGCCGATCAGCGAGCCTGGGTTGTTTCGAGTCCCGAAGGCAACCTGCTCCGTCGCTTTGTCGACACGAACGGAGACAATCGGATCGACCAGTGGTGCTACTATCGGGGTGGGATTGAGGTCTATCGCGACATCGACGGCGATTTCAATGAAAAGGCGGATCAGTACCGCTGGTTTGGCACCGGCGGCATGCGTTGGGGCCTGGATCGCAACGAAGATGGCGTGATCGATGACTGGAAATGGATCTCTCCGGAAGAAGTCTCGGCCGAACTGCTCGGGGCGATCCGCTCCAAGGATGCTCGGCGTTTCGCTGCTCTGCTAGTCAGCAAAGAAGAACTGACCAACCTGGGCTTCGAGGACGAAGCAGCGGCTCAGATTTTGGCACGCGTCGAAAAGGCAAAAAGCTCGTTCGCCACTTTTGCCGCCGAGAAGAAAGAGATCACCGAACAGACGCGGTGGATCGATTTCAGCGCGCCCACGCCTGGGGTCGTCCCGGCGGGCACCCAGTCGACGAAGGATCTCGTGGTCTATGAAAACGTAATGGCGATGACGGAGACCGGCGGCCAGCATGGAGAACTCAACATCGGGACTCTCCTGCGCGTGGACGACCGGTGGCGATTGATCGACCTGCCCACCGCCGAATCGGCCGGCGTCTTCTTTACGGCCGTCGCCCCGCGCCCCACCGCCATGCTCGAAGGCTCCGAGGGCGTCAGCCCCCAATTGCAGAAGCTGATTCAACAATTGGAGGAACTCGACAAAGGACTGGCCGCCGCGGAAAACAACGAGGCGCTGATTCGCCGAATTCACACCCAGCGCACCGAATTGTTGCGGCAACTGGTCCAGGTCACCTCGGGGAGCGACCGCGATATGTGGCTCCTGCAACTGGTCGACAGTGCCGTCGCTTCGACGCAGTCCACCGAGGGAACCACCGATAGCGAAACCCTGACGAAGCTGGTCACCGAGGTGAAAGCATCGACGGAGAACAAAGAGATCATCAGTCAGGCTCGCTTCGTGGCACTGACCGCGGAGTACTCCGCCAGCTTGCTCGAACCGAATGCCGACTATGCCGCCATCCAGACCAAATGGATCAGCGATCTGGAGGCCTTTGTTCAGGAGTTCGGCGAGACACGGGCGGCCGCCGATGCGATGCTCCAGTTGGCAATTTCCCACGAATTCGCCGGCCAAGATGAAAAGGCGATCAGCTCCTACGAACGCATCGTCCAGGAGTTTCCCGAGACGGAGATGGCGGAAAAGGCGAAAGGCGCGACCCGACGTCTGCAGTCGGTCGGCAAACCGCTGGAACTGAGCGGAAAAGGACTCGATGGCCGACCGTTCGATCTCGGATCCCTGCGCGGCAACCTGATCGTCGTTCAGTACTGGGCCACCTGGTGCGAGCCGTGTAAGGAAGACATGAAGCAGCTGCGCACCCTACTCAGCCAGTACGCACGCCGAAAATTTGCCGTGGTGGGAGTCAACCTGGACAACCAGCCCCAAGAAGCACTCAGTCACCTGCGATCCGAAAGGATGGGTTGGCCCCAACTCTACGAATCCGGGGGACTCGAGAGCGGATTGGCCAAACAAATGGGCATCTTCACCCTGCCCGTGATGTTGCTGATCGATGAAAGCGGAGCCGTCGTGAATCGATCGGTCACGATCGAAGAGCTCGATGCAGAGCTGAAGAAACGCTTCTCGTCCGGAAACTGAGAAAATCAGGATCCCAGATCAAGCCTCGCGAGGTGGGGTAGCACCCGCCTCGCACCGCCATCCATCTCAGAACGTGGTTGGAAATGGGCTCCCAAGTGTGCCACTGGCTATGCCAGTGCCGTTGCTACATTGGAAAATGACACTGGCGAAGCCAGTGCCACACCAATTTTCAAACAGC
>CAZFWV010000092.1:18404-21230 GCA_964522605.1 uncultured Pirellulaceae bacterium
GCTCAACGATTCGCTGAGCTACCAGTTCCAGTGCTTGTTGCGCCGTTGGCGAAAACCGCCCGGTGAACTCGTCTTGCGGCTACGACTGCGGGCAGCATGCGGACGTCGCGCTCGATACGTGTCTCGCTGGCGGCGCTGCTCCAACTTCGAATCGTCGTAGTTCTGCTCATAGTTGCCCATTAGCTTTCCCTTCCCTCATCGTGGCCAAATCATTGGATCATCGGGGCCAGACACCCCAGCGGTCGGGAACAAGGGGCAACTGCTATGCCTAAATCAAAAAACCCTCTCATTTCGACCAATCTGCACATCCCCCCAGGTCGATCGATTCTCACATAACCCATTGACGAACATGCACTTTCACTTCTCGCCCGACCCGCCGCACTCATTCATCCCATCCATCTCAACTGACGCCTCATAAACAACCTATTTTCACCACCTTAGTGACCAGCGCGGGCCATCGAACGCAACGTGTTTTTCAGCAACGGCTTAGGTAATCAGCGTGGAATTCGAATGTTCCGATTTCGACCGAATCGCACGCGAAATCCAGATCGCAACTTTTTAAATTCCAAAAACTTACGATCGTTGTACTCAATCAGATTCGGGTTTCACCAAAACAGGGAAACACGGCCCGATTGGAATGATTGTAAGGATTACAAGGGCTGCGTTGGACGGCGCCGCGGGCTGTCAAGTCGGAACGGCCACAAGTCAAGTCAAATGCATAACTTATATTCACGCCCGGAGTTCTATTGGTGATTGGCATCCGGATCGCTTATGCTGTGCCGCCGATCGGATCTGGCAGCTCGGCGGAAGGGAATCCTGGAGTGCAGCCGATGATTTTGACACCGGACTCGACGCTGTTTTTGCTCCTCGTGGGCGTGCAGTTGCTTGGAGCCCTGGGACTGATTGCCTCGCGTCTGGGAGAAAAATGGGGGCGATTTGGGGCCTGCCAGTTGCTTTTCTTCGGCACGATGCTGGTCGTTGCCTGCGCAACGATTACTTCGCTCCTGTGCGATAGCGGTTCATGGGCCGTCTCAGGAACAACCCTTTCAGTGATGGTCATTGGTGGGACTTTAGATTGCGGCCGTTGGGACCAGAGCCGCGCGCATCGCTAGGTAACCCACCGCGGCTGCAGGCATTACCCCCCTTTAGCATGGGGGCGCAGGAACACGATTGAAGATTGCCGATTGATGATCTCCGATTGCTGAAGGAAAGGGAAAGACTCTGACCAGCGATTCCGAGCACGGAAAAGGTAATTCTGTCGCTCCACCCTCATCCGCATCCGCATGGCCTGCGACTTCGCAAATCGACAATCGTCATTCGCCCCTCGTCAATCAATTCGGCTCGCAGGATCCGCCGAGCCGATCGGCGTCGAACGGCCGCACACCGTGCATTAAACCCCTCCATTGAGCCGTTCAAGCCCCCTCCTTTCCACCGGTAAGCGCCGCAAAATCCAAAAAATCCTTTCTCCCGGTCGCCTCCACCGGCCGAAAAGAACAGCAGTTGAAGTTTCGGGAACCAACGAGGCTGCGCAGGGGGGGCACCCTGTTCCCACACGGGACGCCAATGCGGAGTCGTCCCTTCGCAGGAGCCTCGGAACGGACGCCATCAACGACCCACGTGCATGGCGCACAAACAGGAGGGGATTTCATGAGGAAGCGAATGACTTCGGCATTCGTGGCTGTCACGTTCGCCTTGTTGATCGGCGTGACGGTCCGAGCGGACGACCAGCAGATTGGCAAGCAGATCGTGGATCGACTGCAAGCGCAGCGTCAGGCGGCGCAACTGGAAGGTTTCAACCTCGGTGTCCAGGTCGAGAGCGGCACGGTAACCATGTCGGGGAGTGTGTCGACGGAAGAGCAGGCGGCCCTGGCGTTGGATGTGGCTCGGCGGGTGCCGGGAGTCAAACTGGTGATTAACGACTTGCGGGTAGAACCGGCCGCGCGCGAGACGGCGACGGCGACTCAGCCCGCGTCTTTCACGGCAACACTACCCCCGGTTCCGCCGGCGGCTCCGGTGGAGATTACGGCTCCGACCGACAGCGCCGCGCCGAGTCTCGAACCAGCATTGAACACGGCTCTGGTAGCCCCCTTGCCGGCCCAGCCGCCCACTCCCATGGTCGCCGTCCCGGCGCCCGCCCAACCGGTGATGGTCCCGACGCCGCGGACAATGCAGCCGGCGGCGTTACCCGCGACGAAGCAACCGTTAGCGTTTGCCCGCGGTACTCTGGCCGCCCGTCCGGCTCAGGCGAACCGCGGCCTCGTTCCCGCCCAGTACATGGAAGAACACGTCGGCGAGATGTCGAGCATTCCGATGCAGGAATACGGCGGGCAGTACGGGGGAGAGGTCGTATACGGCGACCCAGGTTACTCGACCGGCATGTCGGGCGGAGCTCCCGTGCCGATGTCCCCGGTGGGCATGGGCATGCCCGGTGGCACACCGGCCTACGACAATCCTCAGATGCCGTCGTATGCGTGGCCAAGCTATGCGTCGTATCCGAACTATGCGGCGCTGACCTATCCGCATCAGTATTCGCCGACGGCGTGGCCGTACATCGGACCGTTCTACCCCTATCCGCAGGTTCCTCTCGGCTGGCGTAAAGTCATGCTCGAATGGGACGATGGCTGGTGGTACTTGGACTTCCTGTCGAAGTAACCGCGGGATTCCGACGCACGTTCCCGCATGAAATTCCCAGACCCCCGACCGAAACCAAATCGGCTCGGGGGTCTGTTATTGCGCAGTACGGCAGGAATAGGCTGGAGGCTCTAGGCTGCAGGCTGGAGTCTCCAGTCTCCAGTCTCCAGTCTCCAGTCTCCAGTCTCCAGTCTC
>CAZFWV010000093.1:0-21036 GCA_964522605.1 uncultured Pirellulaceae bacterium
CCATTGCGCCGAGTGCGGCAGCAGCCCCTTTGGTTGCGGCCCTGCCGCTTTGCGTTTTCCCGTTTTGTTTCAACGCAGAGTGCGCAGAGGCATCGTCGGCCAGTTCCGTGCCTTGGAAGATGACCGGATCAAGATTACGATGAAGCATCGCGATCTACGCTCGCCCTGCCGACGAAACGCTGATGGGCATTGTTCGGTGAGTCGTACAGTTCCGGCCTTTGGAAGTTTGTCAGGGTCGATCGAGTGTGGATTCGTGAATGTTATTTCCTCTTCATCACGGAGCAGAAAAACCATGAGACGCGTACCCTGTTGCAGCCTGACACTTATTGCGACGATCATTCTGGGACTGGCCACCAGCGTCATTCAAGCTGCGGACACCCAGCCCAATACGCTGACCTCGGCGGAGCAGGCCGAAGGCTGGCAGTTGCTTTTTGATGGGAAGACTACGGACGGCTGGCGCAATTTCCGCAGCGACAAGGTTGGTGAAGGCTGGAAAGTCGTTGATGGTGCCCTGACGCGAAGTGCGGCGAATGCCGGTGATATTTTGACCGACGAGCAATACGACGCGTTCGAGTTGTCGCTGGAGTACAAAATTTTTAAGGAAGGTAACAGCGGCTTGATGTTCCACGTCACGGAAGAAGAAGACACCCCCTGGAAGACCGGTCCCGAGATTCAGATTCAAGATAATGTGGACGGACATGACCCTGAGCTGTCGGGATGGCTTTATCAGCTTTACCATCCAGACGTGGATGCGACGAAGCCGGTGGGCGAATGGAATCAACTGCGGGTCTTGATCACCCCGACGAAGTGCGCCACGTTTATGAACGGTGTGAAGTACTACGAATTTGTTAAAGGAAGCGACGAGTGGAATCAGCGAGTGGCCGAGAGCAAGTTTCGCTCGATGCCCAAGTTCGGCAAGGCCACAAAGGGACACATTGCACTGCAGGATCATGGCAATCCCGTTGCCTTTCGAAATATCAAGATTCGCGTGATCAAGGCGGACTAGGCGACCGATCGCAATCTGCGCGTCAGGTCAATGCGGCACAACTTCTGCCTCTGCGGCCCGCTGCACTGCTAACGGTAAAAATGTTGTTCTCTCGGCAAGAAACCGAGCGACCAACGGAAGCGCCCCTTACCCGGGTGTGGAAACACCCCGTTGGGTTGCGGCCCTGCCGCACTGCGCCTTTGCGATCTCTGCACTGCTAATGGTGAGTTTCTTGTCGGGCGGAGCGAATTTGATCATGCGGCAGGGTTGAGTTGTGTTTCTACCTGGTTCCACTGCTGGCATTTTTGACACGCAGCGCTCCCTTCGGCGGCGACTATACTGGGTGCCACTGGCTTTGCCAGTGCTTTTCCTCGACTCAAGAGGACACTGGCAGAGCCAGTGGCACACCCATTGCGACGAGGGCGGTAGCGTCCCGTTGGGTTGCGGCCGAAGGCTGCGCCGCGTTTTCCTTCTCTGAAAACCGCAACCGGAAAAGAAAAAACGCAGAGGCCGCAAAGGCGCAGAGGCCGCAAAGGCGCAGAGGCAGAGAGGAGTTTTGACGGGGGGATGTGTAGGTTGCGTTTGGGTTAGTGTCTGTTGCGGCTGGGCACTCGATCGAAATATGGAGGGCAGAATATCATGTCGGCCAGCGTACGAATTCTGTTCGGCGCGTCTCTCGTGACCCTTTTGCTTGCTGTCGCGGAAACGCCTCGTTTGGCTGGGGAAGCTGATGATTCCAAGCCTTCGATTTTGCCCAATGTCGGTCCGGTTGATCTCACGCCGTATTGTGAATTTGCTCAATTCCACATTCCACCCGTCGAACCGGTCCGTGATCCTCGGACCGGCTTTCTGATTGGTGGTAAGAACGACACTGCGATGATCGCAAGCCTGAAGGAGATCAACGGCTATTCCATCGAGCAGCTTGAAAAAGACATGCAGCCGGGAGCCGAATCAGAGGTTGGTTCACAAGCTGGCTTCCTCGGAGAAGACGAACGGCTGCTCGACGTTCTTGCCGCCGACAATCGCTGCGTGCTTGATGAGCTTGGCCTGAGCCATCAGGAACTGGCGAAACACTTGCATGCGATGGGAACAATCGGGCGATGGCAGGCCCGTCAAAAGACGCCGGAAGCCGAATTCATCTACCACGGGCGTCGATTCAAGGTCAAACTCATGGTTACTCGGGGCTTTCAACCATCTCCTTTTCGCGACGGGACGATGAGTGGTTCGAATGTCGTCGTGGAGAATCTTGACCGTGGGAAGAAGCTGGAATATGCCCTGCTTGTGCCCTTTATGATCGAACGATACGGTTTCTACGAGGGAAAAGGGACCAGCTACCGCGTCGAGCCTCGTGCAGTCGTGGAGTTATTTGATTTTCTTCCGACGACATCGATCAACCCCTAATCTGCGAGTCGAATCCATTGCGCACAGGAAGCGATATGAACACGCAAAATGGCAAGTCGGGACTGTCGCGCAAGATGGAAACCATCTGTGCGCATGAGGGAGGTGGGAAGGACACCACATTCAATTCGGTGACCACGCCTCTGTATTTCACTTCTACGTTTCGTTTTGAAGCGCCCGGCCAAACGAAAGGGTACGACTACAGTCGCGTGGCGAATCCAACACGGGCCGCCTTGGAGGAATGTCTTGCAGCGATTGAGGGGGGCTCGCACGCTTCCGCTACCGCGACCGGCATGGCGGCTGAGACGACGGTAATGCAACTGTTTCATGCCGGCGATCACTTTATTGCCGGACACGATATCTACGGTGGTACGTATCGCTTGTTTTCCGACGTTCTCACACAGCACGGTTTGCAATTCTCGTTTGTCGACATGAGCGATCTGGACCGTGTTTCGGCCGCGATCACAGGGCAGACAAAGGCCATTTGGGTTGAGACGCCCAGCAACCCGCTGCTGAACCTGGTGGACATTGCAGCCGTCTGCGATATCGCGCGGAAACGGGGGTTGATCACAATCGTCGACAACACATTCATGACGCCGTATTTTCAGCGCCCGTTGGAACTGGGGGCCGACATCGTCGTGCACTCGACGACGAAATACCTGAATGGTCACTGCGATGTCGTGGGGGGTGCGGTAATCTGCCGAACGGCGGAGATGGGCGAACGAGTTGCCGCTCTCACGAATGCTCTTGGAACATGCTGCTCGCCGTTCGACGCGTGGCTTGTGCTGCGTGGGTTGAGGACGTTGCCTTGTCGTATGGAGGTACATGCGCGGAATGCGCTGGCGCTGGCGAACTTCCTGGAATCTCGCTCGGAGGTTCATCGCGTCTATTATCCAGGGCTAGCGTCTCATCCACAGCATGACCTGGCGTGTCGTCAAATGTCCGGTTTCGGCGGCATGCTCGCGTTCGATGTGCATGGGGGAAGCGAAGCTGCGTTTCGGGTGATTCAGAATCTCGAATTGTTCGACTTCGCAGAGTCTCTAGGAGGGGTCAGTTCCTTGGTGGAACATCCCGAGACAATGAGTCACGCATCGATGCCCGAAGCAGCTCGCCGCGCCGCTGGGATCACCGACGCGAATCTCCGCGTGTCGGTTGGAATCGAAGCCGTCGATGACTTGATTGAGGACATGACTCAGGCCTTGGAAAGCCGGTAGATCGGATTCGGTGAGCCGTGTGCGCCATGGGGCACGTGTGCTTTCTCGTCAATAACAAGAAGGATCAGGTCGTAAGACGATGAGTCAGGATGTCTTCCGCAATATGACGGAAATCTACGAGGCGATTGTCGACTGGTCCAAGCGACTGGCGAATGAAAGCCCGTTTTATCAACGGCTTTTCCAACGGGTGGGAGTCCGAAGTGTCGTGGATGTCGCGTGTGGGACGGGACACCACGCCGCCCTGTTTCATTCTTGGGGATTACGCGTTGAAGCAGCCGACTGTAGCGAAAACATGCTTGAGCGGGCGCGATCGAACTTTGCGGATCGTCCCGACTTGCGATGGGTCCGACGCGAATTCGATCGCCCAATTGCCCCGCAGGATCCCTTCGATGCGGCGATCTGTGTGGGTAACTCGCTCGCGCTGGCTTCAGATCTTTCAGCCGTGCAGCGTGTGATCGAACAGATGTTCGCGGGAATCCGGACCGGTGGGATCGTCGTGCTGCACGTGCTGAATCTGTGGCGGCTTCCGGATGGTCTCTGCCAGTGGCAGAAGTGTCAGCGACTGAACCTGCCGCATGAAGAGGTCTTGGTCGTCAAGGGAGTGCATCGAGCCGGAGCAACGGGGTTTGTCGATTTGATTGTCGCATCCCTTTCCTCATCATCGGAGATGCGTTCTGAGTGTGTTCCGCTTCTTGGACTGGAGGCGGATGAGCTGAAGACGATGTGCAGCAACGCAGGTGCTTCGTCCGTGCAATTGTCGGGTGACTATCAAGATACACCCTATGACCGCTCCAAGAGCCCGGATCTGATTGCGGTGGCCCAGAAGTGAACAAGCCGTACGGTCGGAAGCTGAGCCTCCGGTTCAGCGCATTCCCAGGCGGGGCCCTAGGAACGAGAGGTGTAGCCGAAGTCGTGAGATTTCGGAGGCTTTGGGACGCGATCCGAAGTCTCACGACTTCGGCTACGAAGATCCAGTGCGTACAGGCCGGACACCTACACCGGATTTGCCAACTTCCGCTTGACTATTCGCTCTTGCCAACCTTGATCCACTCGACTTCCAGTCGAAACGCTCCAGGTTTCTTGTCGCTCAGCATGATCCCGATCGCATTGACTTCCTGAGGATTGAGCCGTTCGTTCGGAATCTCACGGCCGAATGAGGTCGCGACGAATTTGTCGAGCGGTGCCCGAATCTCGATCCACTCATCTTCTTTCGTCTGAAAAGCCATTCGGTACGAAAAGGCAATTCGAGGTCGAGGCACATACAAATTAAGCATGTACTCTCGACCGTCACCTTTGACGCGAGCGATCAGGACGTCTCCCTGCTCTAGATTCAGTGGCATCGGCCGGGTTCGAACGGAGGTGAACCCTCCATTGTTTTCAAGTGACAGCGTACCGAAAAACTCCAGCGTTTGTTGGTCCGAGATCTTGAACCGGCCATCCGATACACCACCCATCACTCCGTCATTCACCGCTTGCCACTGCTTTGCCGCTTCCGGTTTGTCAAAAGTGAACAGAAGCCGGTCCTCTTCCGCAGCTCCACCGGTTGCCGCCATGGCCATGAGCAACAGCACCAAGGCATTCGTCAAGTCAATCATCGAACTCTGCCTCCTTTTCTGGTTGGTCTCTCTCGAAGACTGCTGGTAGTGAGAAACAAGAGTCTGTCATTGACCACGCCGACATGCTGGCGCCGTGATCTCGATCCAAATTACCACAAACTGGCCGGGTGGAATGCGGGCAGGTGGGATATTCGCTAGGACGCCTATCTACAGCACGGCGGCCTTGGGGAAAGCGGGGATTCTGGGGGTGTGAGTCGGAAACGAACCTTTGTGGCGCACCTATTTTTGCTTGCGCCACCGTTGTGGTCGGAGTGTCTGCCATTGCACGGCTAACGGTGAAAAGAGTTGTTCTCTCGGCGAGAAATCGAGCGAACAACGGAAGCGACCCTTGCCCGGGTGCGGCAGCACCCCTGCCGCTTTGCGTGTTGGTCGATTATCCGCAGGTTTGAGACTCGGGGCAGGTCGGCGCGACGGTAACGAATCCACCGAATTTACCCGAAGAAGGTCCATACTCGCATGACTACAACGATGGAATGTCAAGAAGAAAGCCGGGGACGCTCCGTTGCGCCCGACCTGGATTCAACAGAACCGGCGCTCCGTACTTGCGTCCTATCAATGCGTGGCATCGACTCCTACATCGCGCGGTGCTGTGCCTACGAATTCGAGGAAACGGTCTGCGCGATCGAAAACGCCGACCTTCTCGCTCCACGCGCTCGGCGCCCCGTGCAGAACTCGTCGCCTTCGAGAATCCGGCGCATGATTCAGCGGCGCGTTCCCTGGACTGTCACGGTTCGGCCGAGGATCGAGCCGTTGGTTGTCGACCGCTCCTACGATGTTGCGCTAGCGGTCATTCAGTCGCCGCCCGACTTGGCGCAATTGCGCTCCGTTCGAGGATGGCGTGAGAAGAGCCAGGTGGCGATCTGCTACATGGAGGAAGTGTGGCAGGCTTGGATCGAGAAGTATTCCAACTCCACCAGTCCGGTCCACCTGCTCAAGGAGTTCGATCACATCTTCGTGACATGCCAGGGAAGTGTCGCTCCGTTGCAGAAAGTGGTTGGCAAGCCGGTGCACTATATCGCTCCCGGCGTCGACACAATCCGCTTTCGTCCTACACGGCGGATGCGGACAACGGATGTCTACTACATGGGACGCCGATCGGCCGTAACGCACGAAGCACTCATCCGATTGCTTGAGTCGCGTGAGATCACCTACGCGTTCGATTCGATTATTGGTCCGAATGTGCATGACACGCGGCAGCATCGCCAGCTTCTGGCCGGAACGATTCAGAATTCCCGGTATTTCATCGTCCACAAGGCGAAGGCGGATCTGGACAGCCACACCTTCGGCCAGGAAGAGGTGGGATTACGGTACTTCGAGGGTGCGGCAGGTGGTGCGGTAATGATCGGTTCGGCGCCGCGCGTTGAGGCGTTTGAGAAGTGCTTCGACTGGCCGGATGCAGTGATCCCCATGGATTACGACTGTCCGACAATCGGCGAGTTTCTTGCGGAATTGGATCGTCAGCCAGAGCGAATGGAACGAGCTCGCTGTCAGAACGTAGTCCAGAGCCTGAAACGTCACGACTGGTGCCATCGCTGGTCAGAGATGCTGCAGGCCATCGGTTTGCCCGTCGGCGACGGTGTGCGTCGTCGATTATCTCACCTGGACTCTGCAGCGAAAGTGGCGACACGTTTATTTGGTGAAAACGCAACCGTGTGATTCTGTGGGCAGGTTGTCAGGAGACAGTTCGTTGAAAGTTGTAATTCTTGCGGGCGGCTTAGGAACAAGGCTCGGGCCAGAAACGGAAATAAAGCCTAAGCCGATGGTGCAGATCGGTGGAAAGCCGATTCTCTGGCACATCATGATGCACTACTCGACGGCTGGCCTGAACGATTTTCTGATCGCGCTGGGCTATCGCGGGGAAGTGATTAAGAAGTACATGCTGGACTATTGCGCGTTGCAGAATGACCTGACGATTGACATCCAGTCGGGCGAAGCGACGCAGCATCAGAGTCGGCCGCTGCCGAATTGGACCGTCCAGCTGATCGATACAGGAATGAACACGGCGAAGGGAGGCCGGTTGCGTCGCATCTCGCCTCATCTGAATGGCGAGCCGTTTGTTCTGACCTGGGGCGATGGAGTTTCCGACATCAATCTGTCCCAGCTGATCGGATTTCATCGCTCGCACGGGAAACTTGCCACACTGACCGCCGTCCGCCCGCCCGCTCGGTTCGGGCATCTGGAACTGGATGGAGACCGCGTCACGGTCTTTTCCGAAAAGGTCCAGACGCAGGAGGGCTGGATCAACGGAGGTGTGTTCGTGCTCGAACCCAAGGTTCTGGATTACATCGAATCGGATGAGATGGAGTGGGAAAAGGAACCGCTCGAGCGATTGGCGCGGGAAGGACAACTGATGGCGTATCGGCACGAGTCTTTCTGGCAGTGTATGGATACCGTTCGAGAGATGAAGCTGCTTCAAACACTTTGGGATTCGGGGAATCCGCCCTGGCAAACGTGGGAGTAATCACATGCGCGTACTCGTAACCGGTCATTTGGGGTACATCGGGACTGTGTTGACGCCGATGTTGTTGAGCCGTGGACATCAGGTTACTGGCTTTGACAGTGATCTTTATGAGCAATGTCTGTTCGGTCCGCGAGAATCGATCGCGGTAATTCCTGAGATCCGCAAGGACATTCGGGATGCGACGGTTGCGGATGTTTCGGGATTCGATGCGGTGCTGCACCTGGCCGGATTGTCGAATGATCCGCTAGGAGACCTGAATCCTGACCTGACGTATGAGATCAACTATCAAGCATCCGTCCGTTTGGCGGAGCTCTGCCGAGACGCAGGCGTCAATCGGTTCCTGTTCTCTTCATCCTGCAGCAACTACGGTGCGTCGGGAGATGCGCTGCTGGACGAGTCTGCCGGATTCCGACCTGTGACGCCCTACGCAAAATCGAAAGTAATGGCGGAGCAGGAGATCTTCGATCTGGCTGGTAATAACTTCAGCCCGACGATTCTGCGAAATGCTACGGCCTATGGTTATTCCCCGCAGATGCGATTCGACCTGGTCGTGAACAATTTGACTGCCTGGGCCTACACGACAGGCAAGATTCATCTGAAGAGTGACGGAACCGCCTGGCGTCCGCTGGTCCATGTCCAGGATATCGCACGCGCATTTGTGGCGATTCTGGAGGCACCGCGAGAGACTGTGCATAACCAGGCGTTCAATGTGTGCGCAACTCGCGAAAACTACCAAGTCCGTAACGTCGCGATGCTTGTCGGAGAAGTCGTACCCGACTCGGAAATTGAGTTCGGGGAAGGCGCCGGCACGGACACGCGCAACTACCGCGTCAACGGAGATCGATTCGCGTCGACCTTTCCGCGGTTTCGCCCGCAGTGGACCGTTCGACAAGGAATCGAAGAACTGTACGAGAAGTATCGGGAGATCGGCGTGGCGTTGGATGAGTTCGAAGGTCCACGCTACAAGCGGGTGGCATTCATTCGACAGCAATTGACCAACGGTGTACTGGAAGCTGATCTTCGGCGATGTGTTTCCGCCACGGTTGGATAAACGGAACGCGTCGCGCTCCGTCGTCCATGTGGCCCATTCGAGGAATCCAACGGAATTAAGGCAGGATCAAGAGATGTCAGATCAACCATCTTTCGTTCAGCGGTGCCAGGAAGCGACCTGTCGCTCCTGCGGTCGTTCGGGATTGCAGGGAGTCCTGGACCTCGGTCCGATGCCGCCGTCGGATCGGTTCTTGACGGCAGTCCAGTTGGAAAGTCCTGAAGCTTTCTATCCCCTCGAGCTTGCCTTCTGCCCTGACTGCACGCTCGTGCAGATCCTCGAAACCGTGGACCCGTCGGAACTCTTCGGTCCCGACTACGTCTACCGCTCGTCCTTCTCGGATGCCCTGCTGAAACACTCGCGCGAAAACGCCCTGCAGTTGATCGAATCGCGACAGCTGGACTCCCGCCACCTGGTCGTTGAATTGGCGAGCAACGACGGGTATCTGCTGAAGAATTTCGTCGAGCACGGGATTCCGGTGTTGGGGATCGATCCGGCGCCGGAACCAGCCGCTGCTGCGGTTCATCAGGGCGTACCGACGCGGTGTACGTTCTTTACTAACTCGCTGGCAAAAGAGCTTGTCGATGAAGGCGTTCGCGCGCATGTGCTGATTGCGAACAATGTGCTTGCCCATGTCGCCGATACGAATGGATTTGTCGAGGGGATTTCCAGGGTCCTGCAGGATCAGGGCGTTGCCTCGCTGGAGTTTCCCTATGTGGGCGATCTGATTGACAAGTGCGAGTTTGATACGATCTATCACGAACACTTGTGCTATTTCTCAATGACCGCGCTCGATCATCTGTTTCGACGTCACGGTCTGTTCGTCAATCATGTTGTCCGGCTGCCGATTCATGGCGGATCGCTGCGAATTCACGTCGGACGGCAGGAACAGACCTCGCGCGCAGTTCAGGAGATGCTGGAGGAAGAAGCGCGACAAGGCATGGATTCCTTCAGCTACTACGCCCGCTTTGCCGATCAGGTGCGCCGAACGACGGGCGAGCTCATCGCGATGATTCGGGGACTAAAATCGGAAGGCGCGTCGATAGCGGCGTATGGGGCGGCCGCGAAGGGTACGATCCTGGTGAACTATGCGGACTTAGGCCCCGAGACGATCGACTTCGTTGTAGACCGAAATACGCACAAGCATGGGAAATACACGCCCGGCAAACACCTGCCAATCCGAGATCCGGAAGAGTTACTGAGAAGACGACCTGATTACGTGCTGCTGCTCGTGTGGAACTTCAAGGAAGAAGTGTTGGCCCAGCAGCAAGCCTATCGAGACTTGGGCGGAAAGTTCATTGTTCCCATTCCCAGGCCGGAGATTGTGTGATGCTTCACTTGATGCAAACGGAAAACGCTCCCCGTGTATCATTTGAGCGAGCGACGCTGCCAGCAACTCAGTGTCCCGGCTGTGCGCATCGAGGCCTGACGCAGTTCTATCATGTTACTTCGATGCCTGTGCACAGCTGCCTGTTAATGGAGACGCGGGAAGAGGCGTTAGCCCATCCACGCGGCGAACTGCAGTTGGCGCTCTGTCCAAAATGCGGGTTGATTTCGAATGTTGCCTACAATCCTGCCGACCATCACTATTCGGACCGGTACGAGGAAACGCAGGGGTTCTCGCCGACGTTCAACGCATTTGCCCGCGAACTTGTGCGGGAACTCGTCGAGACCTACTCGCTTCGGGGAAAGACGGTCCTCGAGATCGGCTGCGGGAAAGGAGAATTCCTCGGTCAGCTGTGTCGCGAAGGAAACTGCCGTGGGATTGGTGTCGATCCCGGCTTTATACCGGGCCGGTTGCCGCCCGACCTCGAACGGAATCTGAGCGTGCACCGAGAGCTATTCGGGCCTCAGCATTTTGATCCAGCTCCCGATCTCGTCTGTTGCCGACATACGCTGGAACACATCCATCACGTGCGTGAATTCCTGCAAATGGTGCGCGAAGGGATCGGCACGCGGTTACACACCAATGTGTTCTTTGATCTTCCCGACACGATGCGGATCCTGCGCGAAGGAGCATTCTGGGACTGCTATTACGAGCACTGCTCATACTTCACGCTGGGATCACTAGCCCGCGCGTTCCGTGCTGCTCGGTTCGACGTCAGCCAGCTATCGATCGACTACGACGGCCAATGGCTAATGCTGCATGCTGTTCCGACAGAGCAACCGACGACGCCTGCGTTGCCTGAGGAAGAGGATCTTACCGAGATTCAGCGGTCCGTTGAAGCCTTTGGCGAGACCGGGCTCCAGTCACTGATTCGCTGGCAGTCCACGATTCAGCAGATTGCGGACGACGGGGGACGTGCGGTCGTCTGGGGATCGGGCTCGAAAGGAGTTGCCTTCCTTGTGACGCTGGGAATCTCCGACCAGATTGAATATGTCGTCGACATCAATCCGCTCAAACACGGACGCTTCATGCCGGGCACGGGACATCCCATTGTGGGGCCGGAGTTCCTGCAAACGTATCGTCCTACTCACGTGATCGTGATGAATCCAATCTACTGCGACGAGATTTCGCGCGACCTCGACCGGCTTTCCCTCGCCCCAGAAATACTCGCCGTCTAAGAGCCAACTTGACCCGCCGGCCCGGCGCAATCTCTTTTTCCTCCGCGGCCCTCTGCGCCTTTGCGCCCTCCGCGTTGTTCCTTTTCTTGGCTATCACGCGATGATTGGCGCGTTCTCCCGTGCCCAGGTCTCCCGACTGCTGCTGTAACCACCTTGTCGCCTGAGGCATGGCTCAGGTTGTTACGCACAAGTCGAGCGGAACCGAAGATCAAAGAGAAACCACGGATCGAACGGATATGACGGATGCCCACGGATCGGTCTGTGTCGATCCGTACTCTCCGTCAGATCCGTGGTTGCCCCATCTCTTTCGGTCCAATCGGAATGCGATTAACTCTCGCACGTGTCGGGATTCGACTGCCGCTGCATGAACCGACTGGGGCCGTTCTCGATGTCGATCGGGCTTAACTCGGCGCTGTTCCGCGTCTCTCCGCGGCCATGCTCCCTGTATCTCGGCGAGGTCACGAGACTCGCGCCGAACCGAGCTTGGTTGCGGGCGCTGCGTTGCTGCAATTCTTGATCTTCACAAAGGAAAAACACGGAGGGCGCAAAGGGCCGCGGAGGTAAAGATCCGGATTCGTGGTCACTTGGAAGGCCCGGGATTTTCTCGGAGTGCGGCTTCGATCCGTTGCGCCATTTCCTCGCTTGGATCTTCGGCCTTCGCCTGTTCGAAAAGCTCCAAAGCCTTCTCCTGCCTTCCCCGTTTCAGGTTCTTTACGGCGTTTTTAAACAGGTTTTCCGCTTTAGTGTTCTTGGAGCGACTTGAAGGCGGACTCTTGGTGTCTTCCACCTTCTCATTCTCGGGTGCTGCCTCCGCGCGTCGGTAGATGTTGATCAGCCTCGCGTCAAATCGTCCGGGAGCTTTCAACGAAACGCGTACGCTGTCTCCAATCGCAACGTCCGTTGGCTGTCCCGGAACGGTAACCCAGATCTCGCGCCGGTCAGGTGGTTGTACTGAGAATGGAATTTCGGACGCATAGACCACAATGTCCTTGTCTGTGCTGGTTACGTAGCCGCACAGGTACAACCCGCATTCCTTGGCCTTGCTCTTTTTCAGCTGTTCGCTTTTCGCCTGCAGTTCCGCGAGCCCAACTGGGCTCGAAGGGCCGCCTCACCCCTCAAACAAGCCGAGTTTATCCGGCCGACCGCGAGGAAGCGTGATCGAAGTTGCACGCAGGCGGTTCGCGCCATCCCACAAGACTTGCATCTGGACGTAGGTGCCCGGAACGATTTGGTCAATCGAAGCCAGGTAATTGACTAGCACTGGAGTCCTACCGGTGGCCTGGATCGCCTGCTCTTGCACGGCGGCTGCATCTTCGAGCTGCAGCAGCAACCCCTGAGGATTGATCTGGGTTACCTTGCCCCGCACCGCGTTGATCTGTCCGGACGCCAACTCCGCCAAGCCGCACAACAGCACGATGCCGGCGAGCGGTGCCTTTCTCCACAACATCACAGACTCCTCAGACCGGGTTCGGAAGCACGAGCGAACTTGGCAAGCAGCTAACGTCCCCATTTTAACTGCGACGAATCTGATTTGCGAGCCAAGCTCCCCAACGGAGCCAGTCACACCGCGCCTTTCCGCGTTCTTCCGCGGCCACCCTCTCTGCATTTTCCCAAGATCTGCATAACGACGAGGATCTTGCCATGGGAAACGCTTCGATTTGGCCTACGGACAGGCGCGGATCACCTCGAACTGCGTCGGTCCTTCGGCGCAGTCCGTCCGTCTTCTTTCGACGTAAGCTCCTTCAGCAAGGCCTGCAACTCCCGACGCTTCTCCGGCGCGGAGAAATACAGGTTTGTCGTCTCCCCGGGATCCTCGGTCAAATTGTAGAGCTGGCCCGGTGCTGTGGGCGACTTCTCGGGCAGAGCGTATTTGCGAAGGAAGCCTCTTTCGTAGTCGTTTCCCCCTGACCCTTTGTGGTTCAGGTATTTCCAGTCTCCTTGTCGCAGTTGAAACTCGCCACGAAAACTCTGGGTCAACATATACGGACGAATTGGTTTGTCTTCAGGTTGCTCACCCAACATGGCAGGAAGCATGTCGTAGCTATCGACCGCGACGTCATCAGGAAGATCGTAGCCAACCACGGAGGCAATGGTGGCGAATATGTCCGTCGTATTGATCAGTTGTCGTGACACCTGGCCGGGTGGAATTCTGCCTGGCCAGCGAGCGATCAAAGGCACCCGGTGTCCGCCTTCCCATCCATCGCGTTTCATGCCGCGAAATCCGCCAGCCGCATCGTGATCGTGGTCCTGTCGCATCCAGTCGGTGTGGACCGTCTCAGGGCCATTGTCGGACGTAAACAGAACGAGCGTATTGTCGTCAACGCCGAGGCTCTTGATGAAGTCCAGGAGTCGACCCGTCAAGGCGTCCAGTTCGTACACGAAATCTCCCCGAGGACCCGCGTTGGTTTGTTGTTCGAACTCCGGAGCGGGTAGGACTGGCGCATGAGAAATCTGCGTGGAGAACACCACAAAGAACGGCTTGTCGGAATGGTCTTTTCGATGCCTGGTGATGAAATCAACCGTCTTGTCGAAAAACAAGAGGTCTGCATCGACAAAACGGTAGCCGGGTGACATCCAGCCTTCATCGTTATCCCATCGCCACTTTCCTCCTGGGTTCGGCAGGCGGTCGCTCTCGTGCCTTTGGCTGGCGGGCGCAGGAACCTCGCCGTTGATGATGTAAATATATAGCGGATCGGTGGTCGGACAGTTCGGTGTGATGAAAGACTCATCAAAGCCTCGGGCGTTGGGCCCGTCGACAAGAGGCGTGCTCCGTTCATAATCGATCCGCAGAGCGTTCTCGAAACCTCCTCGTAGCTGTTCCCCGTTCTTGTCGAACCAGGTGAGACCGACGTGCCATTTACCGAACACGCCGGTGCGGTAGCCTTGTTGCTTGACGACATCGGCGATCGTCGGTTCGTCCGGCGAAAGATAACTTGGCCCGCCAGGTCCCTCGAAAGCGCGCGGCGGCCTGCCTGTTCGACAGACCAGTTGACCCGAATACAGTCCATAGCGTGAGGGCGAGCAAATCGTGGAAGGGCTATGAGCATCGGTGAATCGAATCCCCTCACGGGCCATTTTGTCGAGGTGCGGCGTTTCATAGGCCGCTTGCGGGTTGTAACAAGAAAGGTCACCGTAACCCAGGTCGTCCGTGTAGATAATCACGATGTTCGGCCGGTCTTGGGCCCAACTTGCCGAGTGCGTGCAGCCGAGAATCAGCAGAATGGTGAGACGCATGAGTACACTCTGGCCCTTGGAAAGAGTGTTCAGCGGAATGTTCATAGGTGTCTCCCATCGGCGAATCTGGTCTATTATGCGATAGGTTGAGTTGTGTTTCTACCTGGTTTGACTGTTGGCATCTTGTTACGCAGCGCAGCCTTCGGCGACAACAGGAGTGTGTGCCACTGGCTCTGCCAGTGCTTTTCCTCGACTCAAGAGGACACTCGCAAAGCCAGTTGGCACACCCATTGCGTTGAGTGCGTTAGCACTCCGTAGGGTTGCGGCCCTGCCGCACTGCGTTTTCTTTCATCAATTCTCTTGGAACACCATGAACGGATTTCTTATTCCTCGAAGCTGGACCGCGGTCCTCTTTCTGATCGCATGGACTCCAACGTCCACAGCTTTCGCAGCGGAGCGATCCAATCTCGTCTTCTTTTTCGTGGACGATATGGGATGGCAAGATACGTCGGTTCCGTTTCATACGGAACCAACGCAACTGAATCGAGATTACCGCACGCCGAATCTCGAGCGACTCGCGGAAGAAGGTCTTCTCTTTACCAATGCATATGCCTGTTCGATCTGCTCCCCTTCGCGGGTGAGTCTGATGACCGGGCTGAGCGCCGCCCGGCATGGGGTGACCTGCTGGACGCTTCGCAAAGATCAATCGCCCGAGGGAGATCATGCTCGGTTGCTGCCGTCCGCATGGAATCTGAACGGACTTCAGCCGTTGGGTTCCAACGTCGCTCGCAGTACCGAGGCACGCACGCTTCCCCAGATTCTTCGCGAGCATGGCTACCGCACGATCCACGCGGGCAAAGGGCATTTTGGCGCGAAGGACACTCCGGGCGCAGATCCTCGCAACCTGGGATTCGACATCAACATTGCGGGTTCCTACATGGGTGGGCCCGGTTCCTATCACGGCGACAAGAATTTTTCAGCGCAATGGCGGGGCGGTGGTGACATCTGGGACATTCCGGGGTTGGAGAAGTATCACGGACAGGAGATCAACTTGACCGAGGCAATCACGCGCGAAGCGATTGCGGCGGTCGAGCAGGCGGTTGCGGACCGGCAGCCGTTTTATCTCTACTTGTCGCATTATGCCGTGCATGCACCGTGGGAAGAGGACCGCCGGTTCTATGGAAAATACGTTGATCAGCCCTGGGCGGAACTGAAGAAGCGATACGCTTCGATGCTCGAGAGCATGGATCATTCACTCGGCGATGTGATCACGACGATCCATCGGCTCGGGATCGCTGAGCAGACGATTATCGTGTTCATGTCCGACAACGGTTGTCCAAAACAGCTCCCGCCAAACTTGCCGCTTCGAGGCCACAAGATTTCGGGTTACGAAGGCGGGACCCGCGTGCCGCTGATCGTTTCCTGGCCCGGCCAGTCTCCTGCGAATCATCGCACCGACACGCCCGTCATCATCGAAGATATTTTCCCCACGTTCCTGGAGATGGCCGGCGTCCCGGAGATTCCGCAGACCGATGGAGTCAGTTTCACCGAGATCATCAAAAACCCAACCGCAGATCGTTCCACTCGACCACTTTTCTGGCACTATCCAAATCTCTATGACATGCCGCCATACAGTGCGATTCGACTCGGTGAACTGAAATTGATCTACTGGTACGCGAGTCGAAAGATCGAGCTGTACGATCTGCAGCGCGACATCGGCGAGACGACAGACCTCGCCTCGCAACGGCCCGCCGAAGTGGAACGACTTGCACGGTTACTCTCCGACCACCTTCGCGACACCCAGGCGAAAATGTTGATCGATCCGTCAACCGGGCAGCCAGTTCCCTATCCGGACGAGGCAATGTAGAGGCAGTTTAACAGTCGCTGTACGGCGAGGTTGTTCGGAAAGGTTGTTCGGGAGGACGAGGCTGGGCTGATGCAAACCTGACAGACTCGTCCGTTGCGGAACCGATCCACTCCGGCTCCCCTCGCCGCGTTTCGGGGAGAGGGGCTTTCAACTCGCGACAATCCACGAGGAAACTTGGGACTTTTCGATGCCGTGCCCCCTCATCCCCAGCCCTTCTCCCCCTGCAAAGCCGGGGGAGAAGGGAGCCAGGATGTACATATTCGCTTAACCCGGGGGCACCCATGCTAGCCACCCGCAAAAACCTGGAGAACGTGGCAGTAGTACATCGTTCAAACGCTTGTTATGCCGGGTTCGGCGAATGTTTACGCCAGGATTTCGGTTTGTTCATTGCCTGCCAGGACTTCCCATGTTTCCGAGTCGAAAGCATTATCAACGGCCCAGCCTCGCACTCCCGGATTTGAAAAGCGCTCGACGAGCCGCGCAAGAAGCATTGTTCCTCGATCGCCTCGACTCTTTCTTCGAAAGCAAAACGAACCATGCCATACAGCGAGAATCTCGCAGAGCGAATCCGCGGTCAGCTCGCCGGGCGAAGGAACTTCACCGAGAAGAAAATGTTCGGTGGGATCGGGTTTCTGCTTCACGGCAACATGTGCGTCGGGATCTGGAAGAACTCGCTCATCGCGCGAATTGGCCCCGCACGGTACGAAGAAGCCTTGCAACAGGAGTTCGTCGGTGAGTTTGACATCACCGGTCGAGCGATGAAGGGTTGGGTTGTCGTCGCCCCAGAAGGCATCGACGACGACGTCCAGTTACAGGAATGGATTGAGCGAGCCGTCACATTCGCTGAAACTCTGCGCCCAAAATAGGCCCGGAGCGGCTCGGAGCAAAACCCGCACCGATGATCGCGAGAGGGGTTTTTCCACCCATTGTGGCGGGAACGCCGGGAGACCAAATAGCGACTCACGCCTATCTCATGTTGCAAACAATAACATATATGTTATATTTAGCTACATGAATAGTACCATTGCGGCGACAGAGCGGATCCAGCTGCTTGCCGTGAGGATTCTCGCCACCCATCCGGCGGGTCGCGGGCTCTGCTTGGTCGGCGGCTTTCGGTATCGGTTGCTCAATCAGAGTTCCCGCGCTTCCAACGATATTGACTTTCACTGGGGGGGAGACCTGCGAGAAAAGCAGATGGAAATCGTCGAGCTATTCCAGCGCAAGTTGTTGCCGGAGGTGAAACGACAGCTGGACTACGATGGTGACGTGCGGCCGGCGGGCAACCCCGCCACGGAATCGCCAGTCGTGCGAACGGTGGATTTGGCTTTCTACCGCGCCGCAGAGCCCAGAAGCCGAATCGAGATTCCAGTCGATCTTCTGGGTGTCGAGTGTCTCGATCCGCCGATGGTTTGTACGGTGGAGGGCACCGTCGTCCTGACGGTATCCGATGCAGACATGATCGAGAGCAAGATCCTTGCCTGCCTTGTCCGTCCTTTGCTTCAGGTTCGTGATGTTCTGGACATTTTCTTGTTCCAGGGCGCTCTTCGGCCGGACTCGCCTGGCCGTCTTTCGCAGAAACTGAGCAAGCTCGCGCTGTCGTCTGCCGAAGCCATCGAGAGCCTGCACAAGCTCTCGAACCATCGGACCGATCATGTCCGCGGGATCGAACGACTGCTCGACGAACAGGTAACCCCGGCAGTGACAGCTAACCTCCGCGCGGCCGGTGGAGCCGCAATGATTTGGGATTCCGTCATGTCTCGACTCCATGACGTCCTTGCGAAGGCGAAGGAGGTGTCTCCGTGAAGGCAAATGCATGGCGAGAGTACTTGCAGGAGCAGCGCGAAAGACATAGGAAGGTTCTGTTTACCGTGACAGAACTGGCGAATGTCGCCGGTGTCTCGCCCGCCGCGTTGAACGTCGAGCTGGCACGGCTTCGACGTCAGGGGATTCTCGTGAGATGTGCCCACGGCCTCTATGGCATGCCGGATGCCGTTTCACCACAAGTCTTGGTTCCGGCAATTGACTCGCACGCCTACATCACCGGCCACTATGCGCTCTACAGTCACCAAATGGTGAACCAGATGCCTGCCACCATCACGTGCTTTACCGACCGCAGAAGCCCGCGGGCTCAGGAGCGAATTACATCCGTCGGGCGTTTAATCTTTGTATGTGTACGCAGTCGCGTGTATTCGCCAGTGCCGCAAGCGACCATCGCACCTCCGGCACAATCGCTCTGCGACTATGTTTATCTTGCGCGTCGTCACGGCGCCAAGCCCGAGGCTCTGGTCACATTCCGAAATCTCCAGCAGATTCACGCGGACGAGTTGACTCCGATTCTCGCGAGATACCCGGTTAGCGTGCAGAATCACGTTCAGCGATTAGCCCAAATATCTCATCCGCCGTAACAGAAAAAAGAGAAAAGAAGAAACAACTCTGCCTCCCTTTTGGCGAGATAGGCAGCTTGGCGGCTTTATCGAGTCTGTGAATCGACCGCTGACAGCCAGGGAACTGGGAATTGTCCGCCGTCTACTCGACCTCATTGGATGAGGGTGACAATGGGAAGATGCCGAATGGATCCGGCGGACCGCTGAGCATTGGGGATTATCCCGGATATTTCCTCCGCCGTCGGTTGGAGGCCGTCGAGGCGAGTTGAAAGATGGGGCGTGGACGCTGGGTCGTTCGGATGGAGAGTGAACGAGTAACCACCGCGAGGCAATCGTCGTTCACAAATGACCGACACTAGCGTGTCACACAATCTGAGCCGTACGCGCTAGCGTCGGGCGCATTCGTCCGATGTTGGCATCGCCGTAACTTTGGAAGACCTGCGAAGGGCCTCCGGTCGCGCCCCAGGACGAACCGTCCTGAGTCACCCAATTGGTCGATCTAAGCGCAGTGCGGCAGGGCCGCAACCCAACGGGATGCTTCCGCACCCGGGTACGGGTCGCTCCCGTTGGTCGCTCGATTTCTTGCCGAGAGAACAACATGTTCACCGTTAGCAGTGCACCGGTCGTTTTCACCGCCCGCAATCCGGCAAGTCTGTTGGTGCCGGCGGTCACCGAACAGAACTACCAATGGGCAGTCCGTTTCGCGGTGCAGCAACTGCACGCACCACGTCGCAAGGAGTCGCAGCGATCTCGTAAAACCGCAGGAATCGCGGCTTCTTGCGACTCAGTGCAAGCCGTTGCGACCCCAGAAATAGGCCCGGAGGGATTTGAACCCCCGACCAAGGGATTATGAGTCCCCTGCTCTAACCACTGAGCTACGGGCCCTGATGCGTTTTTGGCCTATTTGTTTGCCATTGGTTTGCCAAACATGGCTTCCATCTTATCCGCGGCCGACTTTTCCATGGTCTCGATGACGCGGGAGTTATAGGTTCAAGGTCGTCTTCACCGATGCGTGGCCGAGCCGTTTCGCCACGCCCTCCGGGTGCTCACCGGCCTTCAAGAGTAAGGTGGCGTGAGTGTGCCGACAAGCATGGAACGTGACATCCGGTAAGCCAAGCTTCACGAGCATCGGCTTCCCCCTGCAAGAACGAACAGCCCGATCGGCACTCGGCTGAGCACTGCGCTAGCTCCGTGTCTCAGCAGCCTTTCCGCAACCGCCATCGTAGCTCGCGCCGGCGAGCTACTCAAAACTCCACAAAAATGGTGCACATTCCGAACCTTGACTTGAAAAACGGGTGCTTTGACAACCCGCGAATGCAGGTTGGGAAACGTGCACGAATCGAGCTACTTCCGAGGCCCGTACGGGGCTTCTACTTCTGCCGGCACCCCCCAATTAGGTGTGGCGTTCCATTCTGCGGAAAACCGACGAAAACCGCTCACTCTCGCGTGAGGCCGATTGCCCTGTCCTCGTATAAAGAGCCAGTCGGCCAGGGGCGCGCGCATAGAAGAATCGCAATCTCATGAATTCAAAAGAATTGTGAGGCGCGCTGGCGGCGGATTGCGCTAGGGGGTGTGACGGAAGCCTAAGGGTTGTCCCGCAACCTCGGCCCAATTGAACGCAATCATCAAGAACTGAAACGCAGCGCAGCCTTCGGCCGCAACCCAAGGCGGTGCTGCCGTACTCGGCGCAATGGGTGTGCCACTTGGCTTTGCCAGTGTTCTCTTGGGTCGAGGAATAGCACTGGCAGAGCCAGTGGCACCCAGCGTTGTTGTTGCTCCTGGCCGGCGGCCTCTGCTTGCGACGGCGACGATAGTCAACCATGTTTACAACACTCAGTCGCGCCGCGTGGGGAAACCCCCCACCTACTGCAGAGTGCATTGACGGGTCCCAGCTTCTTGAGGCGGAGCAGTTGCGCGTTCCACAATAAAGGCTGCTTCAACACGATTGGGTGCTGCTGATGAAGACGCCACTATCGTCCACGGTTTTGCGTTCCCGGTGAGGGGGGCGCGAAACGTGGGTGATGGTGGCGTTTTTTGTTGCCAGTGAAGGAGACCGCACGCAAATCGAGCAAGCAGCCATTCGCCTATTCCTTACTTGTGAAAACCTCAGAAAAAGTCACCGACAAAATCGGAGCTTTCTGAAGTCAGCGGCAGACGGCCCGGTCTGGTCGTAAACGGCTTAAATCGGAAGGCACTCTCGTGCGGACGTGGCTTTCCGCAAAGAACTCGGGCGGGAAAAAAGACCTCGCCTTTTCGTCATCTGCGGCGTTTTTCCTGTGACTTCCGGCTGCGCTTTCACAGACTAGAAGAAGAGGAAAGGGTGA
>CAZFWV010000094.1:0-20738 GCA_964522605.1 uncultured Pirellulaceae bacterium
TTGCACCCGCGACGCCAAAGGGGGCATTCCTCAATGGTAAGGCAAGCCGTCAATCACCGCGGATGAACCCTGCAACATGCGACAACGATTCATCTTGGAGATCACCCCAGAGTTTGTTGCTTCCCTACGAAATTCGTAACGTCCCGTTTTCCGCTTCGAGCCATCTGATCGGGACCGGCTGTCTGCTCGTGACGCCGGGACCGCAAAACGACTCGCTGTTCACCAACAGACGCGCGACGCTAGAATAGGGAGCAAGTCGGGTCTTGAGCCGTTTCGGACTCGAAGCAAAGGGCATCGGTCGGTTTTGATTCGATCCGTGCTAATCGAAGTTTCGCTGCGGGTCTAGTCGGTATGTCGGACGTCACGCGAATCCTCTCACAGATCGAGCAGGGCGACGCAGGTGCGGCCGAGCGGCTGTTGCCGATGCTGTACGACGAGTTGCGCACGCTGGCCGCGCACCGCATGGCCCGCGAGGCACCAGATCACACGCTGGACGCAACAGCGCTCGTGCACGAGGCATACATTCGGCTGGTCGATGTCAAGAAAGCCCAGCACTGGGACTCGCGCGGCCATTTCTTTTCGGCGGCTGCCGAGGCGATGCGGCGAATCCTCATCGAGCAAGCTCGTCGTAAGCGTGGTCCGACGGCCGGCGGCCGACACCGCCGGGTGGAATGGTCGGGGGTCGATTTGGGTGCTGTCGGCCCAAACCTCGATTTGCTCGCCCTCAATGAGGCATTGGAGAAGCTGGAGGCGAACGATGCGCGGGCCGCGAAGCTGGTTAAGCTGCGGTTTTTCGCTGGACTGACGAACGATGAGGCAGCCCAGGCGATTGGCATTTCTCCCTCTACGGCCAAGTCCGAATGGGCATACGCCAAAAGCTGGCTCCGCGCCGCCATGTCGGAAGGTTCGTCCACCTGACCCGAGACAGGCCGAAAAAAGAACGACTGGTCGTTGTGCCACCAGGGAGCTCGGACGACCGACGGAAGTCCGGCAGATCTCGGGAGATTTCTCAATCCCGAGGGCCTTGTCCGCGCAACCATGAAAAATTATTGCCCTCTCGCTGACCGTTCTTCCGCAGATTCTCGCATTGATTCTTGAGGACATATACTCGGCGTCTCCTGGAGAGAAACGATGCTTCCGAAATTGCTCGACGAAAAGGCCATCTTCAAGATCGCTTACCGCATTGAGGCGCCGGATGCGCGGAGCGATTTTCTGAAGGAGGTCTGTGGCGACGATGACGCGCTGCATGGCCGAATTGTCAAGTTATTACAGATCAACCAGGAAGAGCCGAACTTTCTGGAATCTCCCGCCGTGCAAATCGACCCGACTGACGATCGCTCGCGAGGCATCGACGCAATCGACACCCAGATCGGTCCCTACAAGATTCGCGAGCAGCTCGGCGAGGGAGGCATGGGGATCGTCTATGTCGCCGAACAAACCGAGCCGGTCCGCCGCAAAGTGGCGCTGAAACTCATCAAGCCGGGCCGCGACACGAAACAGGTCATCGCCCGCTTCGAGGCCGAGCGGCAGGCGTTGGCGCTGATGGACCATCCAAACATCGCTCGGGTCCTCGATGCCGGGACAACCGAAGCGGGTCGACCGTACTTCGTGATGGAACTGGTTCGCGGCATGCCAATCAATCAGTTCTGCGACAAGGCCCGACTGACGACGCGCCAACGGCTGGAGCTGTTCATCACGGTCTGCCAGGCCGTCCAGCACGCTCATCAGAAGGGTGTCATCCACCGGGATATCAAGCCGTCCAATGTCCTGGTCACCAAGCACGACGGCGTACCGGTTGTCAAGGTGATCGACTTCGGCGTCGCCAAGGCGCTGCACGAACCGCTTGGAGAGAATTCCGTCTACACGGGATTCGACCAGATGGTAGGAACTCCGAAGTACATGAGTCCCGAGCAGGCAGAGATGAGCGGGCTGGACATCGATACACGGACGGACATCTACAGTCTGGGAGTATTGCTGTACTGTCTGCTGACCGGCAAGACGCCACTCGACTCGGATGATCCGCAAAAGCACTCCTATGACGAACTGCGACGACAGATTCGAGAGGTGAATCCCCCCAAGCCGTCGGACCGCTTCAGCACCATGAAGAATGCTGATCTCTCGACGGTCGCCCAGCAGCGTCACACCGACCCACAGCGTCTCAGCCGAGATTTGCGCGGTGATCTGGACTGGATCGTGATGAAGGCCTTAGAGAAGGATCGCACACGACGGTATGAAACGGCCAATGCATTCGCGCAGGACGTACGACGTTACCTGAATGATGAGCCCGTTACGGCTGTCGCGCCAAGCGCATCGTACGTGATTGGCAAATACGCTCGGCGGCACAAAGTGGCCCTGACAACGGTGGCCTCGTTCGCAGCCTTGCTGCTGGTGAGTGCCATCGTGAGTACGTCGCTGGCCGTGATGGCGGCGAAGCAGACGCGAGAGGCCCGCCATAATTTGACGATCGCGGAACAGAAGGAACTGGAGGCACAGGACGCGTTAGGGCGAGAGCGATTTTTGCTAGAGAAAATTGCCGACGAGCGTGATGCGTCGTATCGCGACAACTATGCGATTTCGAACATGCTCCTGCAAAAGGAATTCGAAGGCAAGAACTTCCAGGAAGCCGAACAACTGCTCGCCGATCTGGCGGATTACGAAGACCGCAGCTTTGAGTGGTATTACTGGCAACGACAGCTCCATCTTGAGTCGATCGAGATCCCTTGCGAAGCCGATCACTTTGTCCGGTGCCTCGATTACTCTCCTGACGGAAAGACCATTGCCGTCGGTGAATTAGAATTCAATCGGGTGCGGATCTTCAGCACTGCGAACGAGCAACCGGAGAATGTTCCAACGATGGTTTATCCCAACGAACCTCTGGCGTTGGGATTTGCACCGGTTGGCGACCGGCTGTTTGTGATCGCTGGGCGTTTCGTCTATCTTCATGACTCGCACGACGGAAAGTTGATTCATCGCTTGGCCCACAATTCGCCAACGTACGGCTGGGCCGAGGTGGATGCTGCCTTTTCGCCTGACGGCAAACGGTTGGTGATCGTCGAATCGCATTCCGATCAAGAAGCGGTACAGATTGTGATCTGGGAACCGTCATCCGACGCCGCGCCCCACCGATTCGACGTTCCCATCCGAGGTGACCATTGCGGTATCTCCTTCTTTCCCGATGGCCGTCGTGTCGCGGTATCCGCCTGGTATCCCGGTCAACCTGTTGACGAACGGAAAGTCGCCATCGTCAATCTCGACTCGGAAGAGGTTGAATCCAGCTACACAACGCTGGATGATGTGTCCATTTCCCCCGATGGCCAGCGTCTGGCCAGGTTTGTGGACGCACCGGATCTTGGGCGGCACGTGAACGTCCTGGATATCACTTCCGGCGAGAGCCTCTTTCGATTGGCCGGGCATCGCTCGCCGCGCATCGCGAAGTTTTCCGCTGACGGCCAATACATCGCCACGGTAGACGACGATGCGGCACGGCTTTGGGATGCCTCGACCGGAAAAAAAATCGGTCACCTGACCACCGGATACTGTAATCTGGCATTCGCTCCTGACAGCAAGAAGCTGGCGACACTGTGCCAAGGCAAAGGTGTCGTCAAGATCTGGGATTTGGATCGCGTCACGGAGGCCGATCACCTCTTTGGCGCGGGCTCGCGTCATGAGGGAGACTTGATGCGCGCTGCTTGGGCACCAGACAGTACGCACGTGGTGTTGGGCGGAGCGCCCGGATTTGTCGAAGTCTGGAATACGGTGACACGGCAGTTGGAGTCGACACTCCGGCGTGATGGTGAATCGCCCAACGCGACGGCGCTCGATTGGTCCAAGGATGGCAAGTGGATCGCGATCGCAGTCGATCTGCCCGACCAGAAAGGCGTCCTGCGGATCTGGGATGCCGAGCGTCGGCAGGAGATTCGTGAACTCCGCAACCTTACGGTCCACACGCGAGCAATCCGCTTCTCCCCCGATGGTCGCTTGTTGGCCGCAGGCTATCACGACCATCTGGTTGTCTGGAATACACTGGACTGGACGTTCCGTGTTCTGCTGGAAGACGCATTTGGGCAGGTCGGGGATGTCAACTTTTCGCCCGATAGCCGGGAGCTTGCCGCGGCCGTGGGTGATGGCACGGTCAGAATCGTTGACGTCGATACCGGTCGCCAAGTGGTCAAACACGATTGTCCGCTCATGCCTGGCAATGGACACCGGACGTTTGCGATGCGCGTCACCTATTCACCGGACGGCAAGCGTCTGGCCGTCGGTCAGTGGGGCGGGCTCTACGTGATCGACCGGGAAACTCAACAGGAGATCTTTCGAACGCGCGACGATGTACAGGTTCGGGCCGTTTCCTATTCGCCGGATGGTCGGCGACTGGTGACCGGAGACCCGTGGACCGGTCGTGCGCGAGTTTGGGATGCGTCGAGTGGAAAGGAGTTGCTGCGACTTGCCGCGGGCTTGGGAGTCAACACGCAAACGGCCTGTTTTTCCCCCGACGGCCGGAAGATCTTCGTCGGAGGCCCCGGTGAAGACAACGCCATGGTCTGGTTCGCAGCGACCGATCGTGAGATCGAGCAGCGCGAAGCCCTATTCGCAAACTACGCGCGGCGAAAGGAAGAAGCCAAACAGGCGCGACAAGCGGACGAAGGAGCCATCAAGAAGTGGCTGGCATTGGGGCCGATTCCAAATGGAGATGACCGCGACGCGGCGCAAGCCGTGAACCATGTTTTCCTCGCCAATGAAGCGAACATGCGCCCCAAGTCGGGCGATTCGGTCATCATCGGCGATCAGGAAATGGCGTGGACCGCCGTGGAACTGGACGACTACGTTTTTAATGCGGACCGAGTTTGGCCCAATCCGCGGAATGAAGATTACCCGAACTGTACCGCGTACGCCGTGACCTATATCATCTCGGACCGAGACCAGGAAAACGTCCGCATTCAACTCGGGTTGGGAGACTACGGCAAGCTCTTCCTGAACGGCAAGGAACTGCACAAGTGGGACGATGCGGAATACAAGTTTACTCCGGCTGTTGAAACGCTGGAGGGGATCCACTTGCAGCAGGGTGTAAACAGCCTGGTCTTCAAGATCGCCAACCGCGAGTACCGATGGGGCCTGTCCGTGCAGCTGACCGACAGCAACGGCATGCCATTGCAAGGGATTCATGTTTCTAATTCGCCTTGAGCCGTCACTGATCGCGCGCCGGTGCCCCTCGGCGCAGGGCGTCGTCGGGTCTGTCACGACGAAAATCAGCCGGGCCGTTTACCGGTCTGGCAGCGATCGGCACTTGTGAGACAATCGGCGGGAGAATATCCTGACGGAATGAGCGAAATCGTCCGCTTTACAATCTCCCTGGAGACCGACTTGCTCGAGGAGTTCGACCGCTTCGTCGAACAAGGGCAGTTTCCTACGCGCAGCGAAGCGATCCGCCAGTTGATCCACGATGCGCTCACACGCCAGACCTGGGAAACCGATAGCGGACAGGTTGCCGGAACGCTCACACTGGTCTATGACCATCACCGCACGCAGATCCAGCAGCGATTAGTACGACTCCAGCACGATCATGTGGATAACGTTGTTGCTACGCTGCACGTGCACCTGGATCACGACCTGTGCATGGAAGCGATTGCACTGCGTGGCAGCGCGGATGAATTGCGGAAACTGACTGCCGGACTGCGGGGAATTAAGGGAGTGTATAAGGGCGAGTTGGTTCTCGCCGCCGGACACCAGTCGTAAGTTGACCGCGCAGTAAACCGCTTCTGTGGCAAAGTCGTTGTCTTGCGCGGTGGCCAAAGGACCGCTGGTTCGCACCTCGTCATTCCGGTGCAGAATAGGGCGTGGCTTCATCGCCGTCCCAGAGCGGCGGCGATCACGACCAGCAGCGAAGAGAGAATCACGATCATCGCACCGGTCGGCAGATCTGTAGCGGCGGAGAGCAAAAAGCCGCCTAAACCGCTGAACGCTCCCAGCACCGAAGACAACAACAACGTCGGACCACAGCCGCGGACCAATCGAGATGCTGCCACTGCCGGGTTGGCCAGCAGGCTGTAGATCATGAGTCCGCCTACGGTTTGAAAATTGACAGTCAAAACCAGGCTGGCCAGCAGCAGGAACAAAGTCCAGACCAAGGTCACGTGCACCCCGGCCGCGGCGGCGTGGGCGCGGGAAAAGAGGATCGCCCGCATCTCTTTGTAGAATGCGGCCACGAACAACACTTCCAGGACCGCGGTTGCGATCATGATCACGACTTCGTTCCAGCGACAAAACGTCAAGCTGCCCCATAACAGATTCCGCACTTCGTTGTCGGATACGCCAAACCGACTAAAGAGTCCCAGGCCAAGAAAAGCCAGTCCCATCATCAGCGAAAAAAGCATCCCCAAGACGACGTTCGTGTCGGCGCGGACCTTCTGCGGGTCCAGCAGTCCGACGAGAATCGCCGAGGCAGCGGCTGCCGTCAGCGCGGGTAACAGCAGCCACGGACCCGTCAAACCGCCTAACGCGCCGAACACGCCGCCAGCCAGCGCCGCGTGAGCAATGCAGATCCCCAAGAACGGAATTCGCATACCTACGATGTATCCGCCTAGCAACCCTGTGGACGCGCCAGCCGTGACCCCGGCCACCAACACGGGCATCCAGAACCACAAGTCCATCAGGAAGATCCTCGTGCAGGACGCGGTGCGAGCAGAAAGCGATCCGCCTGGTGCAGTACGGTCAGCGACGAACCGTACAACGCCTCGATTTGTTCCGGGACTAACACTGATCGCGGGTTTCCCTCCGCAATCAAGTGGCCCTGCTGAAGAATCGCAACCCGATCCGTACTCGACGGAATGGCTTCCAGATCGTGGCAGACAAGCACAATCGTGAGCGATCCCAACGTGCGGAGTTCTTCCAGTGCGGAGACAATCTGTTCCCGCCAGTACACGTCGAGGTTCGCCGTCGGCTCATCGAGTAACAAAATCTCGGGTTGCTGCACCATTGCCATCGCCAGCAGCGTCTTTCGCTGTTCTCCGCCCGAAAGCTCACCGTAGGGACGACTCGCAAGGCGGCCGAGCCCCAGCCGATCAATCCAGGAGTCGACAATTCGCCAGTCATCGATCCTTAAGCGACGTAGTAGACCGGCTCGGCCCGTTCGCCCGATCGAGACAACTTCTCGTACGGTCAGCGGCATTTCACCGGCAACGGCAAGAATCTGAGCCAGATAGGCGATGCGACGACGCAGAATCGTCAACCGCACGCTCGAAAGTTCGTGAATCGGTTGGCCCAGGACGACAACTCTTCCCTGCGCAATTCTCGTCATCCCGATCAGACACTTCAGCAGCGTGCTCTTCCCTGCTCCATTGGGACCCACAATCGCCAAGAGTTCGGCACGACCAACAGACAGTCGCTTTACCGAGAGAACTTGCCGCCGCCCACGACGCACATCCACGCCATCCAATTCGATTGCTGCCGAAATCATGGATGCCTGGCCTCGACGAACGATACCACGTTGTGACTGACTAGTTCGTCAAAAGCCTCGGATTCCAGCCCCACAGGAAAATTTCCGAAGACGACCACTTCAGCACCTAGTCGGTCCCCCAATGCGTCGGCCAGCTGTCGACCTTCTGGAAGGTTGGCTACGATCTGCTTCACGTTCGCCGCTTCTCCCGCCCGGATGGCCGCGTCGATCTCACTGGGTCGCGCGATGTCGGCAGCGGCAAACGTCGCGATTACGTCGAGCCCCAGATGGCGGCAGAATAACTCCTGGTGACCGCTGCAAAGCACGGGTGCCCCCTTCAGCCCCGCTCCCGCGATCTGCTGGATCGCCCAATCGTCCAGCCGTCGCATTCGCTCCGCGATCCTCTCCATCGCTTTGTCGGCGTCGGCCCTCGAGCAGTGGTGCTGCGTGACCAGCGCTTCGGCTAACTGTTGACAAACCGATCGATAACTCTGGGGATCGCACATGCCACCCGGTACGCGGACCGCAATCACGTGCGGACCATGGTTTCCATGGCTCTCCAGCCGGCGATCCAGTGCCGATTGAAAGTCAAACCGGATCAGTGCCGAACTTCTTCGCAATTGCCGCACTTGGCTCGGCCGCAAATCGAAATGCCCCGGACACATTCCCGGCTCCGCGAGGAGCATCAACGGAACGTCATCACCCAACAGGTCGCGTGTTGCCGCGGCGAGATACGAGTTCGAAACAACCAACGGCGGTTGTGTTTGATCGACGTCGGACGCCGACGGGCCATCCGTTTTTTTTTCACAGCCGTAAAGGATCGGCACGAAACAAATGAGTGCCACGAATCGTGCAACTCTCGCCATGGTCGCGACTTTCCATTCCGTTCAGGGTGCCCGCACGAACAACGGCTCCCGTGCAGACGTGCTGGGCGGCCTTGCAGGCCCCGATTTGACTCGGTATTATACTTTTTCAAATCGTAACACTGCAATGGTCCGTCGGCTGCTGGGACAAGCGATGGAGCAACGGCATCGTACGATTGGATTATGCTGCCATCGTTGCCACGTGGGATAACTTCCATGGATTCACGTGATTCACGATCGTCCACGATGGTAGACCCGCGAATCGCCTTCTTTGACGACTTGGCGCCGCGGTGGGATGTGACCGGGCCGGATCCAGGCAGCACGTTGCAGCGGCTGGTGGAACACTCCGAGCTGCTCGGTCTTCGGCCGGGTGATGCGTTACTGGAAGTCGGTTGCGGAACGGGCCAGATCACCGGCTGGCTGGCGGAGCAAGTGGCGCCCGGCCGAGTTGTCGGCGTTGATTTCGCGCCGGCCATGCTCGCTCAAGCGCGCCAGAGAGGCCCGGGAATGGAGTTCCAACGCGCGGATGTTTGTCGCGATTCGCTCGGTGATGCTTGTTTCGATGTCGCACTCTGTTTTCATTCCTTCCCGCATTTTCGTGACCCGCTGGCTGCTCTGAAGAATCTGTCGCGCGCCCTGCGTCCCGGTGGACGACTATTGGTGATGCACTTGGCTGGCAGTGCGCAAATCAATGCGTTTCACAGTCAGGTTGGCGGTGTGGTTGGCGGGGACCGGCTGCCCGAGGCGGATGCGTGGCCGCTGCTGCTCACCGGGGGAGGATTCGAAATCGAGCATCAGGTTGATCGGGAAGATTTGTTTTTTCTTTCCGCGCAGCGAGTCGCGAACGATTCAATCCACTTCCCATGAGCTTTGCACCCATGAAGAAACTTCGTCGCATTCCCTGGTTTCTCGTCAGTTGCCTGACGCTGGCCGGGCTGGCTTGCGGAACACCGATCGGTGCTCAGGGGCCGGTGATCCGCCATTCTGATTATCAGTTGGACACAACGGACCCGTCGAATACGTCCTACGTGACTCCATTGCCGTTTCGTTTGCGCGGTGTGGTCCTGAACGACACGGAAGACTGGCTGGATCCCACCGAACATTTCGATAACCAAACGATGTTCTTCCTGGGTGGGCAGGCGGAGTTCATCCTTCAGGCCGTGGATCTCGACGGCACACCCTACGATCCATACCCGGGTCCGGGGCAGTCCGGCAGTCAGGATCCGTTGAGCGACGATTTTGGCGGAACGTTCATCTGGATTGGACAGAACTATGGAAACCTGCCCTTCGTCCCGGACCAGGATCTGGCCTACATTGACCAGAATATGGCAGGGGTGCCGGGAGAAACGAGACCGATCTGGTACGACGAACTGGACCGGAATGGTTTCTGGCGACCAGGCCGCGATCCCTCCGATCCCGCCGTCGTGCGCGCCGGTGATCTGATTGAGGTGAGGGCCCCCGTGAATGGACTCGTGTTTAACGGCAAACACAACGTAAACGAACGCCATACGATCGACGTGGCTAATGATTTCGAGGTGATCATTCTGGAAAAGAATTACGGACTGCCTGCGCCGGCTTCTTTGACGTTGGATGCGTTGAAAGATGCCGATGATCTCGCGATTTATGATCCCACGCGCCAGTCCGGAGGCGAGCGGTTTCAAGGCTCGCTGGTCCAGCTTCGGAATGTTGCATTTGAGACGTTAACCGCCGGCTCGACCCTGCAATCGGATACGACCTACACCGTGGTTGATGGGAGTGGCCGCTCGCTGGAGGTGTACGTCGGTCTTGACCCCACATTCGGTTCGACACTCATTCCGTCCGGCCGCCTCCATTTGACAGGCGTTCTGGATCAGAAGTCGCCCAGCGGTACCGACGGATATCGGTTGTTGCTGCTGGAACCCGACGACCTGCAAGCAGCCCTGGTCGGCGATTTCGACGGAGACTCAGTGTACGGGGTAGGCGACATTGACTTGCTGACCCGTGCGTCTGCCTCGGGAGAAAACGAACTGATTTACGACCTGAACGGTGACTGGTTAGTGAATCAAAACGACGTTCGGGTATGGACCAAGGATTTGGCACAAATCTGGATTGGTGACACCAACGTGGACGGCGAGTTCAACACGAGTGATTTGGTCATCGTGTTGGAACGCGGAAAGTACGAGACGGACACCGCCGCCGTCTGGTCAGAAGGCGATTGGACCGGGGATGGTCGATTCAACACGGGCGATTTTGTGGCTGCACTTCAGGACGGAGGATACGAACTTGGGTCGCAGCCCGTCGTGACGGTGCCGGAGCCCTGTGGCACGTTATTGTGCTTTGTGGGATGGTTCGGCGTCGTCGCGAGTTTCCGCCGTATTCACTGATGGAACGATGACTCTGCGAAATCCCAAGGCATTTACACTCCTGGAATTGCTGATCGTCATCACGATCGTGATGCTGCTGATCGCACTCCTGCTGCCGGCCGTCCAGGCTGCGCGGGAAGCTGCGCGGCGAGCCTCTTGCGCCAATAACGTGCGGCAGATTTCGTTGGCCGTGCTGCAGCATCATGAGGCGACCGGCTACTTTCCCGCCGGGAACTTCGCCAGTCGGGCCGGTGTCTGTACTGGGGCCAATCAGACGACGGCGGCACAGCCGTCCCAGGATCACGCGAATTGGGCGATCCTGATTCTGCCGTTCTTGGAAGAGAATGCCGTCTATTCGCAATACGACTTTTCGACCTACAACGAAGCGCCCGAGAACCGCGCGGTGCGGGAGGCGTCGATCAGCGTCTATCACTGCCCGTCTGACCGTCAGTCGTCCGAATTGACCGTTCCTGGGATGGGCCCCGCCGCCAGTTGGGATTTAGATGTGCCCTACCGTCCTGGTTCCTATCGGGCGGTGAGCGGACGCAGCGACGGACGAGAGTTTCTCGATCACCCGCTCGTCATGAATTACCCTCGACGGTGGCGCGGTGCGATGCACCTGATTGGGATTCTGGGGTTTCAACGCGAACGACTGCGCAATGTCAAGGATGGTGCGTCGCACACATTTCTCATCGGCGAATCCGCATCTCGTTCGAGACTCGACTATCGAACACTGTGGGCCTACTCGTACGGTTTTTACAGCCTCTCGTCCACCATTCCTCAATCCCGCACGCTCTGGGGCGACTACGAACGCTGCCGCGCCGCCAGCGGAATCGGTTACGGTTCGGCCTGCGCCCGGGGATGGGGCAGCTATCATTACGGCGGTAGTTGGTTCGGCCTTTGTGACGGTGCGGTGCGCTTCGTGTCGGAAGATGTGGATCCGAATCTCTTTGCGGCCGCAGGATCGATTGCCGGTAGCGAAACTGAGGTCTGGAGAGATTGATCGCAGCTGTGAGGCGAAACAACGGGGGAGCCAACGGGGACATTCCTCAATCCTGAGGCAGTTAGCGTAATGTGGGATAGTCCTCAAGCGAGTTGTTCAGTTTTGCGATCGCTTCTTCGTTGCTTCCCGTCGTCGTTGGCACCGGCTTGAGCAGCTGGTACGAAAGCCCCCTCCTGCATTGGAGGTCGTGCAGCGTAGAGTGTTGGTTCAGCAGACGTCCATGAACAGGCTTCGTAGCGATGATCGTCCGAGAGCACTAAAATGACGTTCCGGGCATCGCCCGAACCCGCCCCGGTGACACGCGTCACGCCGCTCCCCAGCACCGTCGTCAGCGCCATCAAAAACCAGACGGTGGAATGATACCTCATCGCTTTCTCCTTCCCGGACAAGGGAGTCGGCCTGGACGAGTGCCGAGTGCGTGCCCCCTTCATCCTACAAGGAGCATGACCATGAGAGCCACCCTTGCCTGCCTACTTCTGCTTCGGGTTCTCACACCTTCCATCCACGGCGCGCCGCCAAATTTCTTGCTCATTTTCACCGACGACCTCGGCTATGGCGATGTTTCGACGTATCACCAGTCGGACGTACAGACGCCGAACATCGACCGGCTCGCCATCGAAGGAATGCTGTTTACGACGATGCGGGCCAATTGCACGGTCTGCTCTCCGTCGCGGGCGGCGCTATTGACGGGGCGCTATGCCGACCGCGTGGGCGTGCCCGGTGTCATTCGCACGCATGGGGAAGATTCCTGGGGCTACTTCGATCCGTCCGTGCCAACGATTGCCGACGAATTGCGGAAGAGGGGTTATCACACGGCGATCGTGGGTAAGTGGCATCTCGGACTGGAATCGCCCAATACGCCCAACGAGCGCGGCTTCGATTTCTTTCATGGTTTTCTCGGTGACATGATGGACAGCTACACCACGCATCTGCGCCACGGCAACAACTACATGCGCCGGAATGGCGAGATCATCAATCCGGAAGGTCATGCCACGGATCTGTTCTCCGATTGGGCTGCCGATTATCTGCGCGGGCGGGCCGAGCAGACGGATCGCCCGTTCTTCCTTTACCTGGCCTATAACGCGCCCCACTTTCCGATCGAGCCGCCGGCCGATTGGCTGGCTCGAGTCGAGCAGCGCGCCCCGCAGTTGGACGAGAAGCGAGCCAGGAACGTGGCTTTTGTCGAACATCTCGATCATCGCATCGGCCAGGTTCTGGACACGTTGGAAGAGACGGGCCTGGACAAGAATACCGTCGTTGTGTTTACCGCGGACAACGGTGGCTCGCTGCCGCACGCCCAGAACAACGATCCCTGGCGCGGCGGCAAGCAAAGCCACTACGACGGGGGATTGCGGGTACCGTTTCTGATTCGTTGGCCGGGGCACATCCAGCCTGGCTCACGTTGTGATTACGCGGGCTTGGTCTTCGACCTGTTTCCCACATTTCTGGAACTGGCCGGTGCGACACCCGCGGTGGAGCTGGACGCGGTGAGCCTTGTTCCGTTGCTCAGGGGCGAGAAAATCACCGCACCACGGGACTTGTACTTCACACGCCGGGAAGGAGGGCTCGCGTACGGCGGCAAGAGCTATGAGGCGATCATTCGCGACCGCTGGAAGCTGCTGCAAAACGATCCGTACAGTCCGTTGGAACTGTACGATCTTAAAGACGACCCGTTCGAGCAGCACGACTTGGCGGCCAAGAACAACAGCGTTCTCAGAGAATTGGCCTCCGCGCTTCGTGTTCACATCCAGCGCGGCGGCGCGACGCCCTGGCAAAAACCGGTGCAGGAGGCGAACCGGTAGCCGATTCCCCTGCGTGGTACTCGCGGCGACGACACTCGTCCAATTTGTGTGTGCAGGCAGTCACGACGAGCGTTGGTGGACTCCCATTGAGGGCGACGATTCTCGAACGGTTGAGTCTGGGGGTGTGCTGGTGATTGCATCGTCCTACAGTTGGTTGGAGGAATTCACGAACGAACAAGGAATACTGGCTGAGAGGCTTTCGACGAGCGGGCGAGATGCGCCTCTGCACGCATTGTGCGGACGAAGACTTGAACTGTCGGCGGTGAGGTTCGGACGATGGAAAAATCAGACAAGCTCGACCGTTGGCGGGGCGCCCTTTGGGGCATGTTCGTAGGCGATGCGCTGGCCATGCCCGTGCATTGGTACTACGACATCGCCGCGTTGCGACGCGATTTTGGCGTCATCCGTGACTTCCAACCACCGCGCGACTTCCATCCTAGCTCGATCATGTCGCTCGCGAGCACAGCGGGCGCCGGGCGCGGTTCTCAAGAGGGCGAAGTGGTCGGCAGCGTCATTCTGCACGGCAAGAAACACCTTTGGGGCCGGTCCAATCGGCACTACCACGAGGGACTGCAGAGCGGAGACAACACCCTCAATCTCTTGTGCGTTCGCGTGCTATTGCGGTCGATGAACAAAACGGGGCGCTACGATGCAGATGATTTCCTCCGCGAGTACATCGCCTTTATGACCACTCCGGACAGCCATCGCGACACATACGCTGAGTCGTACCATCGCGCCTTCTTCGCCAACTATGCGCGGGGCATTCCGCCGGAGCGCTGTGCGGGTGTGGAGAACCACGACACCGCCTCGATCGGCGGGTTGGTCGGATTGCCTCTAGTGATCATGGCGGCATTGCGGGATAACGAAGACGCCGCGATCGAACCCACTCTACTCACCCATCTGCGATTGACGCACCGCTCCGCCAAACTGGAACGGTACGCCCACGCGTTGGGCCAAATGCTGCCTCGCTTGCTGCGCGACTCCGATCCATCGATCGCGCCCCTCGCCTGCGCGGTTGCCGAGTCGTTGGGCTTCCCTGCCTCCAAGGTGGTCGAACAAGTGAAGCGCGAGCAGCGTTCTGACCGGCACGTGATCGGTGGCCTGCTCAGCCCGGCCTGCTACATTGAAGATTCCTTTCCCGCCGTGCTCTATCTGGCCGCTCGCTACGCGGACGATTTCGAGGCTGCCCTGGTCGCCAATACCAATGTGGGCGGCGACAATTGTCACCGAGGCGCGGTCTTGGGCGCTCTGTTGGGTGCGGCACTGGGCTACCAGGCGATTCCTGAGCGTTGGATCCTAGGATTGCGCAGCCGCGTGGAACTTGGGAAAGAAATCGACACCTTCGTTGCCAAGTGCCAGCCATGACCGAGAAGAGGTTTCGTTCGGCTCCGCTGTGAAGGAGCAACTCTGCCCTTTTAAGAATTCTATTTCCAGATTCTTACTGCCTCTTTCTTGGCGAACTGAGACGAAAAATGGTCACCCATTTCATCTAAAAGGGAGGCAGTCGTGCATTGCGCCGCGTGCATTGCGCTCTTGCCGTCCGCACGCTGTCCGAGGGACTTCGCCAGGGAGTCAAGCCGTACAACATCCGAACAACAGTGATCTCATCCTCCACTTCCGAGCGAAACCTGGCAGGTGCTCGCAAGTTTAATCTGTCGAAGGTCTGCGTTCCAAATGCGTGAACAGGAGGACGATATGCAAGCGACAGCACGACTGGCAGTAATCGCTGTGATGATAATGGTCGGCAATGGCTTGGCTGCCGATTGGCCGCAATACTTGGGTCCCGATCGAAACTCGATCTCGTAGGAAAAGGGACTTCTGCGGTCCTGGCCTGAGGAGGGGCCGGAAGTTCTGTGGACGGTTCCGGTCGGTCGGGGATTTGGAGGACCTGCCATCCAGGACGGTAAGGTCTATCTGCTCGACAGAGACGATGAGGTCGGCGATAACCTTCGTTGCTTCGACTTTGCCAGTGGCAAAGAACTCTGGAATTTCGCCGACGATGCTCCCGGGTCGGTCAGTTTTCCTGGATCGCGCGTCGCGCCTCCGCCGCGCGGGACCAATTGTCGCATGTCCGCTTTCCGCACTCCGTCGGCTTGACAGCCCCACGGCTTGGCATTACGATTCGTGTAGCTGTGAAACTTATCACAGCGTTACGGGATTCACATTGTGAGGTTTTTCACACTCGCGGGAGAGGGCGTTCCGGGTGCGGGTCGCCCGCAAACCTGCTCGAGAGAATACTGACCGACCGGCTTCAAGCGAGTTGGGCGCCGCGAGGCGGCGGGGCGGAACCTGGCGAGGCGGAGGGAGTACGAGGCAGTGGCACGCGAATTATCCGAAAAAACGGTCGGCCGCCTGGTGACCTACCGTAGGGCGCTAGAGCAGTTGCGGCGTGAAGAGGTAACGTACATGTACTCGCATGGACTGGCAGAACGAACGGGAGTCACCGCGGCGCAGTTGCGGCGTGATTTGATGACGGTCGGTTATCTGGGCAATCCCGCGCGCGGCTATGACGTGCAGGGCCTGTTGGAGAGCGTTACGCGGTTCTTAGACGATCCTGAAGGACAGCGGGCATTCTTGGTCGGTTTGGGCAACCTGGGCCGCGCGTTAGCAACCTATTTCGATGGTCAGCAGAACCGCGTGCAGATTGTCGCCGCGTTCGATATCGACTGCCAGAAGCAGGGCGCGTTGGGAGCTCAACTCAAGTGCTATCGCTTGGCTGACATCAAGCGGCTGGCAACTCGGCTGCGTCCGCGGGTGGGAGTGATTGCGGTTCCGGCCGACCAGGCGGCCGACGTGGCGGAGCGTTTGATCGCAGTCGGGGTGACCGGGATCTTGAATTTCGCCCTCTTGCCGCTTCCCCCGCGGCCGGGCGTTTACGTGGAGAACGTTGATCTGTCGGTGGCCATGGAGCGGGTCGCGTTCATGGCGCGACAGGGCCAGGACGAGCAATCGGTAAAGCGTGCTTCGGCAGCGCGGAGTGCGGAGCGCGACCTCGATTCATCGTGACTCTTCTGAGTTAGACCGGCCCAGCCTTGGTTGACGCACCGGATCGTGTCGCGCGGCGCCGCGACACGGGTCTGAGCGCTCGAGGTCTGCGCAGACGGCACTGTTTGACGCCGCGTGGCGCAATCAGTCAAGCGAAGTCGCTCGCCGTTGGCAGTCAGCGCTCGGGATATGCACTTTGCGATGAAGGAATCACGGACATGACCGCGGGCAAACCCACCAAATCACCGCTCGATGTGACGCTCAAGAAATGGGCTACCAAGCCCGGCAACTTGATCATGATCCTGCACGAACTACAGGACCGCGACGGCTTCGTCTCCTGGGAGGCTGCCAAGGAGGTGGGCCGGCGGATCGACGTGCCGGTCGCGCGGATCTACGAGGTATTGACGTTTTACAACTACTTCAAGTTGGAACGCCCCGGAGACTATGTGATCTCGGTGTGCACGGGCACCGCATGTCACCTGAAACAGGCTCAAGTCATCCTCCAGGAGTTCGCCCAACTGCTGGGAGTCGTCGAAGGCGAAACGACTGCGGACCAACGGTTCCACCTGCAATCGGTGCGGTGCCTGGGCTGCTGTGGTTTGGCCCCGGTCGCCACGGTCAACGAACGGGTCTGCGGCAAGCTGCAAGCCGGTGACGCCCCCCGCATTCTCGCTCAAATTCCCGAAAAGGAGCTCCCATGAACGCACCTGACATCCAACAAGTTGCTGCTGCCGAACGCGCTCGCCAGGGTGGCCTCAAGTGCCGGCTCCAATGCTGTGCCAGCACCGGCTGTCTGTCGTCTGGTGCTCAAGCTGTGCAAGACGGCATGCGGGCGGCCATCGAAGCCCGAGGACTCACCGAACAGGTCGAGATCACTCCCACCGGCTGCATGGGTCTGTGCAGCCGCGGCCCGCTGGTGCGGGTCGTCCGACCGGATCACTCGGAAGTCTTGCTGGAAAACATGGATCAGCCAACGGCCGAGGCGCTGGTCCACGATTACGTCGCCCCGAATCTCTCGGGCTTGGCGGCCCCCCTTTCCCACGGACTCAATTCCCACCACTTGCCGACGGACATTCCCTTCTTCACGCGGCAGACGCGGTTTGCTCTAGCGCGGACCGGCCGCATTAATCCTGAGAGCATTGAGGAGTACCTGGCGGAAGGTGGCTATGAAGCCTTACGCACAGCGCTCCTTGAGATGACTCCCGAACAGGTGATTGCGGAGATCTCGGCGAGCCAGTTGCGGGGCCGAGGTGGTGCGGGCTATCCGACCGGGCTGAAGTGGCAGCTCACACGCCAGGCTCCAGGCGACGTGAAGTACATGATCTGCAACGGCGACGAGGGCGACCCGGGCGCCTACATGGATCGGTCGATTCTGGAGGGTGACCCGCACGGAGTGATTGAGGGCATGCTGCTGGGCGGTTACGCCATTGGGGCGAGCATGGGGTACTTCTATATTCGAGCGGAGTATCAACTGGCGGTCGAACGGATCGCCAAGGCGATCAAGCATGCTCGCCGGATGAAGGTGCTGGGCAAGAACATCTTGGGCAGCAATTTCAGTTTTGACTTGGACGTCCGTTTAGGTGCCGGCGCATTCGTGTGCGGCGAGGAAACGGCGTTGATCGCGTCGATCGAAGGATATCGCGGGACTCCCCATCCACGACCACCCTACCCTTCGGTGCGCGGTCTGTGGGATGCCCCCAGTTGCATTAACAACGTCGAGACGATCGCCAACATCCCGCAGATCATGCGGCGCGGAGCGGAGTGGTTTGCCAGTGTAGGAACCGAGAAGTCCAAGGGAACCAAAGTCTTCGCGCTCACCGGCAAGGTCGCCAATTCAGGACTCGTCGAGATCCCGATGGGCGTCACGATCGGGGATCTGGTGATGGAGATCGGGGGTGGCAGCAGCGATGGCATCCCGATCAAGGCGGTTCAGACCGGCGGTCCTTCGGGCGGCGTGATCCCCACGACACTCTTTGACACGCCGATCAGCTACGAGCATCTTACGCAACTCGGATCCATCATGGGTTCCGGTGGTCTGATCGTCATGGACCAGAGTGACTCGATGGTGGACATCGCCAAGTTCTACACCGGCTTTTGCGTCGATGAGTCGTGCGGCAAATGTTCGCCCTGCCGGCTGGGCGGCAAGCACATGTTGTTGTTGCTCGAGAAGATCACGGCGGGGGAGGGAACGCTGGAAGATCTGCAGACGTTGGTGAAAGTCTCGCGCGCGATGCAATATGCCTCTCTGTGCGGGCTCGGCCAGACGGCCGCCAACCCCGTGCTCTCGACCCTCAAGCATTTCCGCGCCGAATACGAAACGGCGGTGGGAGTGCACAACTGAATCGCTGCCCACCCTGTTGCACAAGGAGCTCGTTACGATGATCAGCACTTCCCCCATCCGGGCCACGATTGATGGCCAGGACGTCGAGGTACCGGCGGGCAGCACCATTTTGGAGGCCGCACGCCGTGTCCAGGTCCAAATCCCCGTCCTATGCAAACATCCCGACCTCGACCCCACAGCCGCCTGCGGTCTGTGCGTGGTCAAGGTCGAAGGCTCCAACAAACAGCCTCGCGCCTGTTGCACACCGCTGGAAGACGGCATGGTGATCCACACGCAGGATCCCGAACTGGTCGAAGTGCGGCGCACGGTTGTGGAGATGATCCTCTCGAAGCACCCCAATGAGTGTTTTACTTGTGGGCGGAACGGCACATGCGAACTGCAGCGACTGGCAGCCGATTTCGGGATCCGCCGCGTGCCGTTACCATCGATCGTCCCCGAAACCCCACCCGACTGTTCGACGCAGGCGATCGTACTTGAGCCTCGCAAGTGCATCAATTGCGGGCGTTGTGTCTACGTCTGTCAGCAAGTTCAGGATGTCTGGGCGCTGAGCTTTCTGGAACGGGGCTTTGACACGCGGATTGCCGCGGCGGGCGATGTTCCTTTGGCCGAGTCACCGTGTGTCCGCTGTGGTCAGTGTTCTGCCCACTGTCCGACCGGTGCAATCTTCGAATACGACGAAACCGAGCGTGTCTGGGAACACCTCAAGAACGGCGATTTCCACTGCGTGGTGCAGATTGCTCCCGCCGTTCGCACCGCCATTGGCGAAGCGTTCGGGTTGCCGCCGGGCGCGAACCTGACCGGCAAGCTCTACACCGCCCTGCGGCGCCTCGGTTTCGATGCGGTGTTTGACACGAACTTCGGAGCCGACCTGACGGTGATGGAGGAAGCGCACGAGTTTGTGGAGCGTCTGCTGCACAAGCGCGACAAGCTGCCGATGATCACCAGTTGCTGCCCTTCGTGGATCGACTATCTGGAGAAGTACTATGGCGACATGATCGACCACTTCTCCACGGCCAAGAGTCCTCATGCCATGTTGGGCGTCCTTGCGAAGACCTACTATCCGCAGAAGGCCGAACTCGATCCCGCACGCATCTACTCCGTTTCGGTAATGCCGTGCACGGCGAAGAAGTATGAGATCATTCGCGCCAAAGAAATGTATGCCTCGGGCTTCCAGGACATCGACTGCGTACTCACCACCCGCGAACTGGCGCGGATGATCAAACAAGCAGGCCTTTGGTTCGGCGAACTCGAAACGGGCCAGGCGGATTCCTTGCTGGGCGACTACACCGGCGCGGGTGTGATCTTCGGCATTACAGGCGGTGTGATGGAAGCCGCATTGAGGACCGCATGGATGCTGGTGAACAAGACGGAGTTGCCCGACGATGCGATTGAGTTCCATCAGGTTCGCGGGCTGGAAGGGGTCAAGCAGGCTGAAGTCCAACTCGACGGCCAGACGATCCGCGTCGCGGTCGCGCACGGATTGGGCAACGTCAAGCAGGTTCTGGACGCGGTCCGGCGAGCCGAGGAGAAGGACGAGGAACCGCCTTATCACTTCATTGAGGTGATGGCGTGTCCGGGTGGATGCGTGGGCGGAGGCGGCCAGCCGTATGGCGTCACCAACCACATCCGCGCGGAGCGGGGCAAAGGCCTTTATGCCGACGACTGCTCCGGCCGTGCCCGTCGGTCGCACCAGAATCCGTATGTGCTGAAACTGTACGAGGAGTTCCTGGAACGGCCGTTGAGTCGGACCTCGCACCAGTTGCTCCATACGAGTTACCAATCGCGTCCTTTGTATCAACGCTAGTCCCGTGTCCAAGCTAAAGAACGACTCAGAGACAACTTCCTCGTTTCACCGCGCGGGCATCGCCCCGCGCGTAGGGCGAATTAACCGCGCGGGCTCCTCGTTTAACCGCGTGGGCATCGCCCCGCGCGTAGGGCGAATCTCTCGCGGCCCGCTGGGCACGCGGTTA
>CAZFWV010000095.1:0-10609 GCA_964522605.1 uncultured Pirellulaceae bacterium
CGGGGACAGGATTCGAACCTGCGACCTCGAGGTTATGAGCCTCGCGAGCTACCGGACTGCTCCACCCCGCGTCATGTGTTGCTGTTATTCTACCGATCGGCTGGCAGCCGGAAAGGGGGCACAGGTCAGGTTGCGCGCTGGTTGCTGCGGTGGGCGAGGTTCGATGGAAAAAGAAAAAGGAGTACATCGGGCGCCGTCGCGGATCGGTTCGCCGGTACCGTACCGAACTGGGCGAGATCGCAGCGATCATTCGGTCTGTAACGGAAAGTCACCTCAATGATCGATGCTTGCCCGACGTGTTGGGAAGATCGTCGGCCATCCGCCCTGTGACGACACGATGTTCGGTTGGCCTTTGAGTTTGATTTCAGAAACTGCCCACCTGCCCAGGCAAACCGCGGCATCCGCCGAGCGAACGTCATCACTGATCCCGGATCGGCGGGAGCCTCGCCATCCCATTTTACGATCCGAAGATGTGGGCCGCGATGCCCACTTCGCAACGGCTGCAAAGAGCGTGCTTGGTCGACCCCGCAAGTTCCGTAACTTGTGTGCAGGTCGAGGCTTATTGCTTGGCGCTCAGTTGGGCAGACCGTAGACTGAAGGTGTACGGCCCCGGCCAGCGGTGGTTGTTGCTTGTTGCGGTCCATCGCTCCACGGATTCGCGTCCGAGCGATTTGGAGACGTTCGACAGATCCGCGCGGCTCGGCTGGGGTTGCGCAGCCGGCTTTCGGAACAGAGAATCGTTGTCGGACCCCGTCTTCCTGCATTCGCGGACGACCGTTCGGGCCGCCTTGGGCCCCATTATCGAGAGGCAGATCCATGGATCGTGAGGAATCATCATCCGCCGCGCCGTCGGTGCGGTTGGCCGGTGTGCCTCCCATGGGACCTGCCGTTGTGCCAGGGGCTAGTGCGTCGCGCCCTTCCCCCTCCCCACTCGTTCGTGCTGAGGTTCCTCGCGTTGCGGCACAATCCAACATCGATATCCAGACCGTGCCCCGTTCTGCGACCCGAGATTCAGCCTGGCGAACTTGGCTCCGGAAATGGGAGTCGGAATTCGTCAGGGCCGCTCCGCCGTGGCTCGTCAGTTTGTTGTTCCACATGACGCTTTTGCTGGTGCTCGGCCTTTGGCTGATGCCCCAAGTCGGCTCCCGCGTCATGCAACTGACAATGACCTATGCGGAGACGCTTGGTGAACAACTCGCGGCCGATTCGCTGCGCGTGACGGTGGAGCCCAGCGATGCACAGGAAGTGATCATCACACCCGACAATCTGCCCCCCGTGGAGAATCCGCTGTTCACGCCGCCCCCAATCGACCTCGATCCGGGGGGACTGCTGATGAGCAGCAACCTGATGTCGCCCGACATCGGATTGGCGCTGACCGGTCGGGAGAAGGGCAGCAAAGAGGTATTGCTAGCGGCCTACGGCGGAACTGCACTCACGGAGTCGGCCGTCGCCGAAGGCTTGAAATGGTTGCAACGGAATCAGTTGAAGGACGGCAGCTGGAGTCTGACCGGTCCCTACGGCGATGGGGCCTACAACGAAAACCCGACGGCGGCGACCGCGATGGCTTTGCTGGCTTTTCAAGGCGCGGGACACACGCATAAGTCCGGCAGTTACGAGAAGGTTGTGTCGCGCGGTTGCGAAGCACTGCTGAAGATGCAGCGTCGCGATGGCGACTTCTGGCGTGGCACAGTGGAGCATCATCGGCTGTACAGTCAGGCTCAGGCGATGATCGCGATCTGCGAACTGTACGCGATGACGGACGATTCGCGATTGAGAATGCCGGCGCAACGCTCCGTTGACTACGCCGTCAAGATTCAGGATTCGCTCGGTGGCTGGCGATACCAGCCCGGCTCCGACAGCGATACGTCCGTGACGGGATGGTTCGTGATGGGACTGCAAAGCGCTCGAATGGCCGGCCTGGAAGTCCCTTCGGACACACTCCAGCGCGTCGGCGCCTACCTCGATCGCGCTGCCTCCGCCGACGGTGCGCGGTACGGCTACCAGCCGGGAATGGAAAGCACTTACCCGATGACGGCGGAAGCCCTGCTCTGCCGGCAGTACCTCGGTTGGAAACGCGACGATCCTCGACTGATGACCGGCGTCAACTTGATTCGGGCCTACCCGATGGACTGGAACGATCGGGACGTCTACTACTGGTACTACGCCACCCAGGTGCTGCATCACCTGGCGGGTCCCGAATGGGACGAGTGGAATCGCGTGATGCGCCAGATGCTGCCGGAAAATCAAACGAAGGACGGGCCCGAGCGAGGAAGTTGGTCACCGGTCGGCGACCGTTGGGGGCCGCATGCCGGACGACTGTACGTTACCTGCCTGAGCATCTACATGCTCGAAGTCTACTACCGGCACCTGCCGCTCTATGCCGGCTACGCGACAGCGGCGAGCCATTGATGTTGGCACAGCTCGCTTCGATTTTCCGCGGAGAACCTGCGATGAGATTGAGCCGCGTTCCATCTGGCCGCTGCCGACGCCGGGGTGATGGCGGGAGTATGGCCGCGGAAGAACGCGGATCAACACCGAAATCCCGGCCGTTCCATCACGAAGCGTCCCATTGACGAATGGCCTCGTAGGCGGCGATCGCAACCGAATTGGATAGATTCAAACTGCGGACCTGTTCGCGGATGGGGATCCGCAGCGCCTGTTTGCCGGCCGACTGCCAGAGTTTGAGAGGCAGACCGCGCGTTTCGCTGCCAAAGACGAGGTAATCGCCCGGTTGATATCGCACGTCCGTGTACCGTCGCTCGGCCGATTTGGAGAAGTACCAGATCCGGTCCGAAGTAACCGATTTGGTCAGCTCCGACCACTCGTCGATAACCTGCCAGTCCAGGTGGGGCCAGTAATCCAGACCGGCACGCTTCAAGTAGCGGTCGTCCAGCCGAAAACCCAACGGACGCACCAGCCACAGCTTGGCGCCGACTGCGACACAGGTTCGCGAGACGTTTCCCGTGTTCTGCGGAATCTCCGGCTGGTAGAGCACGATGTTGAGGCGAGCACCGGGTGACGAGAACCCCTCCGCCTGTGGCGGAGTCGGCTGCTGACTCATGTTGGAATCGCCCGTCACAGAAGCTACCACGTCGGCAGGATGCGGGCCGTCGTCAGTGCGGTAAATGCACCGCAGCTGTTGGCAGCCATATCCCAGAGTTCGAAGCTGCGACCCGGTACGTAAGTCTGCCCAAACTCCAGGCCGACGCCAAGCAGCACCAGCAGTGCCAGGCTGGCAAATCGCGCAGACCGACGACGAAAGGCGAGTGCGGCTAGGACGCCCACGATGGTGTAGGCCAGAAAATGCAGCACCTTATCGTCCATCGAGCCGGCGGGCACTTGATGGGCCGGTAGTAGGGACCCAACCATCAGCAGAGTGAGTGAGCCGAGAAACAGGAGCTTAAAAAAAAGACTTCGCAAATCCAGCATGGGAATTCCCTGCACTGCTAACGCTGAAAATCTTGTTCTCTCGGCAAGCAATTGAGCGACCAACGGAAGCGACTCTTACCCGGGTGCGGTAGCACTCTGTTGGGCTGCGGCCCTGCCGCATTGCGGCTGTTCACGGAAGTTGACAGTTCGCATCGGAAGAAGCACCAGTGAGAGCCGACGGCGAAGAGTACGTTCGAGGCGAACCGCGTGTCAATCGCGAATCTCGTTCGGACTATAACTGCCGGATGCTCGATGGTCCACTTGGATTCTGCTTGCCCCGACGTTAGGGGTGATACGCTGGCGAAGGAAGGGAGGTTCGCGGGAGACATGGCTTCCGGTTGCATGTCAGCTTCTGTCGACTTCGGCTGACGTCGGAAAAGTCAACAGGAAGATCGAGGGGATGGAGTCCCTGTCGGATGGACAGGGGTGGAGGAGCCGAAGATTGACGAACAAAGAGCTCCGATTTTTGAGGGGCGGCCGCCAGAGGTAAGGGGCAGATCCGCCGAAGTTTGCCGTTCTTTGCGGTTTTCAACTCGCCAATCTAAAATCTGTCTTCCCCTCGGCAATCGGAACTCCTTGTTCGTCAATCTTCGGCTCCTCCGCCCTTCCAAGTCGGAAGCATGGCGGCTGCGTCCCCCGCACCCGGGAAGCGGGGCCGCATCAGTTGAAAGAGAAGCCGCGGATTTCGCGGAGGGAACGGATGACCGCGGAGCGATTGGTACGTGTCGCGACCGCGCGGATGATCCACAGTTTTTCCCTTGAAACGCGCCAGCTCGAGCCCCTGCGCTGGGACCGATCTGTGGCACGGGGAATCTCAACGGGAAATCCAGGTCGCACGGTTCGTTCGAAACGAAACGTCGGGTGCGGCAGTCGTCTACCCCGGCAGCTTGGTCCGCAGGACGGCGAGCGAGGCGAAGGCGGCGTCGATGGACTCGACAGTTGCCTTTGGGGGCACGCCATGGAAGTCGCACGCGTTGCGAATCGTGGAGAGGATGTCGCGCGGATGACAGAACCGTTTGGGGCGTCCGCCGTCCCGCTGATACAGTTCCAGCAGATGCTCGAGTTCCGTCGGTGTGAACTCGATGCCCCATCGGGCGGCCGTTCGTTCAAACACGGCACGAAATTCTTCGTCGGTCGGATCGACCACGTCGATGACGTAGGGAATGCGCCGCAAAAACGCTTCGTCGACCAGCTCTGCCGGGTTCATGTTCGAGGCGAAGACGACCATGCAGTCAAACGGGACGCGGAACGTCCGGCCGCTGCTGAGTTGGAGATTGTCGCTTTGTCGCTCCAAAGGAACGACCAACCGATTCAGAAGTTCCTCGGGCCGAAAACGGTGCCGTCCAAAATCGTCGATCACCAGCGTTCCGCAGTTACTCTTTAACTGAATGGGGGCCTCACTGATGCCCGTGATGTTGTTCGTGTGCACGTCAAAGCTGGCGAGTTCTAACTCACCACCGAGGCTGATGGTGGGCCGACGGATACGAACCCAGCGGCGGTCCAGCTGTTCGACGTCCAGCGGATCATCCTCCGAAATCTCCACGATCTCGTGATGGATCGGGTCGTACATTCGAATGATCTCGCCGCCAACAATGATGGCGCGGGGGATCCAGATGCAGGGACTATAGGCGTTGGCAACTTGTTCCGCGATTGTCGACTTGCCGTTTCCGGCGGCTCCGGACAAGAACATCCCTCGTCCCATATTCACAGCTTCGCCCAACCGTCCCAGGAAGGTGTCGCTGAGTACGAGTCCCTGGAATGCTTTGCGGATGTCGTCGATCGTCAGCTTTTGTCCCTGCACGGTCTGAGCGAACACGCTGCTCGCATACTGTTCGAGCGGTACGGGGGCCGTACCGAAGTAAGTGCATTGCTGAGCGAAACGTCTCGCGCGGTCCGTGCCAAACTCGGTCAATTCGAATGAAAAATCGCCCAGGGGTGCGTCAGAGCGGATCACCAGAAGCTGCTGCATCTTCATCGAGTGCAGCATTCGTTCCATCATGCCGAACGGCAGGCCCAACTGTTCGCTGATTTCTCGACCGGTCGCCCGACCGCAATTCAGCAGGTACTTCAGGACGAGCGCCTCGATGTTGCTTTCCCGTAAACCGGTGTTGCGAAATGATCGGGCAACTTGGGGGAAGAAACCGCCGGTTGATTTCTCGTGGAACTCATCTTCCTTGGCACCCGTCTGCAGTTCTGGATTGTTGGTCAGTCGCTGCCGCATGTCGGTTGCCACCACCGCCCAACTCGGGTCGTCCCCGTCAAATCCTGCTGTTCCAATCACTCCGGTGGGACATTTCGGTGCGATGCGCGACAAGTTCTGTAGGTCGGGTTGCTGCGTGTTCATTCTGCGTCCTCGTTACTGATAGCCCCTGCGAGCTCCGGAATGCCGACCAAGCCCAGACGGACCGGTACCCTCACGCAACCATAGGTTATGGTCGGGCGGGAAGCAGAAGGACGGACGTGGATCGAGCGGTGCGAGTGACCCTCTTCCCGCGCGGTGGGAAGCTGCCGTTTGTTCGGCTTATGTGGCCCGCTGGCGGCTAGGTGTGGTAGTCCGCGTTTAGCCGAACGTATTCGGCGGTCAGATCACAGCTCCAGAAGCGAATCGAAGCCCCGCCCTGCCCTAGATCCAACTCGATTCGCGTGGTCCGATGATCGCGAATCGAACAGGAGACTTGTTCCGCGTCGAACGGCAGTGGGCTGCCGTCCTGAAAAAGTTCCCAGTCATTCACTTTCAATCGCACCGTCGTGGGGTCGAAGGAAACTCCCGCATCGCCGGCCGCCGAGACGATTCGCCCCCAGTTCGGATCGGCACCTGCGACTGCGGTTTTCACGAGCGGGCTGTTGGCAACTGCTTTGGCGATTCTTTTCGCGTCGTCCCGCTGACGACACCCGGTCACATGGACTTCGATCAGGTGGGTGGCTCCCTCGCCGTCATCGGGGATCGAGCGGGCCAAGTCGATACAGACCTGCTTCAATCCTTGTCGAAAGTGCTGCAGATCCTCGCCGCCGAGACGCGGGCTCTGCCCGGCACCACTAGCCAACAGCAGCACCGTATCGTTCGTGCTCATGTGTCCTTCAACACTGATGCAGTTAAAACTGTCCTCCACGGCCTCCGCCAGCGCCGACTGGGCATCCTCAAGCTTCAAGGAAGCGTCCGTCATCACGACGGCGAGCATGGTCGCCATTCGGGGACCGATCATGGCGGCTCCCTTGGCCAGGCCGGTGATCTGATAAGTGCCGTTGTCGCGTGCGACGGCACACCCGGCCAATTTTGGTCGGGTGTCGGTTGTCATCATCGACCGCGCCATCGCGGTGAGGTGACTCTCGTCGCGTCCCAGTTGTTGCGCGGCGTGAGTAATCCCACGCGAGATCTTTTCCATCGGCAGATGTTCGCCGATGATTCCCGTGGAGAGAACCAGCACTTGTGCGGGATCAATTTGGCAGGCTGCGCTCACAAGATGCGTCATCTGTGTCGCATCGTCCTGTCCCCGCTGCCCGGTACATGCGTTGGCGTTTCCCGAATTCACCACGATCGCACGGATCCGGTCGCTGGGCGTGCGCTGCCGATCCAAGATTACCGGGGCCGCGACAACCTGGTTTTGCGTGTAGACGCCTGCGGCAACACAATCGCGATCGGCGAGGATTAAGCCTAGATCCTCACGCGATGCGTCGCGTTTGATTCCGCAAGAGAGTCCCTGACAGGAAAAGCCCTGGGGAAGCGGATGCGACATCGAATGGTCCTTCTACAAACGGCGATTACAACAATGCGGTCGTTTCCGGAAAGCCGAACATCAGATTCATGTTCTGCACGGCCGCTCCCGATGCACCCTTCACCAAATTGTCAATCGTGCTGACCACCACGGCACGCTCACCGACTGCCCGAACACTGATGTCACAGTAATTCGTAAAGGCCGTATCCTTCGTCGACGGCAGATGTTCCACGACACGCACGAACGGACAATGAGCGTACGTTTGCCGCAGAGCATCCATCAGTTGAGTTTCGGTCACGCCCTCTCGGCGATGTCCATAGGCCGTCGTGAGAATTCCTCGATCCATGGGGATCAGATGAGGCGTGAAGACGATCCGCTGCGATCGTCCTGTCACGCGCGACAGCACTTGTTCGATCTCCGGCGTATGTCGGTGATACCCGACGTTGTAGGCAGAAACACTTTCGTTGCATTCCGGAAAGTGAGTCGTCAGCTTCGGCGTCCGTCCGGCGCCCGAGACTCCACTCTTCGAGTCGACAATCAGATCTTCGTCCTCGATCAACTGCTCTTTCAATAGCGGGGCGAGTGCAAGGATCGCCGACGTGGGATAACAGCCTGGATTGGCCACCAGGGATGCCTCACGAATCGGATCGCGAAACCACTCCGGCAGTCCATACGGAACCTGGCCGACTCGGTCGGGGTCAGGATGTTGCACTTCGTACCACTGTTGATACAACTCGACATCGCTCAGGCGGTAGTCCGCGCTGAAGTCGACGACGTGCAATCCCGCGTCGAGCAGATCGGCAACGGCTTCGGCGGAAGCTCCATGAGGCAGGCAACTGAAGACGCAGTCACACGTTTCCGCCAATTGTTCCACCTCCAGGTTCTGCAACGTCAGGTCCAAGCGTCCGCTCAGCTGACGATGGACGGTCGAAACGTGAGGATTGCCCTCCTGCCGACTGGTCAAGGCGACGAGCTGAACTTCCGGGTGGCGCAGCAGCAGTTTGATCAACTCCAGCGCCGTATAGCCCGTTGCCCCAACGATTCCCACGCGGATCATAAGATGCCCTCATTTGGATCGAAAACGAACATAAGGCGAAGCGCGAGGTTGGAAGTTGCACGTAGCCGAATTCGTGAGAATTCGGAGCTCTTGAGCGAGGGGACCCACCAACAAAGGTGCCGAATTCTCACGAATTCGGCTACGACCTAACGAAGTCTACGTGTTGGCGAACCTGCCACCTCCCGCTCGGAAAGCAAGTCATTTTATAGATCGGTTTCGGATAGGGAGCCAGGGGAGATCGGATGCAGACTGCGCCGTAACACCGCGCAAAACTCGGCCAGGATCATGCTGGTGGCACCCCAGATCCGGTATTGCCTGCAGCGAATGCATGGCGCCGAGTAGCGGAACGCTCCTCGCTGGATCTGGATCTGCCCGATGTGCGACTCGTCCAAAAGCGCTGTCAGGGACATTTCGAAGACCTCTGCCACTTCGTCCAACTGTGGGGCAAAGGACGGTGGGTCTGCCAAGCAAGCAATCCAAGGTGTGACGAGGAAATTGCTGTTGAAGACGTACAGCGGCGTCAAGTGACCGATCAATCGGGGCAAGGATTCCGCAACACCTAGTTCTTCCGCCAGTTCACGCAGGGCTCCGACGTCCGATCGCTCGTCGGGTTCCAGCATTCCACCCGGCAGGCTGATCTGGCCCGCGTGGTCCGTTAAGTGTGGCTGACGCACCGTCAAAGGAACCCACCATTGTTGTTGCCGCGGATACAGCAGGATCACGACCGACGCGGTGCGGGCATCAAATGCCGCAGGTCCCGCATGTCGTCCGTAGGCGAGCTGGGGCGCGAGGCGTTCTCGCGCCGCCGGTATCCCACGGCCGTGTCCCACCTCGCGGGTCAGTCGTTCGGGCAGGTCGTCCCCCAAGCGGTCCATTATCTTCCCTCACCTTGCCGGGGAACGCCGTAAATGGCATACGACTCGTTGCGGAATTGGAGCGCCAGCCCCTGCGTGGGCCAGGGCCGGTTGGTGCGCACCAACCAATAGTCGAACTCGTATTTTTGCGCCAACTCGCGCAGCCGCCGCTGAAAATCAGCTCGCGATCCAGCGTCGGCGAGCATCATCAGTTGGGTCACGTCTTCTCGCCGCTGCTGCCAGTCCAAGATGCCGACCGCATCCTGGGGAATGTCCTTCCAGGTGACAACTTCGCTGCGTCCGGCGTTCCACTTGAACGTCTGGTGATCCATCGGAGCGAGCACGCACGCATCGGCGGGAGTGTGCTCGGCGATCCAGCGACACGCTTCCTGCCATTGTTCCCATTGTGCCCGGTGCACGATCTGCCCCTGCCGATCTGCTGCGGGGATCGGATGGACATGATCCGCAATCGCGATCGAGGCGACATGGGTGGTGACCAGCACAATGGAGAGTGCCAGCAGGCTCGAGGCGATTCGCTTCCGATCGATGGACAGCTGCTGGATCCACAACAGGACTCCGATTGCGACGCCCAGGGGAACCATGACGTCCGTGGCACGGAACCAGTACAGCCGCACGAGTGAATAGGGCCCGGTCCATTGAATGAGAATGCCGAGTGCTGCGATGACGACTGCGCCAACAACGCATGCAGCAAGGCGAAAGTACGGGCGATCATGTCGCAGGGTCCACACAAGATACAGGAACAGCAGGACCAGCGCCGCGTGACGAACGCGGAATAGGACGGGAAAATCGTTCACAAGAAGATGGTGCCTTAGCCGGTCAAACACATAGATCTGGCAGGCGGCCTCGGCGGTTGCCGCGTCGGCCTGCCAGGTCAAGCGGAGCGAAGGAAGAAGACCGGGCAAAGACAAGAAACCGCCGAGAAGGAGAGCCGGAGCCATGCCCATCAACGTCGGTCGCTCCGTCTGCTTCTGGCAGGCCCAGCCAATGAAGACCGCCACGACCGTCCAGCCGCCGACGAGGACATGAAACGCGGACGCTACCCCCAGCAGGAGCCAGGCTCGGTTCCATCGACCGTAAACGACTTCCGCCAGCCCCCACAACACGAACGCATAGGCGAAGACCTTGGCTTCGATGCCGCCGATGATCCACTCGCCCGACATGTGGAAACGGGAGACCATCGCGACCCACAGTCCTGCGGACAGCAAAGCACAGCCCCAGCGAGGCAGCAGGCTCCAGCTAAGTCGGGACCAGCAAGCGGCGAGCAGAATCCAGGCAACCAGGCGACCGAGCCATGCGCTTTCGGTCAGGGAGAGCCTTTGGGTTGTCCAGCCCCAAGTGATGTAGAACACCGAATGGGCGTCGACCGAATTGAGGAACGCATCGTTCGGGCACCACTGCGGATTCCAGAAGTGCTTCGCCTTTGCAAGATAATGGGCCTCGTTGATTTCCGGCGCGATGCCGCTGCCGACGAGGAAGAAGAGCACAACGATGCCGGTGACTTCGACGACCTTCTGCCAGATCGACAGGGATTGGAC
>CAZFWV010000095.1:10709-20690 GCA_964522605.1 uncultured Pirellulaceae bacterium
TACACATCGGCGAAGGCTTCTTGCAGGCAATGGAGACTCGTCGGTCCTTGCGATCCGTCGACGACGACGTTGACCCGAACTTCACTCGTATTGATCATGATCACGTTGATCCGGGCTTCTGCCAACGCACGGAACATGCGAATGGCAACGCCCGTGTGGCTCCGCAGGCCGATTCCGCTCACAGACAACTTAGCGACATTGGGACTGCTGGTGACTCGCAAACTGGGATAGGTTTGCGTCAACTTCTGAACGACATTGACACTCGCTGCAACGCTGGCTTTGGGTACGGTGAAGCTCAAGTTGGCGAGTCCTCCACTGGTGTAACTTTGCACGATCATGTCGACCGAGATCTTTGCGGCGGCGATGTCGCGAAAGACACTTGCGGCGACGCCGGGCATGTCGGGTACACCGAAGATGGTCACACGTCCCTGGCTGTCATCGAGGGAAATATCATCGATCGTCAGCTCTTCCATGCCGCGCAATTGTTCGACGACGGCGAGCAGGTCACGGGTACCCGCCGTCGCTGGTGCGCCGGGCGAAACCCGCTCCGAAGGATCCGGCTCCTTTTCCAATTCGAATTCTCCGTGAACGACTCGCAGGCCGAGCAGTGCCTGGTCGCGCGGGATGAGCGTTGAGATTTTGATTTCGCTGGTGGTGATCATCTGAATGTTGATCTCCGCGGCGGACAGGGCGCGAAACATTCGTTCCGCGACACCTGTTTGCACCGCCATCCCGTTTCCGACAACCGAGACTTTTGCCACCTGGTCGTCATGCGAGACCGTGAATGGGCCGAGGGAAGTGTGGGCGTCCTGGATGGCTTCCCGCGTGATGTCCAACTCGTCACGGGGGACCGTGAACGAGATGTCGGCACGGCCTTCGTCCCCGACGTTCTGGACAATCATATCGACGGACACATTCTTCTTCGCGACGCGCGAAAAGATCTCGTAACTGGTTCCGGGAATGTCGGGAACGCCGGAAACCGTAATCCGTGCCTCGTTGCGCGTCATTGCGGCCCCACTGACGACGCGACCTGGGGCTTCCGATTCGGACTCGATCATTGTCCCGGGGATGTCCGTGAAGCTGCTGCGCACGTGGATCGGCACCGAGAACTTCTTGGCGAATTCGATGGAACGACTGTGCATCACGCCGGCGCCCAGGCTCGCCAGTTCCAGCATCTCGTCGTAGCTAACCTGACTGACGCGTCGCGCCTCGGGCAGGTTCCGCGGGTCCGTGGTGTAGACCCCGTCGACGTCGGTGTAGATCTCACACGCATCCGCCCGCAACACCGCAGCCAGAGCGACGGCGGTCGTGTCACTTCCACCGCGACCGAGCGTCGTAATGTCAAAGTTCTCGTCGATTCCCTGAAATCCCGCCGCGATCACAATGTTTCCCGCATCCAGATAATGCTGCAAACGCTCCGTCGAGATCGAGATAATGCGTGCCTTGGTGTGCGTGCTGTCGGTTCGAATCCCGATCTGACCACCGGTCAGGCTCACCGCGTTCGAGCCCAGCGAGTGAATCGCCATCGCCATCAGGGCGACGCTGACCTGCTCGCCCGTCGACAGCAGCATATCCATTTCTCTGGCGGATGGACGTTCGGTGATCTCTTGGGCCAACTGGACCAACAAATCCGTGTTCTTTCCCATGGCGCTGACGACCATGACGACTTGATGGCCTTCTTGCTGAGCCCGAATTGCCTTGCGCGCCGCGGCGAGGATCTTTTCACTGTCGGCGACACTCGTACCGCCGAACTTCTGCACAATGAGAGACATTTGGGAACTTCCAAAATAAGACCGATGTCGCGACCGTTCGTGGGTCGGTCAGGACGAGATGAAAAACCGCATCAGTTCGCAACCATTGTCAAACGCCAGCTCACTCTGGCCGGCTGCGACTTCGTCGTACGTGGAGAACGGATCAGGCGGAATGCCTTGTCCCGCAATCGCGAACGGCACAAAACCGTGGCTATGGGTCTTGGTCCGCAGCGGCGTCGGATGGTCTGGACTGATCAGCATACGGTACGCGCCGTGAGCCTCCAAGGCACGGTGGAGCGGTGCGACGATTTTCTGATCGATCGACTCCAACGCCGCGATTTTGGCGGCGACGTCACCCGCATGGGAGGCCTCGTCGGGGGCCTCGATATGCACGCAAATCAGGTCGGTCGTCTTCAACGCTTCGATCGCTGCCTGGCCTTTTCCCTCATAATTCGTGTCGAGGTAACCGGTGGCGCCGGGGACTTCGATTCGCTCCCAGCCGATCAGCGTGGCGAATCCCCGCAGCAGATCGACTGCGGTGATCATCTTACCCTTCAGGCCATAGACCTCCTGAAATGCCGGCAGCGCCGGTGTTCCGCCCAGACCCCAGAGCCAGACGTTTGTCGCTGCCGGTTTTCCCGCGCGGCGACGCGCCTGATTGACCGGATGGTCGGCAAATAACTCGAGTGTCCGTTCCATCAAATGGTTCAACAGGTCACTGCCCGGTCCCCGAGGATAATCGTCCGTGACCCCCTTGTCCGTCAGGTCGTGCGGCGGTGTGCAGCGGGTCTCGACGGAAAACGGTGCGGAACCGGGTTGGCCGCGATAGATCAACAGATTGCGATAACTCACGCCGGCCACAAATTCCAGCTGATCGCTTCCCAACTCTTGTTGCGCAGTCTGCATCAGCTGCCGAGCTTCCTCGGTGCTGATATGGCCCGCTGTGAAATCCTTCATCTGTTGGTTTTCGATCGTCACCAGATTGCAGCGGATCGCCCAATCATTGGGTCCCAGTTGGATTCCTTGAGCAACAGCCTCCAGCGGAGCACGGCCCGTGTAATAGGTCTCCGGGGAATATCCCAAGAGACTCATTGTGGCGACATCCGAACCGGCCGGTAATTGGACGGGGACGTTGGACGCGCGACCGACGATGCCTCGTTTCGCGATGCGGTCCATGGCGGGGGTCTGCGCGGCTTGCAACGGCGTCTTTCCGTCGAGCGCCGTCTGCGGTTCATCCGCCGATCCGTCGGGGATTACGATCGCGTATTTCATGGCTACTCCCTTCGCTTCGGTGACGCCCAAAACTCATTCTTCCAGGACACGCATGCGAACACTTCCCGCACGAATCGAAGGCAGCTGGTCAATTTCCGCGACGGCGGCGGCCGCCTTTCCTTCATTGGCTGTGTGGGTCATGATCACCAAGGATACATCGTCCGAGGCATCGGAACGGCTTTCGATCTCTCGCTGGATGACCGAGGCGATCGAAATCTCATGCCGACCCAGAACGCCGGCGATCCGCGCCAAGACGCCGGGATGATCTTCGACCGTGAACCGAAGATAGTAGCGGCCCAGCGCAGACGCGTGATCGGCCATCGGAACGATCGGTTCCGCCTGCGACCACCACTCGGAATTGCGGAACGTGATCGCTGCCCGACCGGCCAACGTGTCGATCAGATCGGCCACGATGGCCGAGGCGGTCGGCAGCTGTCCCGCCCCCAAGCCATGGTAGAACACCCTGCCGACCATGTCTCCGACTACGCTGATTGCATTGTTGGCGCCCCGCACTTCGGCCAGCGGTGTGCCAATCTTGACCAGCGTCGGCGACACGTGCAGCTCGACCTGATGGTCCTGAAGCTGAGCGACGGCGAGAACTTTGATTCGGTAGCCCAACTCCTTTGCCCAACGCAGATCGTTCAGATCCAGACCGTCGATTCCCACCCGCGGGATTTTTGCCCAGGGGACCTCTGCACCGAATGCGAGATGGGCCAGGATCGCGAGCTTCTGCGCGGCGTCCGTTCCGTCGACATCCATCGACGGATCGGCTTCGGCAAACCCGAGTCGCTGCGCTTCGCGTAAGGCGTCGGCATACGTGCCCTGCTGCTCCTCCATCTGCGAGACGATGAAGTTACTCGTGCCGTTCAGGATGCCGCGGAGCGACAGGATTTGATTGGCGGACAGACATTGGCTGATATTGGTCACGATGGGAATCCCGCCCGCGACGGCCGCTTCAAAGGCAATCGAACGTCCTAATTGTCGAGCACGATCGAACAATTCGGGACCGTGTTCTGCCAGGAGCGCTTTGTTGGCCGTGACGACATCTTTGCCGCTCTCGAGCAACTGCAGCATGATCGTTCGTGCCGGCTCAAGTCCGCCGATCAGCTGGGCGGCCACCTCAATTTCCGGGTTTTCCGTCACCTGCCGCAGATCGTCCGTCAAGATCCCCGCCGGCAGTGGACAGCCGCGTGCCTTCTGCAGATCGCGAACCACGACCTTTTCGAGCCGCATTGTTCGTCCGGCATGACGACGCATGCGGTCGCGATGCTCGAGCAGGATCCTGGCCACCCCCGTACCGACCGTTCCCATACCGATAATGGCGACCTTGGCCTCAGCACGCCCCCGGTTTTTTGATGATTGCGCCATGCAGAAATCGCTTTATAGTGCCCTGTTTTGGTCCTGCCGGAAGCCGTGTATCGTAGGTCGAGTGACGGCGGACCGTCAAGCAAACATAGTCCCGAGATTCAGCTTCTTACGGAGGATGACTGATGGAGCCCACGGCTTTTGCCTTCCTGCAACGTTTAATGGAAACCCCCGGTCCGTCCGGCTATGAGCAGCCGGTTCAGGAAGTGGTTCGCCAATATGCAGGCGAATTTGCCGACGAAATGACCACCGATTGCCACGGGAACGTAATTCTGAGTCGGAATCCCACGGCTCCCACCCGAATCCTCCTTGCCGGGCACTGCGACCAGATCGGGATGGTCGTCACGTACATCGATCCCGAGGGCTTTCTGTACGCCCAGACAATCGGAGGCTGGGATCCTCAACAGCTCGTCGGGCAACGCATGACCATCTGGACGCGGCAAGGCGCCGTCCCCGCCGTGATCTCCCGAAAACCCATCCATCTGTTGACCGAAGAGGAACGCAAGCAGGTCGTGCGCGATCGAGATCTGTGGCTGGACGTGGGCGCGCGCGACAAGAAGGAAGCGGAGCAGTTGGTTCGCATCGGCGATCCGATTACGCCCCATCTGGGACTGCAACGATTGCAGAATCATCTGGTCAATGGACCGGGCCTCGATAATCGCAGCGGATTGTGGGTGGTCGTCGAGGCACTCCGTCGCTGCCGTTCCTCCGACCTCCAGTGTGCCGTCTTCTCCGTCTCGACCGTTCAGGAGGAAATCGGCCTTCGCGGGGTCCAGACGAGTGCCTTTGCGATTCAGCCTCACGTCGGAATCGCCGTGGATGTGACACACGCGACGGATTGCCCGTCGATCGAGAAGAAACAGCAGGGCGAGATTCGACTGGGTGGCGGACCTGTCATCTTCCGCGGACCGAACATGAATCCGGTCGTCTCGCAACGGCTGATTGAGATCGCGGAATCCAGGCCGATTCCCTACCAACTGGCGGCGATCGGACGCGCGACCCCCAATGATGCCAACCCCTTGCAGATCTCGCGCTCCGGGGTAGCGACGGGATTGGTCAGCGTGCCCAACCGGTACATGCACAGTCCCGTGGAAACCGTATCCCTCGACGACCTCGATGCGGCCGCGGAACTACTGGCCGCGTTTATTCGGGGACTGGGGCCGGCGGACGATTTCACTCCGCGGTGAATGGGACCTCGCAAGGAGCACGGCCGCGGAGAATCGCGGAAAGACGCGGAAGAGAGCGCAGATTCCAAGGTTGTTCCCTCGGCGACGATCAGCCAGCTCCTCCGCCGAGCGGGTACCGGAACCGATCCTGCCATTCTGACAGCTACCCGCGAGTACGCCCGGGGACCCACAATTGACCTGGGTCTGATCCGATAAGCTGAAGTCGTTTTCTGGCAAGGAGTTGCGATCGACCTTGAAGCGTTGGCACGCGGCTTGCTCCAAGGAGCAGTCTCTGATCGCGGTGACTGCCATTTCGGTTTCGCGACGTGCGAGACCGGTTCCATCGATAGGGTTCGTCGAGCGTTGTCAGACGACGAGCCCAGTACTCGGGAAAACATTGCAGGAGGAAACCTGTCGTGGCGAAGCAAATGGTGTTTGAAGACGAAGCGCGTCAGCCGTTACTCTCAGGAGTTTCGAAGCTGACTCGGGCGGTGCGAAGTACGTTGGGCCCGCGCGGCCGGAACGCGGTGCTCGACAAGGGGTGGGGATCCCCCAAAATCACGAAGGACGGCGTGACAGTTGCCGAGGACATCGAACTGGACGACCCCTATGAGAATCTTGCCGTCCAGTTGGTCAAGGAAGCCGCCAGCAAGACCAATGAAGTAGCGGGAGACGGGACGACGACCGCAACGGTCCTGGCGGAGGGAATCTATCGCGAAGGGTTGCGGATGGTGGCCGCTGGGGCCGATCCGATGGCTCTCTCGAGAGGCATTCAGCTCGGCGTGGAAGCCGTAGCCGAAGCCATTCGGAAAATGGCGAATCCGGTCGACGGGAAGAACAAGAAAGAGATTCAGCAGATCGCGACGATCGCCGGCAACAACGATCCCTCCATCGGCAGCGTGCTCTCGGACGCCTTTCTGCGCGTCGGAAAAGACGGTGTGATCACCGTCGAGGAAGGACGCAGTAGTGAGACGACGGTGGAAGTCGTTGAAGGCATGCAGTTCGACCGAGGCTTTCTCTCTCCTCATTTCGTGACTGACCCGGACGAACAAATCGTGGAATTGGAGAACTGCTTGGTTCTGGTCTACGAGGAGAAGATTTCGTCCGCCAAGAAACTCGTTCCGTTGCTCGAGGCGGTCAGCAAGGCGAGCAAGCCGATCTTGATCATTGCGGAAGATGTCGAGGGCGAGGCGCTCGCGACGCTGGTCGTCAACAAGATGCGCGGCATCCTGAACTGCTGTGCCGTCAAGGCGCCCGGTTATGGGGATCGGCGAAAGGCGATGCTCGGTGATATCGCGATTCTGACGGGAGCGACCGCCGTCTTTAAAGACCTGGGAATTGACCTGGAAAGCGTCAAGCTCAGCGACTTGGGTCGCGCCCGCAAGATCAAGATCACGTCGGACACCACGATCATGGTGGGGGGCGCCGGCAAGAAAGATGAGATCGCCGGTCGAGCTGAGCAGATTCGCAATGAGATTGCCAACACCGACAGCGACTACGATCGCGAAAAGTTGCAGGAGCGATTGGCCAAGCTGGCCGGTGGTGTTGCACAGATCAATTGCGGTGCCGCAACCGAAACCGAGATGAAAGAGCGGAAGGCGTTGCTCGAAGACGCGAAAGCGGCCACTCAGGCGGCCCTCGAGGAAGGGATTGTCCCGGGCGGCGGTATGGCACTGATTCGTTGCGAGAAGGCGCTCGACAAGGTCGATGCAAGCGGCGACCAGGCACTGGGTGTGCAGATTGTTCGACGTGTCCTCGATTACCCGTTGCGTGCCATCGCAACGAATGCGGGCGTCGACGGCGCCGTTGTGGTTAATCGCGTTCGCCAGATGAAGGGGAAGAACGACGGCTACAACGCAGATAGCGACTCCTACGGTGATCTGACGGAAGACGGCGTGATCGATCCCGCCAAAGTCGTTCGCACAGCACTCCAGAACGCGGCCAGCGTCGCCTCCCTCCTGCTGACCACCTCGTCGCTGGTCACGGAAATCCCGAAGGAGGAGGAAGAAGCAGGGCCCGATCAGCACCATGACCACGGCATGGGTGGCATGGGAGGCATGGGCGGCATGGGTGGCATGGGTGGCATGGGCGGCATGATGTAATGTTGCCCAGGCCGATGCGGCCCACCTGCGGATGATTGCATTTGAAATCGAACAACAACGTTTACAGGCATCAGCTTCCATAAAGGACAACGAACATGGCGAAGAAGATCAAGATTCGACCCTTGGATGATCGGGTTGTGGTGGAACCGATTGAGGCGGAGGAGACTACGGCGGGTGGAATCGTGCTGCCCGACACGGCGAAAGAGAAGCCACAACGCGGGACCGTGATTGCCGTGGGACCTGGCAAGTTGCTGGATAACGGCAACCGTGGCCAGTTGTCGGTCGCGGTCGGAGATCAAGTGATCTACGGCAAATATGGCGGATCGGACATCGAGGTGGATGGCGAAGAAGTCAAGATTTTGCGCGAGAGCGATATTCTTGCGAAGTTGATCTCCTGACCCCTCGTCAATCGGATCGGTGGCCCTTCGGGCGACGAGCTTGGATGGGCGAAACGAGAACGAATACTACATCCATAAGGGAATTCCAGCGTGGCCAAACAATTGCTTTTTGAAGACCATGCCCGAGCGAAGATGCTACGAGGCATTGATAAATTGGCCGATGCGGTTGCCATTACCATGGGGCCGACCGGTCGGAACGTGATTATCGACAAGTCGTTTGGTGGACCGACGGTAACGAAGGACGGTGTCACGGTTGCCAAGGAAGTCGAACTGGAGGATCGCTTCGAGAACATGGGGGCCAAGCTGGTCAACGAAGTGGCAAGCAAGACCTCTGACATCGCGGGCGATGGCACGACGACGGCAACCGTCTTGGCGCGGGCCATTTTTCGCGAGGGGATTCGCAACATCGTGGCGGGCAGCAACCCGGCCGCGATTCGCCGGGGAATCGAGCGTGCCGTGACGGCCGCCGAGTCGGCTCTGGTGGAGATGGCGAAGCCGGTTTCCAGCAAGGAGCAGATCACGCAGGTCGGGGCAATCAGTGCCAATAACGATCCGGCGATCGGTGAGTTGCTGGCCGACGCGATTGAAAAAGTCGGCAAGGACGGTGTGATTACGGTCGAAGAAGGCAAGACGGCCGAGACCGCCCTGGAAATCGTCGAGGGAATGCAGTTCGACAAGGGGTATATCTCGCCGTACTTCATCAACAATCCGGCCGAGATGACCTGTGAGTTGGAAGACGCGTTGATCTTGATTCATGAAAAGAAGATCAGCAACCTGCGCGACATGATTCCCATCCTGGAAAAGGTCAGTCAATCGGGTCGGCCCCTGCTGATCATCGCCGAGGATGTCGAGGGCGAACCGCTGACGGCACTGGTTGTCAACAAACTGCGCGGCGTGCTCAATGTGTGTGCCGTGAAAGCGCCTGGATTCGGGGATCGTCGCAAGGCGATGCTGGGCGACATGGCGATTTTGACCGGCGGGACCATGATCAGCGAAGATTTGGGGCTGCAGTTGGAGAAACTGACGCTGGAGCACCTGGGTCGCGCCAAGAAGATCACGGTTGACAAGAACGATACGACCATCGTTCAGGGCGCTGGAAAGACGTCGGACATTCAGCAGCGGATTGCTCAGCTGAAGCGACAGATTGAGCAGACAGACAGCGACTACGATCGCGAAAAGCTCCAGGAGCGGCTGGCCAAGCTGACCGGTGGCGTCGCGATCGTTTCGGTCGGTGCCGAGACCGAGGCCGAGATGAAGCAGAAGAAGGCCCGCGTGGAAGACGCATTGCATGCGACGCGCGCGGCGGTCGAGGAAGGGATTCTGCCCGGGGGAGGCGTTGCCCTGTTGCGTTGTCACGATGCGGTCGCGAAGGCCCGCAATGCGGCGAAGGGGGATGAGAAGATCGGCGTGGATATCATCCTGCAGGTGCTCTCCGCCCCGCTGAAGCAGATCGCCGACAACGGGGGAATCGACGGATCCGTGGTCGTCGATGAGGTCCGCAACAAGCCCACGAATACCGGATACGACGCGAACTCGGGTCAGTACGCCGACATGTACAAGGCAGGAATTATCGATCCGGTCAAGGTCGTACGAACCGCCTTGGGCAATGCGGCGAGTATCGCGGGATTGCTGCTAACGACCGAAGCAATGGTGACCAACCTTGAAAAGGAAGACAAGGATAAGCAGCGCATTGAAGGCAGCGTGCGTTAACCGCTCGAAGACTTCCCCCGCTGATGGCTACTATGGCGAGTAAGCGAGACTATTACGAAGTTCTGGGCGTTAGTCGCGACGCCTCAGACCAGGAGATCTCGCGCGCCTATCGCAAACTCGCCATCCAGTACCATCCGGATAGCCATCCAGGAGATGTCGAAGCCGTCACTCTGTTCAAGGAGGCTGCTGAGGCCTACGAAGTGCTCAGTGATCGTGG
>CAZFWV010000096.1:0-15939 GCA_964522605.1 uncultured Pirellulaceae bacterium
GGGAGGCCCTGGCGGGCGACGAACAACCGAAATGCCCCTCCCCCTCCCCCCCGGGGGGGGGGGGGGAGGGGGGGGGGGGAGGAGGGGGCACGGCATTCAAGAGTCTCCCAAGATTCCTCGTGGATTGTGGCACGTTGAAAGCCCCTCTCCCCCAGCCCCTCTCCCCGAAAACGGGGCGAGGGGAGCCCGAGTGGATCGGGTCGGCTACGGACGAGCCGGTCAGATTTTCAACAGGCCAGCCTCGCCCTCCCGACACGGAATTCGAAAACGGGGAGGTGGTTACTGAACGATTCCTTAGAGCAAGCTCAGGGTTTTTTGCGGGGCCACGGCCCGGCACGGAATCACAGGTCGTTTTGCGACCGCGCGACTCGATTGCTCAGGTGACGAGCGCGCTGGAGTTTCCAGCGCGCTCGCATGTCGGACCAGGTTGACGAAAACACCCAGAGGATAACGATCCTTGAGAATTCGAACCTTGAAGAAATCACGAAGGCGGGGCACGATCTGCTCCTTCAAAAAAAAGCCGCTCAACCTTGAGTCGCTCGAGGCCAGGATGCTGCTGGCGGCCGACCCGGTCATCACGGAATTCATGGCCAGCAATGAATCGATCTTGGAGGATGGCCACGGTGAATCCTCCGACTGGATCGAACTCTACAACCGGGGTGATGAGGCGGTGAACCTGTCGGGCTGGTATCTCACGGACAACTCTCAGGATCTAACGCAGTGGGCCTTCCCCGACCTGACGCTGAATGCGAACGAGTACGCAATCGTTTTCGCCTCAGACCGTGGTGTGCCCGATCCCCAGGGGAACCTGCACACGAATTTTCGACTTTCTACCGGCGGCGACTATCTGGCGCTCGTCCAACCGGACGGGCAAACGATTGCCTCGGAATTCGAAGACCCGTACCCAACACAACTGACGGACATTTCCTACGGCCGCACCATGGTCGACGAGGAAATACGCTTTGTGGCCAGCAGCACGAGCGCGCAAATTCTGATCCCGACCGACGACAGCCTGGGGACGGATTGGACCCAACCGAGTTTCGTACCGGACGCAAACTGGATTTCGCAACTGGCGGATGGCCAGCCGGTCAAAGCCGCGGTTGGATTTGGCGCGAATTCGGACTTCGACGGACATTTCGAAAGTGATATTCAGGCACTGCTGCAAGGGAAGAATGCCGGAGCCTACCTGCGCATTCCGTTTACCGTCGACAATCCGGGTGAGGTCGAGGAACTGACACTGCGGATGAAATTTGATGACGGTTATCTGGTGTACCTGAATGGAAATCTGATCGACATCCAGAACGCGCCGCTCTTCACGAGTTATAACTCCACCGCCTCGGAGCCTCGTTCGAACGAAGAGGCCGTCGTATTCGACGAGGTGGATGTTTCCGATTACCGGGGCTATCTGGTGCCGGGGAACAACATCCTGGCAATCCACGGAATGAATTACTCGGTGGATGATCCCGATTTTCTCATCGTCCCCGAATTGTCGACCACCCGTGTGCGCGTCATCGACTCACCCGCGGGCTTTTTCAGTAACGTCACTCCCGGCGGACGGAATCCTGACCGATTCAGTCTCGCACCGGTAGTCGAAAGTGTCATTCACACGCCGACGCAACCTACCATCTCCGACCCCTTGGTCGTCCAGGCGAAAGTCCGTCGAACGGTCGAAGATGTGGCTTCCGTTGTGCTGACCTATCGCGTCATGTACGGCGACCACGTGGACATCGCAATGGCGGACACGGGCACGGGGCAAGACGAAGTTGCCGGTGACGGGATCTACACCGCGGTCATTCCAGCCGCAGTGGCTGAGGCAGGCGAGATGTTGCGTTACCGTGTCACGGCGAGTGATACCACGGGCGAGACGCTCACCTTCCCGCGAGTTCTCGATACAACGGGTACAGATCGTTCGCCAGAATACTTCGGCACGGTGATTGTTGACCCAACACTAACCAGTGAACTTCCGCTCTTGCAGTGGTTTACCGAGAGTGTTTCTCGGGCGCGAAGCCGGACGGGTGCGCGGGCTTCCGTCTATTACGCGGGCGAATTCTACGACAACATTTTCGTCCGCCAGCGGGGCGGAGCGACGAATGCCAGTTCGCAGAAATTCAACTTCGGCGACGACCAGCCATTCTACGTCAACGAACAACTGGGCCGCGTTCGGGAATTCAACATGAACGCCCAGGGCTCGGATTCGAGCTACCTGCGTCAGACCCTGGCTTTTGAATCCTACGCAGCCGCGGGCAATGAATCCTCAAGTTCCTTCCTGGTCTGGATGCGGGTAAACGGCAGACCGGATCGCGTTGGCGTCTTTATCGAGCAGGTGGACGAAGATTTCCTCCAGCGCTACGACCTCGACTCCGAGGGTGCGCTCTACAAATTCGTTCAGCGGAGCAACTTGGAGCCCGTCTTCCGCGACACGATTACGGGAATTGAAAAAAAGACTCGCCTCGATGAAGGCAAGGACGACATCCAAGAGGTCGTTAACGGACTGAACCGAGCAACACTCAGCGACCGGGCGAAAGCGGTCTTCGATCAATTCAACGTGGCCCAACTGCTGAATTACCTGGCCGTTCGTTCCGTAACGATGGAAGCCGATGACGTACGCAAGAACTTCTACCTCTATCGCGACACGAACGGAACGCAGCAATGGTCGATCTTCCCCTGGGATAAGGACTGGACCTTTGGGGTCGTGGGCGACGGAGGAACTCACCTCGCACATCCGTTCTTCGGTGACTATGCGCATCGCAAACAGAACGCAGATCAATGGAATCTGCTGTACGATACGGTTTTCAATGATCCGGTCCTGCGGGAAATGTATCTTCGACGATTGCGCACCGTCATGGATACGATGCTCCAGCCACCGGGAACCTCGGCCGAGGAAGGCATCTTCGAGAATCGGCTGGACGCGCTGTATGCACAGGCCGCAGCGCAGTTGCCACGTTCCGTGGCGAGCATCGTGGAAAGCGCAAAGGGCTTCTTTCCCCAACGTCGACAGACCCTGTATGTGGACCACAGCATTGATCTCTTAGCACCCGGAGAAATCAAGGATCTGATCCCCGAGTATGCAACGGACATTCAGTACTTCGTCCCCGCCAACAACGACCTGGGCACCAGCTGGACGGGAGTGCAGAATCCGTCCAACATCGCCGCCTGGAGCACCGGGGACCTTGGACTGGGGTTTGAGAATCGTACGACATTCAGCGAACTGATCCGGACAACGGTGCGTCCAACCGATGCCTGCAGCGAATGTACGTCGATCTATCTTCGAATTCCTTTCGTTGTATCTGATCCTTCCGCCATCGAGGCACTCACGCTGCGGATGAAATACGACGACGGATTTGTCGCCTATCTGAACGGCACCGAGGTGGCTCGCGGTAACTTCACCGGCACACCCGCATACGATTCTGAAGCGAGGACTCGCGTAACGAGCGCGGCGCTACAGTACGAAGATTTCGTGCTGGATGACTACCGGGGTCTTCTGCAGCCCGGACAGAATGTTCTGGCGATCCACAGCCTGAACAGCAGCAGCACGAGTTCGGATCAGATGATCTTTCCGGTGCTAATCGATGGCCGGATCGGTGACGAAAGCGCAGCCGGAATCCCTCACGCGCAAGTCGGCAATCCCACAATCGAGTTCGGCGATTTCGATCAGGATCCGGTGAGTGGGGATCAAGATCAGGAGTTCATTGAACTGAAGAATCCGAACAACACCGCGGTCGATATTTCCGGTTGGAGCCTGACGGGCGGCATCGAACACACGTTTCCGGCGGGAACGGTCATTCCCGCGAATCGATCGCTCTACGTCACTCCCAGCGTTCCAGCCTTTCGCGCACGAGTGGATGGCCCCCGAGGCGATCAAGGACTGTTCATTCAAGGCAACTATCGTGGTCACCTTTCCAATTTCGGGGAGACCGTGCTGCTGATCACTTCCGACGGCGCGCAAATGGATGCGCTGCAGACGCCAGTCGAGCCAACGGACGTGCAGCAATTTTTGCGAATCAGCGAGATCCATTACAACCCGCCAGGTGCGGAGGACGCGACTGAATTTATCGAGTTGGTCAACATCAGCCAAGGAACGAATGCGACAACACTCGATCTGCAAGGCGTCACGATCTCGGCAGGACCGTCCGAGCCGTTTGTATTTCCCGCCGGTCGACAACTCGCACCAGGGCAGCGACTGGTCGTCGTCAAGGATCTGGTCGCATTCTCAGCCGCCTATCCGAATGTGGAAAGCAATCGGATCGCTGGCGTGTTCCTCGGCAGTCTGGATAACGTCGGTGAGCGAATCAAGCTGGACGATGCACGTGGCAATACGGTGGTCGATTTCCGCTACGACGAGAATGCAATGTGGCCGCAGAGTGCCGATGGTGCGGGAGCTTCACTGGAGCTGATTGCGCCGGAAAACACTCCGGTATCATTGTTGGACAAGTCCTATGTCTGGCGTGGGAGTTCGGAGTTTGGTGGATCACCGGCCCAAGCCGGCGCAGGGCCTCGCGGAGTACTGATTAGTGAAGTCGTCTCGAACTCCGGAAATACGACACCCCGCGGCGATGCGATTGAACTGTGGAACTCGACGGCCAACCCGATCGACATCAGTGGCTGGTACTTGAGCGATTCCGCCGGCGACTTGCTGAAATACGCAATCCCCGCCGGGACGATTCTCGCACCGGGGCAATACCGGGTGTTCGGCGAGGCCGACTTCAATTCACCGACGAACGGCGACCGCGCCTTTGCACTGAGCGGAACCGAAGGAGATGACGTCTGGCTGACCATTGCCTCGCAAGGCACGGTTCAAACGATCGTCGACGACGTCCATTTCGGGCCTTCTGTGGCCGGCGAATCATTCGGAATCACTTCCGCCAGCATGGAACGACTGCTCCCACTCACTCACCCAACGCTCGGCGCGTCAAACGCCGCTCCGCGCGTCGGCCCCGTCGTCATCAGCGAAGTCCAGTACCATCCGGCAGCTCCGACGTCCGCCGCGCTCGAAATTGCTCCCGATCTGGACGGGGAGGATTTGGAGTTTGTGGAAATTCTAAATCCAACGGATCAGAACCTCGATCTCAGCCGCTGGAGATTGCGGGGCGGTATCGAGTATACGTTTGATGACGGAACGAGCTTGAACGCGGGTGAATCGATCCTGGTCCTGCGTTTCAATCCTTCCCGAGAAGACAACGCCGCGCGCACGGAGGCATTTCGGGTTCATTACGATATCGACGCGAGCACTCGACTCGTCGGTGGCTATGCGGGACAGCTCAGTGACAGTCAAGACCGGATTCAGCTCCAACGGGCATCCTCCCCAGCTGTCCAAGATCCGATCTATCTGTTCGAGGACGAAGTCACCTATGACGACCGGAACCCCTGGCCGGAATCCGCCGACGGAAACGGGATGTCGCTCCAAAGACGTTCGATTTCTTCGTCAGGCAACGAGGCGCAGAATTGGCTGGCCGCCGAACCGACGCCCGGCGTTGCGGGCACGGTTGCTTCCGACCTGAACGGAGATGGTGTCGTCGACGAAGGCGACATTCTGCGGCTTTGCGAAGCGATCGAGATGGACGACCCGCAATACGATCTGGACCGGAGCGGCCAGACGAATTTCGCCGATATGGAGTTCTACGTCTGGAATGTGCTCAACACGCATTTCGGAGACTCGAACGTCGACGGCATTTTCAACACCAGAGACTTGGTGCTGGTCCTGCAGGCCGGTGAGTATGAGGATGGCATCCCGGGAAACTCAACATGGGCAGAAGGTGACTGGGACTGCGACGGGGATTTTACGACAAACGATCTGGTCCTCGCCTTGCGCGATGGCGGTTACACGTATGCGAGCCTGCCCGCGTCGGATCCGATGCCGTCGCCCGTTGCGCTCGTGAATCTGGCGTCGGCAATGACCGCCGAGGATTCCGCATCGCATGGCCATCACACTCCGACGCGTCTTCACCTTCGCACGCATTCCACGGACCAAGCGGTGCGCGAGGAATGGGGATCGACTCACGAACCAGAAGCCTCGCTGTTTCGACCTCACCTGCGAAGACGCGCATTCACGCAACAATCGATGATTCCTCCGATGATCGACAGCGCACTGCGCCAGCTCTGGAGCGACTGCGATCTCGACGATCCCAACGAGCCGCTCGGTTGATCGCCTCTTCGATGCGGTTTCGGTTCGGTTCAGAGATCAGACTGTCGAGCTCGATGACTTACCCTGAACATTCCGCGCAGCAGCGAACAGACGATTGACCAGTTCGACAAGAACCGGGTAGGCGTCGAGAACCTCACGAGGCATGACCTTTACCGGCGGAGGCGTCTGGAAGATTCGATTACGGTAGGCCCCGATCAGGATCAGCGACTTCCGTTGCGTCTCGTCGACTGAGAAGCCGGTGACGGTCCGCGTTCGGACGCGCGATCGCCGACACGACTGGCGACGGTCTTCCCAGCCATGATGCAACTGGGGACTGATGCAGGACAGATCCTGTCCACTCAACAGATCAATCACGTCGACAAACTGAAGCGACTTGGGCGGATGCAGAAAATCGCGCTCGGGATCCACCTCGGGCGGTAACGAATCGAGCATCGTCCCGATGGTCGTGGGGAATTCATCGCGCACGGGCTGTAAACAGCAGACGGTGAGGATTTCGACGACTCGGATTCCCAAGTCCAGGGCCTCACTCAGTCGCACAACGTTTTCGGGAGCCGTTCGACACGCTTCCTGAGCTCCTTTCCATAGCCGCTCGGCCTCGGCTTCGGGCGTTAACCAAACCTCAATCGGAAGTTCTGACATGACCTGCTCCTTATGACCAAGCCGCACGGCATCCAGGAAGACGCTCGACAAGCGTCCCGCAGCATGCATCCATTTTAACCGGTCACTGCCGAGCCGTCTGTGTCCCCCTCATCGTCGGCCAACGGCATCTGGAGCTGTCGCATCTTGCGGTAGAGATTCGACCGATGCAGCCCAAGATTCCGTGCGGCATCACTCATGTTGCCCCCCGCCGCTTCAATGTGCTTGCGGATGAACTCCGACTGGAAGTTTCGTGTGGCATCGGCCAAGGTCAGTTCGAGTGAAACGCCGGAGAGTCCGTCTCCGTGGCCAGGCATCAGAATGAAGTCCAGATCGGACGCATGCACCGTGTCGTCGGAGTGGAGATACGCCAAGCGTTCCATGAGATTCCGCAACTCTCGGACATTTCCGGGCCAATGGTGTTGTCGCAGGCGTTTGATCGCGTCCTGACTGAAAGCGGGAGGGCGCCGATGAGCTCGTGCCGAGAAGTCGTGCAAGAAGTGCTCTGCCAGGATCGGGATATCCTCGACACGCTCGCGTAGCGGAGGCATCTGGAGTGCAACAACGTGGAGCCGAAAGAACAAGTCCTCACGGAAGCGACGCTGCCGCACCATCTGCATCAGGTCCTGATTTGTTGCGGCAATCACCCGCGTATCGGTCGGAATGGGTGTTGTACCTCCCACGCGAACCACGACTTTATCTTCCAACACGCGCAAAAGCTTCGCCTGTCCACTCGGACTTAGGTCACCGATTTCATCCAAGAAAAGCGTTCCGCCCGAAGCGATCTCAAATTTCCCGGCCCGCGTCTCATGCGCATCCGTGAAGGCTCCCTTCTCATGACCAAACAGCTCACTTTCCAGCAAAGTTTCGGTGATCGCCGCGCAATTAATCGGGACAAACGGTTCATCACGCCGTGGACTCAGGTAATGCACCATTCGGCTGACGACTTCCTTCCCCGTACCATTTTCCCCCAACACGAGCAGAGCGAGATCGGTCGGAGCAACGCGTTGGATCGTGGATCGCAGTTCACGGATTGCCGGTGTTTCCCCGATCAGCTGCACTCCCTCCGCCGCCTGTTGGACCATCTGCTTACGGCTCGACAAGAGCTGCTCGTATTGCTGACTGTTCTCGAGCGCGATGGCCGCATGACTGGCCAGTTCCACGAGTCCCGCTTCGTCCTCGGCGGTGAAATTGCCGTGGGTCTTATTGACCATCTCGAAAGCACCCAGGATCTGCCCCTTCCGACCGCGAAGTGGCACGCAGAGCAATGTTCGCGTCTGGTACCCAAGCTTCTGATCGACTTGCCGATTGATCCCATCGGATCGTGACTGGGCATCGACGCGACGGGGCTCGCCGCTCTGCACAACCTGCCCGACCACCCCGGCGTCGTCGGGAATCCGCAGCTCGCCGTCTTCGACGCCTAGCGCGGGGCGACCGACCAATAGCCTCCGTGAGCGGTCCCACAGAAAGATACTGGCCCGCTCCGCCCCGAGCAGTCGTGTGGAGGCTTCCGCCATCTGCGTGAGCAGGGATTCGGTCTCCAAGTTCTGATTCCACTGACCAGCAATCTCCAGAATTGCCTCCAGCCGACGCACCCGTCGCTGCTCGCGCTGTCGCTGCTCGACCTGTTCCAAGGCGATTCCCAGCGCGGCCGCGAGAGCGTCGAAGCGTGAACTGGTCGACGCAGTGGGCGACGATTCGAAGCGGGCAGTCAGCAGTTGACCGGATTCGGCTCGTGTCAGCAGCGGCGCCGCCAACCAAGGTCCTTGGCTGGTCGTCTGTTCCCGATCCAGAACGTCCGCCAGCAGCGCATGGGGCAACCCCTCCCCGGACCCCGTCGCCGGCACGGACTCGAGCACACTCCAAACGCCCCGTTGGACGACCGTCAGGGCGAGGAATCGACTGCCGACCAGGTTGGCCAGGCGTGGCAGAGCCTGCGCCAACAAATCCGCCCGGGCCTCCAAACCAGCCTGCTCGACCAGCATTTCCAAAACCGGCTCCAACAGGCCGGGATGGGACTCGATCCGCCGTAATTCGTTGCTTAATTCCGCGTGCTTCACGACCGTCCTATCGTGCAAAACCAGAAGAAACTTGGCCGTCGCCCATCATAGGCGATCCGTTGGGGGGCGACAAAGGTCGGCAGGAAGCAACCCGACGACGGGCAGCCGCATCTTCCCCAAGATCCCTTTATCCTGTACGGTACCTCGAATGGCGGGGAGCGACGCCGTGCGATCTGGCCTGCGCCCGTCCGTCAATGCAGGTTTCGCACCGGTCGCGGCCACAAATGAGGGGGAGAAAACCACAGATGGCCTTGTTCGATGGCAAGAAGGGACTCGTATTGGGAGTCGCAAATGATCACTCAATCGCCTGGGCGATTGCGCAACAGATCATGCAAATGGGCGGGGAGTGCGGCTTTACCCACCTGCCCGACCGCGAAGACGATCCGCGGCAACGCAACCGCCGGCGCGTCCAGCAGCTGACAGATCAGTACCCGCAGGCAAAATTCCTCGTGCCCCTGGATGTCCAGAACGACGAGAACATCGCCCAAGTGATGGCAACCACCGCCGAGATCTTTGGGCGAATCGACTTCTTGCTGCACTCGATCGCGTTTGCCGATCGAGCCGACTTGAGTCGCGACACGATTGAAACTAGCCGGGCAGGGTTCAAACTCGCGATGGATGTGAGCGTCTACAGCCTGATCGCCGTCTGCAACGCAGCACGCGAAGTACTGAACGATGGTGCCTCGATTGCCACAATGACCTATTTTGGAGGCGAAAAGGCCGTCCCCGGCTATAACGTCATGGGGATCTGTAAGGCGGCCCTCGACGCCAGCGTCCGCTATTTGGCGTTCGATCTGGGGCTACGCGGAATCCGCGTCAATGCGCTGAGCGCCGGGCCGATCCGCACGTTGGCGGGACGAGCCGCCGGCGTCGATGAAATGCTGCAAATGTACGCCGGAATGGCTCCCCTCGGCCGGAATATCACACATGACGAGGTCGGCAAGGCAGGCGCCTACCTGCTGTCCGATATGTCAAATGGAATCACAGGCGAAATCCTACATGTCGACGGCGGCTACAACATGATGGGATCCCCGGGTCGATTGTTGGACGAGTTGCGCCGCCTGGCGTGAATCCGATTGCGGACCGGGCGATTTGCACCATGTCTCACGCAGCGCCAACGGAAATTGCGATTGCCGTAGTGGAGGATTCGGACCGATTTCTGATCGGTCTGCGCCCACCGGATGTTCCGTTGGCAGGCCATTGGGAGTTTCCCGGAGGCAAGATTCATGCGGAAGAGACTCCCGAAGAAGCCGCGGTTCGGGAGACCTACGAGGAAACGGGCCTGCGGGTCATCGCACAATCCGTCTACTTGGTCCACCACCAGGACTACGACCACGCCCGGTTGCGTCTGCACTTCATTCGCTGCCGGGTGCTCGATCCCGATCAGACGCCCGAACCGCCCTTCCGCTGGGTCTCGCGTTCCGATCTGGACCGATTCTCGTTTCCCGCCGGAAACCGCCCCCTGCTTGAGCTTCTTCGCAGCGGTCGACGGGTGACGTGAAATGACACAACGCACACCCCGGGGAGGCGCACGAGCCGGAGAGTGACGAACAAGGAGTTCCGATTGTTGAGGGGAAGACAGATTTTGGATTCGCGAGTGGAGAACCGCGAGGTACGGGAAAGCTCGGCGGATCTCCCCCGGCCCCCTGGCCAATGCCCATAAAAATCGACACTCCCTGTTCGTAAATCTCCTGTTCCTCCGCCCCTGGCCCCTGCCCTCAAAAATCGAAACTCCTTGTTCGTCAATCTTCGGTTCCTCTTCCCCTCAACCATCGAGATTCCTTCTTCGTCAATCCCCGGTTCCTCTTCCTGGAGCCGTCCAACAGGGACTTCACCCCCTCCGTGTTCCTGTTGACTTTTCCGACCGCAGCGCAAGTCGCCAGAAGCGGACATGCCCGGGTCCGGGCGAGGAAAATATCGGGCTAGGTTCGAAGGAGACAATCGACTACCTTTTGCAAGATTTACAAATGGCGGCTCCCAGCGACGGACAGCTCCGGGGGTCCGGAGGACGAAAACGAGCGAAACGGTTACGGAATCTCGATCTCGATCCTCACGAGACACCGCCATGGCCCGCGGTTTGCTGAACAACTCGGACCGACAACAGAAGCGGAAACATCCTGCATGGATGCGGGGTGAGTTTAGCGGTGCCAGAAGGCACGGAAGGGATTTAGAGCATGGACGCTCGCGCACGCTGTCTATTGCTTCTGCTGGCACTCTGGCCGGCTCTTGGGGCAAGCTACCGAACTCAGAATTTCATCGTCACCGCTCCAACGCCTCAGCTTGCCGCCGAAATCGCTCAGGCGGCGGAACATTTCCGACGTGAATTGGCCGTCGAGTGGCTGGAGCACGAGTTGCCCAATTGGGCTGCTCCGTGTCCGATTGTGGCGCGCGTCGATCCGAGTCTGGGGGCCGGCGGGCGTACGAGCTTCGTCTTTCGTAATCGTCGACCGTCCGAGTGGGACATGGAGATCCAGGGCTCGCACGAGCGGATTCTGGATTCCGTACTTCCTCACGAGATCACGCACACGATCTTTGCCACGCATTTTGGTTGCCCCCTGCCCCGTTGGGCCGACGAAGGTGCCTGCACCACGGTCGAACATCAAGAGGAACGCAACAAGCAGGAGCAATGGCTCATTCGATTCCTGAAAACGGAGCGTGGGATTCCGTTCAACCGGATGTTCGAAATGACCGAATACCCGGGCGACATCTTGCCACTCTATTCGCAAGGCTACTCACTGGCTCGTTTCCTGATCGCGCAGGGTGGACGCCCGAAATTCATTCACTTCGTCGGTCAGGGACTGAATACCGACAACTGGCCGGCGGCCGTTCGGCAGTTCTATGGCTACGATTCGCTTGGCGAGTTGCAGCTGACATGGGTCGAATGGGTCAAACAGGGCAGCCCGCGCGACATCCAACTGGCATCGTCCAGTCCCGTTCAGCTTGCCTCCACGGCGCCGCCGACACCGAAAGCGGTCGCGGGCAGTTCCCCCGCGGGGGCCACAGGCAGCTCCGCCCGTGGTTCACGCCCGCTGATCGACAACAGTGTCGCGCTCGTGGATGCTCCCGCCCAAAGCGGCGGGGATTCGGTCGGATCGAGCGAAGTTGCCATCAACCCGGCTGCCCACAGCTGGTACGTTCGCCGTCAAGTCGATCGTGCGGTGAAGAAAAACAGCGCCAGGTGAAAAAAAACGGGCGCGGCAAAGCAAAGCGAATCGACGCGATCGAGGATCCCGGCATGGCCTTCGACCAGCGTGCCATAATCTTGCACGCCCCGGTCGCGTTTGATGGCAGACATCGTCATCCCCCCGGCGAATCCCATCACCGCCGTAATCATTGAAACGAACGCGGCTTCCCAGGGATTGTAGGGCGTCACCCAATAGAGGACCGCACCGATCAGTGTTGTGCTGAGCACACCACCAAAAAACCCTTCCCAAGTCCGACTCGAGTTAATCGCGGGTGCAATCACCCGCTTGCCCAGGAATCGACTCCACACATACTGCATCACGTCGCCGATCTGGACGACGAGAATCAGGTAGAACAGGACGCCGGCCGAACTGCCTTCCCAGCGTTCACCATCCACCTGATAATCGAGGTAAAGCAGCGCGGGCGCGTAGCTCAACGCATAGACACAAATCAGGATTCCCGCCTGGATCTTCGCCGCCCGCTCCAGAAACCGTTTGAAATCTCCCGCCAAGGCAATCCGCGCTGGAATGAATAAGTAGACGTAGACGGGAATGAAGATACTGTACAACCCGTAGAACTCGATCCCTTGCGCAACGAGAATGTACTGCAGGGGCGTGAACAGGAAGAAAACCCAGAACAACGTACGGTGGTCACCCATTCGAGTTGGCGTCAGCGTGATAAACTCGCGCAGAGCCCAGAACGACACCAGGAAAAACAACACAACCGTCGGCACGGGCGTACGAGGTAGAAACGACGCGGTGAGGATCAGGAACATCAACCACCACGCGCGCACTCGCAAATTGAAGGCTTTGACGACGGCCGGATTGATCGTCGATTCTGGTTGACGTCGGATCACTTCACCGACAATCAACGTGATCCCCAGGACGCTCAGGACGACGACAAGCAAAATGATGGTGTGACCATCGAGGGACAACTGGCTGCCCCAGGCCCAGAGGTTTGGCGGCGGTAGTAAGAACGAAGGCATGCCGAATCAGATTTCCTTCAGTCTTCGAACGGCGTTCTGAGCCCGCTGCAGAAACTGCATCTTCGACTCGCCCTGCTCCAACCACATCGGCGGCCCAAAGGTAATGCAGCTGAGCAAGGGAACCGGAAGGAACTCGCCGCGTGGCAAGACTCGGTTCAAATTGTCGATGTGCACCGGGACAAGCTCAAAATCCGGCCGCTTCTTACTCAGATAATACAGTCCGCTCTTGAATTCTCCCAATTCTCCCGTCGTATTGCGATGCCCCTCCGGAAATACAATCAACGATCCCCGATCACCGACCTCGCGAATCATCATATCGATCGGACTGTTGTGAACCTTGACTTCTTTCCGATCGATCAGCAGCGCATCGAATGAGCGAGCCAAATACCGTCGGAGTGCGGTCTTTTCCCAGTAGTCCTGCGCGGCAACCGGACGAGTCAGGCGACGAACGGGGGGCGGCAGGCAAGCCCAAACGACCAGCGCATCCAGGTGGCTTGTGTGATTGGCGAAGTATACCCGCTGGCACGTGTCGGGATGACAGTCCACCCACCGCACGCTCGCGCCACTTAGCAACTTGGCGATCCAGGAGAGGAATTCAACCGTCAACTGCATAACGTTGCACGTTCTCGACTGCGGTCCGAAGGCGCACCGGGACTTGGGAAAGTCGCGAATCGGATTCCGGACAGCCGTTTCGCAACGCCATCGTGGATCCCCGCCAGAATTTGGGGAAACCTTCGAAATCCCGCCGCGGCCAGCCAACCGGGACCGCTTCTCGTCAACCATCGACTCGGCCGAAGGAATGCGCGCTCGAGAGCCGTCCACTCTATCGAAAAACCGGAAATCTATCCTACGGGCTGAGAGCCGATCCGAGGATGGGGCACGTCAGATTTTCGCAAAGTTTTTTGTCGCGCCAAGCAACTCCGGCGGTACCCGCTGGGCAGCGCAAAATGGAGAAGGAATCAACCGCGGGTCGAGCCTGACGATTTTGACTCCGGCCCTGTTGCCTCACCGTCTGGGAAACGGAAACGGGACGGAACAAGAGATGCAAAACGCGGACGGTTCGCATCGATACGACCGCCAGGTTGCGATCAAGGCGTGGCCCCGCAGAACTCAATTCCATCGGCCGCCTGTCCCGCCACCTTGGGTCGCGGACGCTTTTGGTGGTAGATCTCCAAAATGAGTTGTTCGTAACCCCGCACCATCCGCTCGAGAGACCAATGGGCGGCAACCTCTCGCCGACCTGCGGCACCGAAAGAGCGCGCCTGATGAGGATTTTGGAGCAGTGCGATCACATGAGTCGCCAACTGGACGGTATCCCGTGGTGGAGCGAGAAATCCCGTTTCGCCCTGTTTCACGGTGGCGGAGACACTGCCGACGGCGGTCGCGACGACCGGAACCTGGACGGCAAGTGCCTCGAGGATCGAAACGGGATTCGCTTCGTTTTCGGAGGTCAACAGAAACACGTTGAGTGCCGAGAGAATCCGCGGAATGTCGCTCCGGTTTCCTAAGAAATGCACCCGTTCCTCCAACCCCTGTTTCGTAGCGAGGTTCTGTAACAGAGCGCGCCGTGGGCCGTCGCCGACGATCAGGAAATGAGTCTGCGGAACTTGCTGTAACACTCGCTCGGCAACCTGCAAAAACAATTCGTGATTCTTCTCGGGTCGCAGCGCCGCGACAATTCCGCATAGCGGCGTATCCCCCGAAAGTCCCAATTCGTGCCGAATCGCCGCTGGGGCCTTTGCGTCAAAGCTGAATCGCGCCAGGTCGACCCCGTTGGGAATGACTCGCACCTTGTCAGTCGGGAGTCGTTCGTGGTCGACCAGGAACCGCCGATGGTCAGGAGCAACCGCAACGAACGCATCGGTCCAGGGTGTTAACAGTCGGTTGAGACGCCCCAATCCATCGGGCCAACCGGTCGAATGAAGCGCCGAGATAACCACGGGAGTCGCCGACCAATGGGCCGCAATGCGTCCCCAGAACATTTTGTCGCCCGCACCAACCGTCACTACAGCATCCACCCGTTCTTTCAAACACCCTGTCAGTCGAGGCAAGACGCGCAAATCATATTTGTGGGCCAACAACCGAGTACGTACCGTGCACGTTCGTGCCAACTCTTCTCCGATCGGACCGGGTTCCTTCAAGCAACAGATCTCGGGTGTGAACCGTACTCGGTCCATCTTGCGAACCAAGTTCGCGACCAAGGTTTCCGCTCCGCCCACCGGCATGCTGGTCAACAAAAACATGACTTTCAGCGCGCGCACTTCACCCGACGCATCCACGACCGGCGGAATCGATCCCATCGCGTTCGAAGATCGTACGATCGGACTCAGTTCAGGAAGACGTACGGCAATCATGGCATTCGATGGCGGGCACGTGGACCGCCGAAACGGGTGATTCTAAACGGAACGTTGGTACCGCCTCACGGTACGAAGATGGGGACACTTCGGCGATGGGCGATGAATCCGCTGAGGCTCGGCACCTCATCCCTCTCTATCATCATCTCGTATTCTCCCCGGCTCTTCCATCCCAACCTGTTCTGTCCATGTGAACGAAGTGCATCGGACCCACGAGACACTCGTCGGTTTTTGCGGGTTTTTGCCGAATTCGGAGCGGTCGAGTGGAGGATTTGAAGACGGTGCGGCAACTTCACACATCGGCAATCGTCATTCATCATTCGTCCATCCATTCGGCTCGCCGGATCGGCAGAGCTTATCCGGGTCGCCCGACCGCAGGGTGACCACGCGTTCCGATTGCGTTCTCATCCCTGCGATGATCCGTTGAGGACAGTGGCGCGGCGACGGAATTGGCCGGCGGACCACGCTCGCAAGTTTTGAAGTTGCACGTAGCCGAATTCGTGAGAATTCGGAGGACTCGAGCGCGGGGGGGCCCACCGACAAAGCCTCCGAATTCTCACGAATTCGGCTACGAACTGC
>CAZFWV010000096.1:16039-18428 GCA_964522605.1 uncultured Pirellulaceae bacterium
GCCTCCGAATTCTCACGAATTCGGCTACGAACTGCGGTCCCAGTCGGCCGGTCCGATCAGCCAGCCACGGGAGAGCCCTAGAGTCACCACCAACGCAACGGACGCCAGGGCGGCGAACGGCCCAAGACAGAGGGTCAACGGTAACCCCATCGCGACCCAGGTGATTCCCCGGTACCTCATCCCCAATCGTTGACTCAGCGCGAGAACGATCGCCAGGGCGGCGAGGTTCGCAACGGCCGTTGCCGCAACGGCGCCGGCCAATCCCCAGCGAGGCAGCCACCAGAAATTCAAAGTCGCGTTGGCGACAAGTCCCAGACTGACCGCCACGCTCGCCAACCAGGCCTTCTCGCGGCACCACAAATAGTTGTTCGCAATCGTCAGCAGCCCGAACCAAACACATGCCACCATCGTCAGCGGCATCACTGCCAGACCTTCCACATACTTGTTCGCCAACACGAAGCGAAAGAGAACGGGCGCAACAAGCAAGGCAGTCGCCGCGACGAGGATCAACGCGAAGCAACTCCAAAGCAGGCACAAGTCCAATTTGCGAGCAACCTCCCGCTGTCGCCCCTGCTCCCAATCACAACTCATGTAGGACAACAGCACTCCGCCCACCATACAAGTGACGGCAACCATCACTTCGCCCAAGACGCGACTGCTGTGGTACTGTCCGACAAGTTCCAATCCATCTTGATGGGCCGCTTCCGCGAAATGCACGATCATGTACCGGTCGACCGCGGCAAACAGGTTGGTGAGTAGATCGGATAGCCAGAACCAGGCAGCGAAAGGCAGCAGTTTCGCCCAGAATGTCGACGCCGGACTGAAATTCTCGTCGGCAGCGCTCCCGCCGAGAGTCGCGACGATCGCCCAAATGGCGACCGCAGCCGTCAGGGCACAAGACACCCCGTACCCCACCACAATCCCTGCCGTCCGCCAGGCTCCACTCGCCAGCAGTAAAGCCGTCACCGTGAAGAGCAGGCTATTGGCAAACTGAAGCCAGGATACGATTCGCAACTGACGCAATGCCGTCAAGAGTTCTATGACAAAGTTGAAGGCAATGACGGCGACCAACACCGTGGTACAGACACAGAACAAGTCGACTGCTTGCGGATTTCCGAACACCAACCACGCCAGGGGACGCCGAGCAATCCCAAGAAGGCAAACACCGAGAACCGTCAGGAGCGATGTCACGATGCTCGCGCGGCGCACGAAGGCCTGAAGTTGCCCACGCTGACGATAGTACTCAAGGTACCGCTTGAAGGAACCGGGGATTCCCCAAACAACAAGGGGAGCGGCCAGCAACAAAAAACTGTAAGCCAGATTCCACGCTCCCAACTCCTCAGGATCCAGCAGCCGACAAACCATGACATTTCGGAACAGACCGATGCCGCGCTGGACGATGGTCAGCAACAACATCAGGGCCATGCCGCGGACAAGCGAATCGGCCCGCAAAGGTGGTCGGGGGATCGGCGGCGAATCGGAAGCAACGGCGACTGTTGTTTCAGCCAATCGAAGCATGATCGACCTCCGGAACTTCAATCGACCGTGCTCGAGAGGTGTCGGTGCGCATCGCGTGACGCAACAATTTGACTCGATCCAAAGTCAGCCAGTTTCGAAAGCGGAGCATTTCGGGATCCGCATGGATGCGTCGCATATGGAACGCATCCCCACCTGGAAAGTTGTACCCCCCATACGCCGAGCAAATGCCTTGATAGCCCGCCTGCTGCGCAACTTGCATCGCCTGCGGCGTTACATGCTGCGGCTGACCGTAGGGAAAGGCGAAGTATCGAATCGGGGCCCCCAGATAATCCGCCAGCTCATGCCCCGATGTGGCAATTTCATCCTGCAGAACCTGCGGATCCTCGATCACGCTCAGGTCGGCATGAGTACGTGTGTGGCAACCCACTTCGACCCCCGCCGACAACAACTCACACAGCTGATCCAACGAGTTGGGAGGCAGCGGTCGGCCACAAGCCAAATCATGAGGAAAAGGACGAGCCTGCAGTACATGATCCGTCGCAACGAAATAAGTGCAGGGAATGCGTCGGCGAATCAACAAAGGCAGGGCGAAGTCACAATTCTCCGCATAGCCGTCGTCAAAAGTGAGGCAGACGGCCGGCCGCTCGTTCAATCCTCGGCGAATCCTCTGCTGGGCCGTCGCGAGTGAAATGAGTTCGAAGCGAGCCTGCAGCCAGTCGATCTGGCGAGCGAACAGTTCACGGGAAATCGTCCACCCATTCGGATGGCAGTCGGCCACGCGGTGATAGAACAGGATCATCACCGGCGACATACCGCGCCAGCCGGCAAGTCGGTTGGCACCGAGCCGGAACGGGAGGGTCCCGTAGTAGTTGGCCGCAACAAGATAACGCTTCCAATCCATGCTAAAACT
>CAZFWV010000096.1:18528-20598 GCA_964522605.1 uncultured Pirellulaceae bacterium
GGGTCCCGTAGTAGTTGGCCGCAACAAGATAACGCTTCCAATCCATGCTAAAACTTTAGCCCCGCAACTCGTGCCTTGTCACAGCGAAGAATCAGAGTTGCTTAGCACTTCGGCGGCGGACTTCCAGCCGGTCGGTGCAAATTCATGCCGAAGGACTGGAAGTCGGTCGTACCCCAATCCTTAGCGGTAACAAAGCACGAGCCCATAATTGGCCCTCGCCGAAGCCGTTTGGCTTCGCGCACCGTCCGCCCGAGGCTGCCGTTGTAGCCTATTCTTGCTGAGGTACCTGTCGCCGCCATCGGTCGTCTCGCAGATCTCTTCGGAATCGTCAACAGAATGCTGGTAATCGCCATCATCCTTGCAATGGTTTCGCTTGTCTGGACGGCGGTCTTCATACGTCAGGGTGGCCTCGCCCTCGGATGCCTGCTGGTCATTGCGACGGGCAGCTGCTTGGGACACCCCTTTTTCCATTTGTCTGTCCTGACACTGGACCGCGTGCTGTTTGTCGCCCTGTGCGGACTGTACGTGATCTATCGTCATTTCGGCCAAAACGAACCGAAGCCACTCACTTTGGCAGACGTGGCACTCGCAGTCCTTCTGGGGGCGTTATTGATCAGCACGTTTTCTCACGATTGGCGCGTCGATCGTGCGCAACCTGCCTCTCGCTTCTTATTCCTCTACGCCATGCCGTCGGCCATGTATTGGGTGGCGCGGCAAAGCCCCTTGAGTGTTCGACAGATCCGTTGGATCAACGTCATCTTCGTTAGCTTTGCGGTTTACCTGTCGGTAACGGCAGTCGCCGAAATGACCGGACAGAATTGGATGATTCTGCCACGATATATTCTGACTTCTGAGTTTCAGGAGTTTGTTGGTCGCGGCCGAGGACCCTTCCTGAATCCAGTGGCGAATGGTCTCTACATGACCACAGGCCTCGCCTGTCTGATCGTGTCGGCGCGGCATTTCACGGGAAGAGGTCGCGTGCTGATCCTGGCGGTCGGATTGCTGATCCTCGCAGGAACGTTCGCTACGTTGACGCGGTGCGTCTGGCTAGGGACCATCCTGGCGGTGCTGCTGCTGGCGACGAGTGGACTGCCGACTCGACAACGGATTGGTGCCCTGACGCTGACCGCTTGCCTGGGCGCGGCAACGCTCGCGCTCGTATGGCCGCAGTTTGTCTCATTCAAACGGGATGCGAACCTGTCGGCGGCCCATACCGCCGATTCAACGCGTCTGCGACCCATGTTGGCGGCGGTCGGATGGCAGATGTTTCTGGACCATCCAATCGCCGGTGTCGGCTTAGGACAATACAAATACCGGGACCAGGAATATATCGCCGCCCGAGATGTCGATCTGCCTTTGGATCGGATTCGCCCTTACCATCAGCACAATGTGCTCCTGTCATTAATGGCGGAGACGGGGTTGCTCGGTACCCTGCCATTCGTCGTGTTGCTCAGCTATTGGTCGCGCCTTAGCTGGCAACTGTACAAAGATCGATCGCAATCATGGGAGTACCGGCAATTAGGCCTTGTCTTTCTTGCAGCCTTCGTCAGCTATCTCACCAGCGGCATGTTTCAGGACGTGGCCCTGATTCCCATGACGAACCTGCTGATTTTCTTCCTGGCCGGATTGACAACTTCTGCTGCCTTCCAGCCCAAGGGGACTCCAATCCCCCAACCCACCGAAAAAGAGGAAGCACACCACGATGCCGGTTCCATCTCGGAGCCAATCGCAATCATGAATTAGGCTTTGTCTCAAAAGCCACGGTCAACAGTTTTGAGACAGAGCCTACCGTCGCAACACGGCGCGCAGTTATGCATTTGGCCGAAGTACACACCAACGAACCTACCTTCCGTCTCACTCCGCACTCCTCGCGGAATGACTCACTGGGAAGTCTGGATGCGGCGCGTGTGGTGGCCATGCTGGCAATCATCTGGATCCACGCGGTTCGCAGTGTGCTGCTTACGCCGTCGACGGTGCTCGGTCGATTTGCCGTCCCGTTCTTCGTAGCTGCGGCGGTTCTGCTGGTCGTCCGCAGCGCTAGAAGCGGTTACAAAACCGAGATTCGGGAGG
>CAZFWV010000097.1:0-20375 GCA_964522605.1 uncultured Pirellulaceae bacterium
ATCCACTCTGGCTCCCCTCGCCCCGTTTCGGGGAGAGGGGCCGGGGGAGAGGGGCCTTCAATGGGCCACAATCCGCGAGGAATCTTGGGACTTTTGAATGCCGTGCCCCCTCATCCCCAGCCCTTCTCCCCCGCAAAGCCGGGGGAGAAGGGAGCGAGGATTTCGGTTTGTGCATTGCCTGCCAGAACTGCTCATGTTTCCGAGTCGAGAACATTTTCAACAGGCCAGCCTCGCCCTCCCAAACAACCGTCTTGAAACCGCTGCTAATTCTCCTCGACAGGATTTCGGAACGAGAATAACGAAGACGTGACGGTTCGATCGGTGAGTGATTCATCGTTTCATCGGCTCCGGGGCTGATTGGCAAATGAGGCGAATAATACGGAGGGAGGAACCACGGATTGAACGGAGCAGGCGGATGGGCACGGGTTGGTGTATCAGAGCAATTTGCATGTTGAGTGCGCGGACGGGAGATCACGTCACCAAATCGATTTGGTTATCAAGGCCCCCGTCCTTAAGGTATCCAATTTACCATTTTGCGAATCAGCCGCAGGGATCGGGGGAGACTGTACTTCACAATGGGATGCGCCGAGTAATGCGCCTCACCCAGAATATCGCGTGCCGCCAGGATTCCACTTTCGACCGCCGGCCCGATCCCCTCCGCCAAGTCCACGGTGGCCAGGCCGGCTGCATCGCCGATCAGGTAGGCTCCCTGTCGTTTCACGTCTTTCGTTCGCTGGCCAAGGTAGTACGAGTAGCCTTTGGGTGCAGGAGGATTCGCGGCCAAACAGCCTTGCTTCTGCAGCAATTCGATGAATGTGTCCCACAAGCGGGCCTTTTCCCAGTTGATCAACTGACGCCGCAAGCCGCCGAAGCCGATGTTCACGGCGTCCGCTTTGGGAACGTACCACGCATAGCCGAAGGCACCGGCATAGGGCAACCACAACGTACAAATCGATGAGGGCGGGTCGCACTCATATTCGACTTCCTGGGTCACGATTAGCTCACCACGGTCCGGGGAAAAGAACGCCTTCTTGATCGGGCAGTTCGTCCCTCCCGCCCCCACGAGATACCGGCAACGGTACGCTTCGTCGATGACAAAACGATCGTGGTCGCGTCGAATGGAACGGACGGTATGCTGGGCTGTACTGGCGCCGCTGCGCTCGAGCAGAAATGCATCAAATTCGATCCGTCGAATCGAATACTGATCGGCAGGAATCTGTTTCGAGAACCGAAGGCGGCGTCCCAAGAAGAGCTGAATCCGATCGAGTTTCAGCATGCCGTGTGGGTACTGGTCCGCACACAGCTCCAGATCGGAAAGTACCTTGGGCGTGATCCACCCGGCGCAGAGTTTCAGACGTGGCATCGCCTTGCGATCGAGCACCAGGCATTCGCGTCCCGCCCTGTGCAACCGCCACGCACAACTGCTGCCCGCTGGCCCGCCGCCAACGATGATCGTTTCTACCTCCCGCAACGTGACCACTCCCGCATCACGGCTTTGAAATGGCGACTCCTCTTCTTGTGTTCTTGTGGCTACTCGACCCAAACGTTGCCGACGAAAACACTGTAGGACGGATTGGCAATCCGTCCCACTTAGGTCATCCTGCCCTTTCAACCGGCAACTGGGGGCGGGCGGCCCAGTCCGACCAGCTGCCGTCGTACCAGTAGACGTTCTTGTAGCCCAGAAGATATTTGAGCACAAAGAAGGTCTGACTGGCTTGGTGCCCGGTGCGGCACGTGACAATCACCGGAGTATCCGGCGACGGGATCAGGGCTGTGTATGCCGCCGCTAACTCGTCGACCGGTTTGAGCTGACCATTTTCGGTCAAGTCCTCACTGTAGGGTCGACTGCGGGCGCTCGGGATATGTCCCGGACGGGCCTCCGTCGACTTCGTTCCGTTGAAGAACTCGGGGGGACGTGTATCCAGGACGATGGACTGACCGTCTTGGATTTCCTGGGCTACTTGCCGATAGTCCACGGTGAAGGAATCGGGTTGCGATGGAGTTGGATATTGGCTGACCCGGATTTCCGGCAGTTTCGTATCCCACGCCCGATTCTCGGCGGCCCATTTTGCGAAGCCACCTTCCAGGATGGCCCACCGCGAGTGTCCTACGCGCTGGAGTGCCATGCTGATCAATGTCGCATCGCGGAGTGCTTCGCCTGGCACGATGACGATCTGGTCCGTCGGCTGAATTCCCATCAGAGACAGCAGGCTCGCGAGCACGTCGGCGGGGAGCAGCATCGATGGGATCCCTGCCACTTCGCCCCGCAAGTTCTCGACATTGACGCACACAGAATTCGGAACGTGGCTGGTTGTGTACTCCGCGTGAGACCGACAGTCGATGACCTTGAGATCAGGTTGCGACAGATGATCTGCCAGCCATTGAGTGTCGACGAAGCGAGCTTGAGGTTCGCCCGATTCCTCCGCGACGGCCAGCGGTGCAGCTGTGGGTTCCTGGCCCAGGAAGTAGGCTCGCCAGGCGTTTACGCGTGCCGCCTCCTGAGGTGGCAGGACCTCCGAACGGAGCGAAACGGGCTTCAGGCACCATTGGATAAACCCATCGAGCCCTCCAGTCAGCATGTACACGTTTTCGAATCCGGCGCGTGCCAGAATGTCGCGTGCTTGTGCCGGGTGCGTCATCCCATTGGAATAGAGGACGATGGTCCCCTGATTCCGATAGGGCGCGAGCTGTTCGATCAGTTCGGCCAGCGGGATGTTGACGGCACCCCGCAGATGGAACTGCGAGAACTCTTGCGGCGTCCGGACGTCCACGACGATCAGGTTCGGATCGCCTTGCAGCATTCGATCGGCCAAGTCCTCCGGCTCAAAGTGATCTTGTTCCGCCTGAATTGATTCGAGCAGCCTCTGAGCCGTCGCGCCGGCGGTCACTCCATCTGCCTGCGCGGTGCCCGTTCCACTCGGGAAGATAAAGACGGCCGCGGCCAACGTGACGAAGGCAAAGGCGAACGCTTTGAGGAAAGCGGTGTTGAGGTATTTCCCGCGCTGACTGGTCTGCTGCTCGATCCATTCGGACAGGAAGAAGGCGCCGACGGCGATCAGCGTGAAGAGGAACCCGAAGGCGGCTTTGGATAATCCAAAGGCGAACAGGGGTTGTTCATACGCGCCCAGCGTCCGCAGTCCCGCGGTCCAGGCGTACGTCTCGTTGTAGAAGATCGAACCCAGAACCACGCCGACGAGAAACACGATCGCGTCGATCTTTCCGCTCGTCAGACCCACTGCTGCGGTGCCGGGACACCAGCCACCCATGGCGAATCCCACGCCGAAAATCAGGCCCCCGATCGCCTGGGCTCCGTAGATTGTCGGCAGTAAGTTGACCTGTCGTGTCAGGTCCAGCCAGCCCATGCCGACTGCGAACGACAGACCGAGCATGGCGGTAATCAGTGCAGTGAACATGACTTTCACAACCGTCATGTCACGCAGGTAGAAAACGCCCACGAGTTTTCGTGAGCTGCCAAAGCCGGCGCGTTCCAGCGCGAAGCCGAAGGCGAGTCCGATCAACAAGGCAACGAAGAACGTTCGCGGACCTGCCTGGAGGACCAACTGATCGGTGCCGTAAAAGGTCTCAATCATTCCACTGTCTCCTCACAAACCAGGCCGTCGCGTATCCCCCTGCGAAGACGCACATCACAAACACGAGGCTCCCGTTGGCCAGCATTGCACCACCGGTTAATGCCTGACCTGACGTGCAGCCACCGGCGAGCCGGCTGGCGAATCCGACAAGGATTCCGCCGGCGAGGGCCAGACCCAGACGCAGCGTGTTCGACGCTGCCGCGCCCTTTTCCACCGTCAGATGCAGTCGGCGAGCCGCAATTGCGGAGAAGAATCCGCCCAGCAGCACACCGGCGAACATGAACACCAGATAGTAAGACAAGGGATTGGCACCACCGGCAAACCAGCTGCCAAAGTACTCACTTGCTTCGGTGTGTGCCGGCAGCAGCCACCGCATGATGACTGCACCCAGGCGCGCGGGCGCAGCGGATGCGCCCAGACCGGCACCGAGAGTCAGGAACGAAACGAGCAGCGTAACTCCGAGAAACAGTCCGGCGAGGTAGGGATTCCAGTACGGAGCCACGCCCTCAGGATCGGTCGTTGGTTGGGAAGCTTCGATACGGTTCATGGTCAGCACCCCGCTTTCTTGCGTTTGGGACTAACAATCGGCGCGGCGGGTTGCGATGCGGGCGCCGAAATCGTGTCCCGCGCTGGAGTTCGGATTCCTGCGGCGGGAGTGGTGGGGATGACTGCGCCTGCCACCCCGCTTTCCGACCAGTAGGCTTCCAGACCTCCGTGAAGAGCCTTGATATTGCGCTGCGTCTTCTGCGACAGGACGCCGGCGACCATCATCGCCAAGGATCCGTCTCGACAGACGATGATCAGCGGTCCGGCGCCGGTCAAATAGGCCGGATTGTAAAGCAGCTCCGCAACATCCACGTTTTCGGAGCCAGGTAAGCTGTAATCGGCAAAGTGGTCGGGCGGGCGCACGTCAACGAGCTGAAACGTACCCGGCAGGTCCATCATGAGTCCCTTGAGTGCGGAAGGGGAAATCCGGTCGGGCAGGTGAATCTCGCGTTTTGGCACCGCCGCCGGTCCGGCCGCGGTCGCCTCATAAACCGGCAGCCCAGCCTCAATCCAGGCTTCGGATCCGCCGGTCATGCTGCGCACATCTTCGAAGCCGAGTCGCTCGAGGACTCCGATCGCCAGACTCGAGCGGTAGGCGCTGTTGCAGACGGCGATGATCGGTTGCGTCCGATCCAGTTTGACGGCTTCTTGAGCCAGGTGGCTCAAAGGAATGTTCACGACCGTCCCGATTCGTAGTGCCATCCATTCGCTCGGAAGCCGGACATCTACGACGATCGGCGATTCAGAACTCTGCATCTGCGAATACAGGTCTCGCGGGGCCATCGTCTTGCTGGTCTTGATCGGCAGCGAAGCTGCGGTCCATTGGTCCATGGGTAAACACTGTGGTTCGTATCCGACGCGGTGAAGGCGATACACGGCCTCCTGCAACTCGTCTTCGCTGCCCACGAGCACCGCGTTCGCTTCCCAAGGCACCATGATCCCGACCCACGTTTCGAACCTGCCTCGTAGCGCGATGTTGACTGAGTTTGGAATGTGTCCTGCGGCGTAAGACGCGGCGTCACGCACATCGACGACGTAGTAATTCGCGATATCGAGCAGGTCTGTGCTGGGAGCCACCAACGGTAACTCGGGTGGATTCCAGTCCACCGGTTTTGGGCCCTGACGGTTCATGGCCGCATTGTGTTTGAAGTACTGTGGCGCCTCGGGCAATCCATCCAGGATCGCGGCAATGAATTCCCCGCGGTTCTCATGCTGCAGGATCGTGTTGGATACTTTCTGCTGACCGATCGTTGACGTCGGCTCATCGCTCAGATGAGCTCCGCATAGCGATCCCGCTCCGTGCGCGGGAAGAATCAATACATCGTCCGGAAGCTTCGACAACTTTTGCGTCCACGTGTCGAACATCTGTGACGCGAGGGTTGCGGCGGACATGTTCTCGCCCAGCAGATCGGGTCGTCCGACGCTCCCGACAAATAAGGTGTCGCCGGTGAACATCATCAGTGGCTTCTGCACGTTCTGGCGATTGAAAAGAACTCCGCAGGTGCAGTCCGGCGTATGACCTGGCGTGTCCAAGATGCGAACCATGGCTTGTCCGACTTCGATCGTATCGCCTTCGCGAATCGCCTGGTGCTCATACTGGGCGTTTGCGTTCACACTGATGTAGATCGGAACACCGAGTTCTTGAGCAAACTCGACGTGACCGGCGACGAAGTCGGCGTGACTGTGCGTCAAATAGACCGCCTTGATTTGACAGCCTTCCTTCTGCGCCGTCTGCAGATAGGTCGTGATGTCCCGACCCGGATCCACGACCAAGCACTCGTTGTCACTAATCAACATGTACGAGAAATGGGAAAGCACCGCGAGATCGAATTGGATGACTTTACCGCCTGCGAACTCGTACGTGCCGATGATCTGGTACGACGCCGCTTCGTCGCCGTGTGTGGCGGATTCCGCGTCTTGAATTTGGGCTGGTGCGGAGCGGATCGGTCCGATTAGGCCCAGGCCCACAAAGGCCGCAATGCCAAGTACCACAAGCTCTCTTCTCATGGAAACTACTCCCATTCCGAGGATCGTGTGCTGCGCGAGTCGAAAACTGCACGGGGGAAGGATTCATTGTTGGACAGTGCAAAGCGATCAGGATCAATCAGGGAAAATACCTACGATCGAAAAACCGGTACCTGCTGACGTCCTCCATGGTGGCGATGCCAAAACTCGTCCAACACGCCCGTGTGGGCCGGCCGCTGAGCGGTTTCGACCGCGTTAGGTCGAGGGATTGAATTCAAGGACGTCGACGCACCCGGAAACACCATCGCACTCGTTGGTCAATCGAGGTCTTGCCAAGAGGGCAAGATGGCGGAGTTCAATCGTTTAGAGTATTCCCTCCCTTCTGAGTCCATGATCGTCGGGGCGGGGAAATCGCGAGCCGTAAGCCGCAGTGAGGATGCGAGTGTCAACCCAGAGCGTAATTCTTGTCGGTGCGTGCGTCAACCGGCGGACGTCGTGGGACGGATTGGCAATCTGTCCTACAGGCTGAAGGTCGACTTCGTGGGACGGATTGCCAATCCGTCCTACTTATCTCTGCGAATCCGTCGTGCATTTGACGCGATCGTCGGGTTGACCGGCGATGTTTCGTGAGCGGTTTGGTTTTCGCACGCGTCGATTCGGCTTACACTAGGCCTTGTCTCAAATCGTTAAAGGGTAATGCAGATTATGAAGTACTTACTTCCTGTTGCGGCGATCTGGTGTCTGTTCTCCCCGCCTCTTATTGCGGCAGACCGTCCAAATCTCTTGATTATTTTGGCGGATGACTTGGGGTTTTCCGACTTAGGTTGTTACGGGGGAGAGATTCAGACTCCGCATTTGGATGCATTAGCCGACAACGGGTTGCGGTTTACGCAGTTCTACAACACGGCGCGCTGCTGGCCGACGCGCGCGGCGCTGCTCACGGGGTACTATGCGCAGCAGGTTGGGCGTGATGCCTTGCCGGGTGTGCCGGGGGGCGCGAGAGGAAACCGGCCGGCGTGGGCGCCGCTGCTGCCCGATTTTCTGCGACCGCTCGGCTATCGGTCGTACCACTCGGGCAAATGGCACATTGATGGGCCACGATTAGCGGGCGGATTTGATCGCTCGTACAGCATGGAGGATCACGACCGCTACTTCTCGCCGCGAAATCATCTTGAGGATGATCGTCGCTTGCCAGCGATTCCTGCGGATGCCGATTATTACACGACCACGGCAATCGCCGATCACTGCATTCGATGTCTGCAGGAACATGCACAGGAGTATGGCGATCGGCCTTTCTTTCAATACCTTGCGTTCACCGCGCCTCATTTTCCGTTGCAGGCACCTGCCGACGATATTGCGAAGTATAAGGACGTCTATCAGCAGGGATGGGATCAGATTCGGCAGCAGCGATGGGCCCGAATGCAGTCCATGGGGCTGATTGAATGCGATCTGTCGGCGCGGGAGCCGGATGTCGGGCCCCCATATCATTTCCCAGAAGCGCTGAAGAAACTCGGCCCCGGCGAAGTGAATCGGCCTGTGGAATGGTCTGCGCTGAACGATCAACAGCGCCAGTTTCAGGCGGCCAAAATGGCGGTTCATGCGGCGATGGTCGATCGCATGGATCGCGAAATCGGGCGCGTGCTCGACCAATTGCGCGCGATGGACGCGTGGGAAAACACGCTGATCTTCTTCTTGTCCGACAACGGTGCGAGTGCCGAGATCATGGTCCGCGGGGATGGTCATGATCCGACAGCGCCGGCGGGATCGGCGGAGACCTTTCTGTGTCTGGGGCCCGGATGGTCTAACGCGGCGAATACCCCGTTCCGACGCCACAAGACCTGGGTCCATGAAGGAGGGATTGCCACGCCGCTGATTGTGCACTGGCCCGAGCGGATTGCCGAGCACGGGGCGTTACGACATACGCCAGGTCATGTCGTCGACCTGGTTCCCACCGTGCTCGATGCGGCCAACGGCACACTGCCAGACCGTTGGGAGGGACAGCCGGTTCCTCCGAAACCCGGCAAGAACCTGCTGCCCGTGCTTCAGAATGACGGTTCGATACCACGAAATGATCTCTGGTGGCTGCACGAAGGGAATCGTGCCCTGCGTGCGGGAGATTGGAAATTGGTCGCCGCCGGCGCCGATGCGCCGTGGGAATTGTATGACCTGAGTCGCGATCGATCGGAAATGCACAACTTGGCCGGCGAGCACCCCGAGAAGGTGCAGGAACTCGCGAGTCGGTGGCAAGAACGAGTCGCGGAGTTCACAAAGCTCGTCCGCCCGGAACAGGACGGGCAGCAAGACTCCGCCACCAAGGAATTGATTTTGCCCGGTCGCTCGTTCCTCGTCGGAGATCGTCCGGCCTTTGTTCTGATGCCCAACAGAAACAAACAGCAAAATCCGCAACCGTGGATCCTGTATGCGCCGACGTTGCCGGGCTATCCGGACGCGCACGAACGCTGGATGCATCGTCAGTTCCTGCAGGCCGGAATCGCCGTCGCCGGAATTGATGTGGGGGAGGCCTACGGAAGTCCGGCAGGCACCAGCGGACTAACCAAGTTGCACAAGGAGTTGACCGAAAAGCACGGCTTTGCGGCGAAACCGTGCCTCCTGGGACGGAGTCGTGGCGGTCTGTGGGTCTCACGCTGGGCGATCGAGAACCCACAATCTGTCGCGGGCATCGCGGGGATCTATCCGGTGTTTGACCTCCGGACCTACCCGGGAGTGGAACGCGCAGCGGGCGCCTATGGCCTGACACCCCAGCAGCTGGAAGCGAGAATCGAGGAACTGAACCCCATCGCTCAGATCACCCAACTCGCGCAGATGCGGATTCCTGTGTTTCTGATTCATGGCGACGAAGATACGGTCGTTCCTCTGCAGCAGAACTCGGCCGAGTTGTTTCGCCAGTACCAGCTGCATGGCGCCCAAGATCTGGCGCAACTCGTCATTGCCAACGGGCAGGGACACAACTACTGGGAAGGTTTTTTCCGTTGTCAGGCGCTTGTTGATTTTTCAATCCAGGCGGCACGCCGCGGAGCCAAGGAGTAGGTTGCCCCTTCGTTCGACGGCGTTTCTCCGTGTCTCTCCGCGGCCAGGATCCTTGCACAGCGGGTGGGCATCCGATTTGGGGGCGAGCTATTCTAGAGAAACCCTCGGTCTGGATGTCCGGGTGTAAGACCGTTGTACAATAGGTTCGCAGGTCCTTATCGACCGGTTGTCCACTGGTCCGGCAGTATGTTGGCCCGCAAAACACTTCCGACCCGTCTTTTCTGCCCTGCACTGCGGTCGGCACACGGCTGGTTGTCATGTATTTGATGCGCACAAAGAAAAACGGGCTTTGGTCCACATCGGGTGGCCTCCCAGCGGTTCGAACGGGTCTTGGGTACCGGTTGACGATCAGCCTGTTCCTATTTGGAGGCCTCGCTTCGACGATCGAATCCGCGGAGATAGCACGCCCGCAGGGCCTGCCTACTCTGGTTGTTACTCGATTACCGGTGGGTACCGAGGCAGAGCAGGCCCCGTCCGCCTCCGGTGGGATGCTCCCGAACGACTGGGGGCCCGGAGCCCAGATTGTGTTGCTCCGCGCCGGAGACTCTCCACGCATCCTGACCGCGCAGTTCGCCAGCGCATGCGACCCGAGCATGCACTTCGATGGGACCCGCTTGTTGTTCTCCGGAAAGCGAACTGCCGACGATGACTGGAACATCTATGAGATATCCATCGATGGATCCGGATTGCGTCAGATCACGCGCGGTCTGGGAGATTGTCGTGATCCGAGTTACCAATCGGACTACTACCAGATCAGCGATGAAGACGAGGCTTGGCGCCAGATCACGTTTGTCAACATTCGAGCGGGAGAACGAAACGAATTTGGATCGGCCTCTGGAACGAGTCTTCATTCCTGCAGACTGGACGGCACGCAAGTCAATCGTCTGACGTTCAATCTGTCGAGTGATCGGGACCCGGAACTGACATGGGACGGTCGGTTGGTTTACGCGAGTTGGCAACGGCGGACGCTGAAGTATGGGGCGACCGGGCGTGTCGTCCTGCTCGGAATCAATGTCGATGGAACGGATGCGGGACCGGTCGTGGTGGATGCGGGCCGCCGGATCAAGCACATGCCCTGCGCTACGACGACTGGCCTGCTGATCTTCGTCGAAGCCGATCGAGTCGATTGGGATGGAGCCGGGATGCTGTCGTGTGTGAGTCTGCGTCGGCCACTCCATACCTATCAGCCACTCACGAAACCATCGGAGGGTCTGTTTCATTCGCCGTCCGCCCTGCCCGACGGGGCGATCGTCGTCTCACGGCGCCCTGCGGAGGGGACGGAAGGCCACGCGCTATATCGGTTCGATCCGACTTCCGGTCAGATGGAACTAATGGTGCAGGAACCCAACTACCACCTTCTTCAGGCACAGGCGGTTGCCGTTCGGCAGCAACCGGATGGCCGGTCGAGTTCGATTAACGAGACGGATCCGAACGGAAAACTGTACTGCCTGAGTGTGTATACGAATGATCTTAAGGATCCTGCCTGGATGCCGTCGGGGAGTGTGGAGAAGCTGCGCGTCATCGAGGGCGTGCCCCATCGCAAGAGTCCAGGAACGATGCCGGCGACTGACGCTTCCGCCGACCAGCCCGCCGCGCGCAGGATCTTGGGCGAGGTCCCCGTCGCATCGGACGGTTCGTTTCATGTCGAGATTCCGGCGAACACGGCGATCGAATTGCAATTGCTCGACCGGCAGGGAGTGTCGCTGCGCAGTTGCGGCTGGATCTGGACACGGAATCATTTCAATCAGGGCTGCATTGGTTGTCACGAGGACCCGGAACTCACTCCCGAAAACACGATGGTTGATGCGCTGGAGCAATCTGCGGCGTCCGTCGGTACATCGAGTGGCGAGAGCAGGACGATCGATTTCCGGCGAGATCTAATGCCCTTGATCGGAACGAAATGTTTACCCTGCCATGCACAACCGGGGAGTCCTCCCGATCTGACGGCAGGCAAATCGGTGCCCCGGGATTGGACCGATCCTGAGTACGCGCGAGCCGTGTACGACGTTCTATTGGCGGAGGATCGCGCATCCGATCTTTCGACCACCGGTAAGGGAAAAAGATATGTGAATCCGGGGCAAGCTCGTACGAGTCCCCTGGCTTGGCACTTGGCTGGCCGGAACCTGAGTCGTCCCTGGGACGGGGATCGGATGGGCCTGCCCGTCAAGCCGATTCCCTCCGAGCCGCCGATCTCGCTGAGCGAGGACGAAAAAATGCGCTTTTACCAGTGGATCGACCTGGGGGCTCCGTGGGAGGCTTCGATCCCGCCGGATGATTCGTCGTCCAGCAAATGAACTTGTGATGAGGGAGAGCGAACTGCCGTGTCTCGTAATGAAGATGGTCAATTGCGGATCTCGAGTGACAAGTTGCTGCGGCCGGCGCGAAATCGAATGCGACAGCCTATCGGCGACCGGGCTTGGATTTCGCGACTCTGCCAACTCGCCGTCGCGCTGCTTGTTTCGATTGTCTTCAGTCTTGTGACCGCGCAAGCGGCCGAGCCCACGCTGCCGGTCTACAGCGACGTCACAGACGAAGCTGGGATCCAGTTCAAGCACAGCTATGGCGACGCGAAGATGGACAACATCGTGAAGGCATCGGGAGCCGGAGCGATGTTCTTTGACTACAACGGAGATGGCTGGCTGGACATCTATCTGTGCTGCGGCAGATACAATCCGGAAATCTGCAGTAACTTCGGCCGGCGGCTTCGTGGCCAACTGAGGAATGCGCTCTATCGAAACAACGGCGATGGGACCTTCACCGATGTGACGGAAGAGGCCGGCGTGGCGGGAACCGGATGCGCCTTCGGCTGTTCATCTGCGGACGTAGATAACGACGGTGATCTGGATCTTTACATTCTCAATTACGGACCGAACGAGTTCTATCTGAATAACGGGGATGGAACGTTCACGGATGTTTCCCGACAGTCAAAACTCAACGATCAGCGTTGGAGTCTGCAGGCGGTCTGGTTCGATGCCGATCGCGACGGATTGCTGGATGTCTACGTGGTGAATTACCTCACGTATGACGGCACAAAGATCCCCTTCTATGCACCGACAGGATTTCCTGGTCCGCTGACTTACCAAGGAGAAGTCGACGCGCTCTATCGCAACAACGGAGATGGAACGTTCACCGACATCAGCAAGGAAGTGGGCGTGGTCGATCTCGATGGGCGCGGGATGGGTGTAACCGTCGCCGACCTGGATAACGACGGGCTTTTGGACATTTACGTTACGAACGATGCGATGGCGAACGACTTCTATCGCAACCAGGGGGATGGCAAGTTCAAGGAAGAAGCTCTGGAACGCAACATGGCACTCGGCGAAGGAGGCCAGGGCGTCTCTTCGATGGGACCCGATGCGGGCGATGTCGATCGCGACGGCTGGCTGGATCTCTACATCCCCGACATGGACTACGGCTGTTTGTTAGTCAATCGCCAGAACTACTTTGAAGACAAGACCACGCGCGCCGGCCTGGCCGTGATGTGTGGTCAGTATGTTGGTTGGGGTGGCCTCTTGTTCGATTATGACAGCGATGGGTATCTCGACGTGTATGTTGCTAACGGTGATGCGCACAAGGAGTTCGGCGAAGAAGATACCTTGGCGCGCAACGACGGAGCCGGGAATTTCCTGGACGTTGCCAGGAACTCCGGGCCGTACTTCCAGGAAGAATTCGTTGGACGCGGCGCCGCTTGCGGCGATTACGACAATGATGGCGACCTGGACCTGCTGGTCAATAACCTCAACGGTCCCGCCAAGCTGCTGCGCAATGACGGTGGCAATGCAAACTCTTGGCTGACGGTCGTTCCGCGCCGAGCAAACGGGAAGACGGACGCAATCGGAGCACGCGTGACCGTCACGACCAATTCCCTGGTCCAGGTGCGCGACTTGATCCCTGTACGAGGCTACCTGTCGCAATCCGATCCTCGGCTGCACTTTGGACTGGGTGCGGCCGCGAAGGTCGACCGCGTCGAGATTCGTTGGCCAGATGGCCGAACGACGCAGTTGAGTGATGTGCCTGTCAATCAGTTTCTGAATGTCACCGAGCCGGTCGCGGAACCGGCGGAGTGAACCAAGGGAAAGGGAAAGTGCTTCGAAGATGCAACAGACTGCGGTTTTCCCGGTTCGGTGGTTTCTCGTCACCGCCTTGCTGCTGCTCTTGCCTGGGAGCGGACGAACGCAAGGCGCGGAAGCGTATCGACAGCCCGTCTATGTTGGCGTAAAAGTCTGCGCGTCGTGTCACGAAGGCTCGAAGATGGGCAATCAGTGCAGCACGTGGTACCGGACGCGTCATGCGCGCGCCTACACGAGCTTGGCAACTCCCGAGGCGAAGCTGATTGCGAAGTGGAGTGGGATTCCGATGGAGCCTCAGGAATCCGCCATGTGCCTGGGGTGTCATGCGACGGGAGCTGAAGCGGAGGATTGGGAGAAGGATGACACGTTTTTTCTGCGCGACGGCGTTCAGTGCGAAATGTGCCACGGGCCGGGCAGTGAATACAAGGCGGTCATGACGGATCGAGAACAGGCGGTGTTGGCCGGCCTGCGGATTCCCACAAAAGAAGACTGCCTGCGCTGTCATGCAGAGAAAGGTTCTCACCGGATCGCGCTCGGTCCGCGCAACTTCGATTTCGATCAAGCTTGGCAAGAAATCGCGCACCCGACACCCAAGGATTGGGAATTGACGAAGATTGTGTTTCCGACTCCGCCGATCGCCGAGGGGCCTTCGTACACCGGAGTGATGGCGTGCGCGGAGTGTCATGCGGGACCGGCGATGGGATATCAATACAGTCGGTGGCGTGCCAGCCGGCACGCTCAGGCGTATGCCGTTTTGAGTACGCCGCGCGGGCACGAAATTGCGACCCAGGCGGGGCTGGATGGGGATCCTCGAACGAGCGCCGAGTGTCTGAAGTGTCACGCGACGGCCTATCATCAGCCAGCCGGCGGGACGTTGGATTCCTACTCCGTCTATGAAGGAGTCAGTTGCGAATCCTGTCACGGACCGGGCAGTGAATACTCCCCCGAACCGATCATGAAAGACCCGGCTGCCGCCGCGGCGGCCGGTCTGCAGAAAGTCACTCCGGAAACCTGCCTCGTCTGCCATGCCGAGGCCCACGGAAAACCGTTTGACTATGAAACCGCAGTCAAGGAAATCGCCCATCCGACTGTGGCACCGGAGTTGATTGTCGAGCCGCGCTATAAGACGCCGATGAACCTGGCACTTCGGCCAGACGGTCGTGAGCTGTATGCGACCTGTCAAGCCGCAGATTCCGTGATTGTCGTCGATGCTCATACGCGGAAGAAAGTGGCGGAAATCCCGGTGGGCCGGCAGCCAATGGACGTCGCCTTCCTGCCCGATGGAACGCAAGCCTTCGTCAGTAATCGCCTGGATGATTCGGTCTCGGTGATCGACGTCGCGGCACGCCGAGTCGTCGCCACGGTACCGGTCGGCGATGATCCGCACGGTGTTGTGACGGATCGCGCGGGGAAACTGCTTTATGTTCTCAACACGGGGTCCGACGATATTTGCGTGATCGATGTTGAGACTCGGACCGAAGAGAAGCGACTGGCCGCCAGCCGCAGCCCTTGGGCGCTGGCCGCTTCACCCGACGGCTCCAAAATTTATGCCACGAACATGCTTTCGCGGTTTGTCGAACCGCGGACTGCGGCGCGCTCGGAAATCACAGTGCTCGACACGAATCGAGCAATTGTCGAGGATCGGATTGTCCTTCCCGCAACGAATCTGTTGCAGGGCGTCGTCTGGCATCCGAGTGGCGAGTTTGCGCTCGTAACGATGTTGCGAACGAAGAATCTCGTCCCGATGACACGCGTCTCGCAAGGCTGGACGATCACGAATGGCCTCGGCATCGTTTGGGCCGACGGCCGGACCGATCAAGTGCTGCTGGACGAACCAGGAATCTGCTTTCCCGATCCCACCGGACTGGCAATCACGCCCGATGGTCGGCGGGCGCTCGTGACCAGCGCAACGCTCGACACCGTCGCGGTGGTTGACTTGGACAGACTTCGCCAGATTCTCGAGACGGCTTCTCCTCACGAGCGAGAACACGTAATTCCAAATCATCTGGGGAAAGCCACCGAATACGTCATCGCGCGAATTGCCACGAAGAACAGCCCTCGCGGGATTCTGGTTACACCCGACGGGAAGACTGCTTGGGTTGCCAATGCGTTGGATGACTCCCTGACGGTGATCGATCTGGAACGACTGGAAGCGGTGGAGCGAGTTGACTTCGGGGGGCCGCAAGAGATCACCGCGGTGCGGCGGGGCGAACGGCTTTTCCACAACGCGACCATCACCTTCCGCCGACAGTTTTCCTGTCACTCCTGCCACCCCGACGGGCACGTCGATGGGTTGACCTACGACATCGAACCGGATGGCATCGGTGTTGATCCGGTTGACAACCGAACGCTGCGCGGAATTCTGGACACGGCACCCTTTAAGTGGAGCGGAAAGAATCCGAGTTTTTCGCGCCAGTGTGGTCCTCGCCTGTCCGCATTCTTTACACGCCTGCAGCCGTTTACCCCGGAGCAGCTGGCCGACCTGGACCTGTACGTCTGTACGATTCCCCGGCCCCCGAACCGATACCGGCCGGTTGGTGCACCGCTGACGGACGCCCAGCGGCGTGGCAAGGAGATCTTTGGGCGGACCCGGACCAACTCGGGCCAGGTCATTCCCGTCCAAAATCGCTGCACGACCTGCCATTTTCCCCCGCTTTACACGGACCGCCAGCGGCATGATGTGGGCACGAAAATGGCCTTTGACGTCAGTTCGGAGTTCGACGTGCCGCACCTGAACAACATCTACGACTCGGCGCCCTACCTGCACAACGGGACCGCGGGAACGTTGGAGGAGATCTGGACCACCTTCAACCCCCGGGATGAACACGGCGCCACAAATGATATGACCAAAGACCAGCTAAATGATTTGATTGAGTACCTCAAGACGCTGTAGGATGAGGCGTTGGCTATTGGCTGCGGAGCTGCACCTTTTGGAGTTTCGATCAATGATTCGTCGCCTTGCACTGCTGACAGTGAAACTGTTGTTCTCTCGGCGAGAAATCGGCCGCGTAATGTGTCTATCAATGGTCGTTGGGATCTCTTGCCTCTCCTGTCTCATGGCGGCCGAATCGGAACCGGGTGATGCTTCGCCCGCTGCCAATGCCACTGGGTCGCAGGTTGAATCGGCAGAAAGCGTTGATGGTGTAACCGATGATCATCTGCCTTACGTGTACACCCGCTGGAAACACTTCACCGTGGCCGATGGTCTGCCGAGCGACCACGTGTTTGCGGTTTGTGCTGACGGTGATCGCGTGTGGGTTGGTACCGACGATGGTCTGGCGCTCATCGATAAGCGTTCCGAAAAAGTCGTTCGTGTGTGGCACGAGAAGGATGGCTTGCCGTGGCGCGTGGTTACCGGGATCGACGTCGATCCGAAGACGGGCGATGTCTGGCTCGGGTTGTTCGGACGAGGACTCGCTCGATTCACGGGGGGGCGTTTTGATCACTTTCACCAACTGAACAGCGGGCTGGTCAATGACGTCGTTTACGCAGTCACGATGGAAAATGACAACGTCTGGGCTGCAACGACCGCCGGTGCGAGTCGCTACAACACGAATACCAAGGAGTGGACGATTTTCACCGAAAAGAACGCGCCGATGGAGGAAATCTGGAATTACAACGTCGCGTACGATCAGCCGACCGACAAAGTCTATCTGGCGGTTTGGGGGAGCGGTGTGCTGGAGTTCGATTGCCAGCGAGATCGCGAAGGGAACGGCGAGCCGTGGAAGGTCTATCTCGATCCGGACCATGAAATGGAGATCGACTTGCATCGTGACGATGGGATCATTCACGTGATTACGACCGGTGTGAGTCCGGTCAACGAAGTGTTCTGGGTTTCGACCTACTTCGGTTGCTGCCGTTACGATGGGCGACACTGGCGCGGACTGTATGCGGACGAAACCGGTTTGCCCAGCGACTTCACGAACAACGTGCGCGCTCGGAGTGCCGAGGAGTGCTGGTTTGCCCATGATAAAGGACTGGGAGTCGTCGCTGATTTTTCCAGTGACACATGTGTTACCTACACACGCAACCCGGACACACTGCGAGGCCAAGCTCAGATCTTTCGCGCGGGGAGACTGCTGCGAACCATCGAGATGGAACACGCGGTCCCGCACAACTTCAGCATCTACATCGATCACGACGGTCACGACACCTGGGTCGCCACCGGGAAAGGACTCGGCTGGGCCGTTGGTGAGGGATACTACCCCGGCCTGCGCGTCAACCCAGGGTGGTTAGCCGAATCCGAGGGGCAGGAAGCCACGCAAGCAGTACAGCTGATCAAGCGAGGTTCACCATGATTCATCGATTCGTTATCGCATTCCTGCTGTGTGTGGTCATTGGCGGTCAGATTCCGGGCGCCGAATCAACGACCGATCCACCCACCGTCGTCGTCGATGAACAGACTCAAACCGTGCTGGATGAAATCGATTCGCTCAATGCGTATCAGGTTCCCCAGTTGCCACTCAAGAGTGAAGATCGCTATGCCAATACGCCCGACGAAGTGCGGCCCCATAGCCATGTTGAGCCGTTTAAGCGTCACTTTCTCTTGCAGATGGAGTACGCGGGTCCGGGGCGGGCGATTCCGGAGCCGGAAAATCTGACCTCGGTCAAGATCGGCTTCCTGGGACCGATCGAACGAACCGTGTCCGTTGCGACGGGGGGGATGAGTCACGAGGAGTATCTCGGGATCCCCATGCTGTACGGAGCACAACTTGCCATCGAGCACGCCAATGCCCAGGGTGGCTACCTGAAGCGACAGATTCCGTTTGAACTGGTTGTCAAGAACGACAACGGCCTTTGGGGATCGTCTGGCGAAGAGATTGTGAATCTGGCCTACGAAGACAACGTCTGGGCCATCCTGGGTTCGATCGACGGAGCGAATAGCCACATCGCCATCCGCGTGGGTCTGAAGATCGAAATCCCGATGATGAACAGCGGGGATACGGATCCCACCTTCATCGAAACGAATATTCCGTGGGTGATGCGGTGCATCGGCGATGACCGACAGCAAGCCTACCTTCTGGCAGACTACCTTTACGACAAGTTGAATTACCAGCGCGTCGGAATCGTACGCGCCAGCAATCGGTATGGACGCTTCGGAATCCGCGAAATTCGTGACAGCAGCCGACGTCTGCAGCGACCGATCCCGACCGAAATGGCCTACCGTGTCGGCGATACCGATTTTTCACTCCAGTTGAGTCGACTCGAAGAGTCGCAGGCCGAAGCGATCGTTCACTGGGGAGATGCCAAGGACGGGGCCCGCTTCCTCAACCAGATGCGCGCTCGAGGAATGAAGCAACCCTTCTTTGCTTGTGATCGTTGTGCTTCCGATGCGTTCGTCGAGATCGCTGGCGAGAATGCGGAAGGGGTCATCTGTACGTTTCCCTGGAATCCACTTCGCGCGGATCCCAAGCTCGAAGCCTTTCGGAAGGCGTACCTTGAGAAGTTCAACGAAGAGCCGGAAACGTATGCCGCACATGCCTATGATGGCATGAACATGTTGATCTGGGCGATTCAAGTTGCGGGACTGAATCGAGCGAAGATCCGCGATGTCCTTGCCTATCGGACGGATGCCTGGCCGGGTGTCACCGGAGACATTCCGTTGAGCAGCGCGATGGATGATGCGGGAGATGTCTTTTTGGCGAAGTACGAACACGGAAGGTGGCACTATCTGTCTCGCGAAGACCTTGGATTGCCCAAGAAAGCAGCCACCATTCAGACTCGAGAGGTGTTGGCAGAGTAGGCCTTTCGGTGCAAGTGTTACGCAAAGCGGATCGGATCATCGTTTGGAAGGAACCACGGATCCGACGGATGGAACAGATGACCACGGATCGATCGGTGGCAATCCGTCGCATCCGTCCGATCCGTGGTTTCTCCTTGATTCCGGTGGTCGCACTTCTGTTGACGAGTTACGGCAGCCTGCTTGCCGCCTCCGAACCGCCTTCGAACCCGAGTCCGGCCGAGCAGTCGCCGTATTTCGACCGCAGCACAGTGCCGCTCACGCATGACGGTCCGGGCCGCGATCGAGCCGCGCCCGCAGGACTGGCTGAAGTGCGCATCGGCTACTTCGGCCCGGACGATCCCGATGATCCGGATGCCGGCGATTTGTGGTGCGCTGCACAGATGGCGATCGAAGAGTCCAATCGCGAGGGTGGATTTCACGGTAAGCCGTTTCGGCTGGTCGCACGCTGGTCGGATGACCCCTGGCGGGGTGGGGCTGCCCAGGTCACCAAGCTGGTCTATGAGGATCAGGTTTGGGCCATCCTTGGCGGAGTCGATGGCCCATCGACACATGTCGCGGTCCAGGTAGCGACGAAGGCATGGCTGCCCATTCTCTGCGCATCGACAACCGATCGAACCTCCAATTCTGCGATTGTCCCCTGGGTATTCTGCCTCCTGCCGGGCGATCAACTCGTCGCTCCTGCACTGGCGGCCGAGTTGGCACGGCGACCCGAAAACGCGTCATTCGTTGTCCTTGCCAGTGACGACCATGACTCACGCTGTCTGCTGAAGGAACTGGAGCACAGCTTTCGAGATCATCAGATCATGCCGCAGTATCGATTGCTTTTCCGCTCGAAGGAGACGAGTTTCCAGCCGGTCGTTCGCCGGACTGTGGAGGCTGAGCCGGCAACGATTCTGTTGATCGCCGGTCCGTTGGACAGCGCTCGCATGGTCGTCGCCCTACGCTCCGCGGGATACAACGGACAACTCATCGGGGGACCCTCGATCGGTCGCCGCCAGTTCTTGGACGAGGCTCGGGATGCAGCGGAGAGAGTGCAGTTTCCGCAGCTGTTGACTCTCCGACGGAACGGAGAACCGTTTGCGCGGGAGTATCACAATCGCTTCCGACGAAAACCGGATTTCGCCTCAGCGGCCACGTACGACGCGGCGCGCATGCTGATCGCCGCGATCCGACAAGCCGGATTGAATCGCGTACGGATCCATGATGCGGTCCGCGAACTCTCGCCCTGGGATGGAGTTGCCGGGACGGTGACCTGGGACCTGCTTGGAGGCAACACGCGCACGGTCGAATGGGGAACCATCCATCAGGGACAGATCCGTGAAGTGGCGAACGGAGATTAGAGCGCATTTCAAAATCTTTTTTTCTCGAGGGGTGGCTGGTGGCAGAGCGCAGCGATGCCCCAGATCGCCGGTC
>CAZFWV010000098.1:0-10026 GCA_964522605.1 uncultured Pirellulaceae bacterium
CGAGACGCGAGGAACGAGCGTCGAGCCCCCAGCCGCGTGATCTGGGGGCTCGCTGTGCTCGACCCCAGCCACCCTCGTTGGAAACAACGAAGTTATTTTTGAGTCTTCTTTCAGGGCGTGTTTCCTCACCGCCAGCGATGACTGGTCGAATCGGGCCGGTTTGCTAATTCGCGGGAGAGTCCCTGAAGCAGAATCTGGCTGCGCGCTTGTTGCGCCGATTCGCAAAGATGATTCACACTGTCGAAGAACTCCGAACGGGGAAAGACCGTGTCCTGAGGTCGATTGACAAGCGGTATCTCGAGAGATTGCTCGAGGATCTTATGCAGCCGAACGATTTGGCCTTGGGAGTTGCTCCAGTAATCGTTGATCAAAGGCGCATAGGAGAAGATGACCTCGGCGCCGCGCTGACGACAGATGGCCGCACACCGGTTCAATCGCTGCACGGATTCCCGGAGGTGGTCCTCGCTCCACGGAAAACGCGTGATCGAGTCCTCCAGAGGCAATGATTCAAGGCCGTGGTGTCCGACCATATCGCCATGGGCATTGAAACTGTTTCGCCGGTAAACCGATGGATTGTCGCGCGAATCGGCGGCGGTCGATGGCTTGCGTGCCGATCGCATCGACGCTTGAGCAACGATGGAATGACGCTTTGAGAACTGTCTCAAACGTCTGCTTTGCACGTCGATCCCACGCTGCGTCCAGTAGGCGATTTCGGAGAGTGCCATCGTGTCGAGGAATTGCTTTCCGCTCGACCGATTGCCTGCCAAGTAGCGAAATGCCGAAGGACAGTTGCGCAGAAGTCGGCGCATGTGGTCCGTTGTCATCTTGTGCCGATCCGAAAGCATCGCATATTCCGGCAACAGGACAATCATGTCGCCGGCCTGGCAATGTTGCTCGACGATCCGCAGATAGAAATCCAAGCCTAACGCGCCATGCAATCCGAGGTTGATCGCGGGTCGGCCAAGCCCTTGCTCGAAGATCTGACTGTCAATGCCAAAGGCAACGCTCGAACCGCCGACGAAGATTACGCGCGGAGACTCGACGGTCTGCACGAGTTTCAGTTTGTCGTCCAGAGCGGCAAGGTAGCCGGGGCGCGGGTGCGATAATGCAGCAGGAAGGATCAGGCTGGCTATGAGTCCCTGCAGCAATAGAAACAGCAATGAGCGAAGAACAAAGCGCCGCATGCGTTCCTTCCTAATTTCCTGATCGCTGAACAGTCAATGAGCCAGACTGACCAACAACAGTCCCAAAACGGTCAATGTGGTTCTCGATCGCATTTCAAAACTCCTCTCCCCTCCGGAGGTCGTGCACCTTTTTAGTTGCTGGCTCGAATGAAGTTACAAGCTCCTCCCCGAGGAAACGTGTTTAACCCGCAGCCGTCAGGCGAGGATGATCTTCCGTTCTTTCTTCGGTCCTCGCCTGACGGCTGCGGGTTAAACGAATCGCCACGAATCCTGTTCGAATGAACTAAAATGCGAAATAGATGAATGGATTGACCTGGTCGGTCGGCATGAGATTCAATCCTCCCCACAGCAGCAACGAATAGGCAGCCCAACGGAGCGGCAATGGCCAGCCGACGAACCGTAAGGCGTGCGTCTCTTTTCGCTGAATCCACTCGATCAAGACGAAGATGCCGAGCAGCATCAGCGTGGAGCGAGCGACCGGGTCCGCGGCAAGCTGCGTCGTCAGGGCGTGGTAGGCCGCCGGCGAAAACGCATCCACTACGATTTGCCGCAGGATCTGCAGTGCTTGTGGCACATCTGCTGCGCGAAAAAAGACCCAGCCAAAACAAACGACCAGAAACGTACCCAACATCCGCCCCAGAATCTGCGGCGAAGGAAAGAATGATTCTCCGCCCGGGACTTGCTCGGCTCGGCTGCCTCTTGCGGGCTGCCGTAGCGCTGCGGAACTGGCAACTGCCGCGCCATGAATTCCGCCCCAGAGGACGAATCGCCACGCGGCACCGTGCCAGAGGCCACTCAGGAGAAACGTAATCAAGATGTTTGCACTGCGCCGGGTTGGCAAAGTCCGATTACCGCCCAACGGGACATACACGTAGTCGCGAAACCATGTCGAGAGCGAGATGTGCCAACGACGCCAGAATTCCGAAGGACTCTGCGAAAAGTATGGATAGGCGAAGTTGCGGCTCAAACGGATTCCGAAGAGTCGCGCGGTGCCGATGGCAAGGTCCGAGTAGGCGGAAAAATCGCAGTAGATCTGGAAGGCAAAGCAAATCGTTCCCAAAGCTAACATCGGACCCGTGCAGGACGATGGATCTCCGTAGTACGTGTCGACGATGACCGCCAGACGATCCGCCAGAACGAGCTTCTTGATCAGTCCCCACAGGATCTGCCGCAGACCTTCACGGCTGAGCGTTTCGTCAAAATTCCGGCGGTGCGCAAACTGTGGTAACAGGTTTGTGGCACGCTCGATCGGACCGGCTACCAGTTGAGGGAAGAAGGATACAAAGGCAAGATACTGCGTTAAACTGGCGGTTGGTTCCAATCGCCCGCGATAGACATCGATGGTGTAACTGAGGGTTTGAAAAGTGTAAAAACTGATGCCGACCGGCAGGATGATCTCCAGAGTTCCTGCATTGACCTGCCATCCAAGCTGTTGACTAAATTGAACGAAGTTCTCTCGAAAGAAATTGAAATACTTGAAAAAGCCAAGCAGGCCCAAGTTGTTGACCAGACTGATGGCCAACCACAGCCGACGGTGGTTCGTCGATACCGTGCGACTGAGTGCCCGTCCCATCGTGAAGTCGACGAGACTGGAAATCAGCATCAGCGCACAGAATCGGTAATCCCACCAGCCGTAGAACAGATAGCTGGCTAGAATCAGCACGATGTTCTGCCCCGTTCGAGTCCGCTGGATCCAGTGCAGCGCGAATACGAGCGGCAGAAACAGGAAGAATGTGAGACTGGCGAATGTCACTCCGACACCTGCTGAACTACGAATTGGATCGACCGGGTGCGAATGATACGGATGACCAGCCGAATCACAAGGTCGATTCTGGCACGCCCCCAAGTCGGGGTGCATGTCAGCTTCTGCCGACCTGCGCTGGCGTCGGAAACGTCAGCAGGAGAGTCGTGGGGCGTGGAGTCCCTTTTGGACTGCCCCCCGGTCGCTTCCCCTCAACAATCGGAGCTCCCTGATCGTCACTCTGCGATTCCTCCGCCCCTCCAGTCAGAAGCATGCTGGCTGCATCCCCCGCATCCGAGATATTCAGGATGCCGCCGGGCTGCCGAACCACGCTAGCCCTGGCGTGCCCCCGTTCCGGGCGGCGATTCGCGCGCCGTTTGGGAATCCGGGCAAAGCCGATACAATCGGGGGATCAGATCCCCGGCGAATCTGCGGTTTGCCGGAGGCGGACACGCGCAAGATACCGCGAGGGCAACCGATGGGAGCTGTCTTCTTTTCGCTCGATCGTCGTTTCGTCGATTTGCTGCAGCGGGCACTGCCGCTCCCTGTTTTCGTCGAAACCGGGACGTTTCACGGCGATACGATCGCGGAAGTCGCGGATCGATTTGATGAGGTCCACTCGGTGGAGCTGTCGGAGGAGTTGTTTCGTGAGGCGCGCGACCGGTTCGCCGATCGACCGACCATCCACATTCACCACGGCGATTCGGCCGCGTTTCTATCCGCGATTCATCCACAGATCGAGGGGCGTGGCGTGCTTTATTGGCTCGATGCCCATTGGTGCGTGGCCGAAGCGACTGCTGGTCAGACTTCTCAGTGTCCGCTGCTCGATGAACTCGCGGCGCTTCAGCCGATCGACGAGACCACGGTCATTCTGATCGACGACGCACGGCTTTACTTGTGTCCGCCGCCCGATCCGCACGAAGTCAGCCATTGGCCGAACTGGCAACAGATCTTGGACGCACTCCGGCAAATAAGCTCGCGGCACGAAATGATGGTGGTGAACGATGTGATTGCGTTTTATCCATCCGTTGCTCGAGCGATGATGCACGAATATGCGCGAAACCATGCGATCGATTGGCTCCAGGTTATGCACCGGTACCAGCATGCGGAAGAGTGGCGACAGCGATGCCAGCAGCAGCAGCAATCAATCCAGCAAATGCGTGATCGAATGCAGCAGCAATCCGCCAGGCTCGAAGAGCTGCAGGCCGAGTTGAAGCGGACCCGGAAGCAGCGATCCTGAGGGAATCGCTTCCTCCGTAGGACGGATTGGCAATCCGTCCCACGTTCTTATTAACAATCCGTCCCCCATTATTCGTTTGTATGCAACGAAACGCTTCAGGCCGCGGAAAGACGGCGTTCGTCGGTTCGCTCGTCTTCATACCAGCGAATCGTCTCACGCAGGCCATCGTCGAGGCTTGTCGCCGCCTGGAACCCGAACTTTTCTCGAGCCCGAGTGGTATCGAGGCAGCGGCGCGGTTGTCCGTCGGGCTGGCTCTCGTTCCATCGGAATTGGCCGGAGTAGCGGCAATGCTCTGCGATCCGTTCTGCCAGGTCGCGAATGGTGATTTCCTGTCCAGCTCCGAGGTTCACCGGGTCGGGATCGTCGTAACGGTCTGCCGCCATGACGATCCCCCGCGCGGCATCCCGTACAAAGAGGAATTCGCGGGACGCCCGGCCGGTTCCCCACGCCTCAACAGAATCGCGTCCCGCGTCGCGCGCATCCAGGACTTTGCGAATCAGCGCTGGGATGACGTGACTGGACTGCAAGTCGAAGTTGTCATGCGGGCCGTAGAGGTTGACCGGCAGCAGTGTAATGGCATTGACGCCGTATTGTTGGCGGTAGGCCTGTGCCTGGACCAACAGCATCTTCTTCGCCAGGCCGTAGGGGGCGTTGGTTTCTTCGGGGTACCCGGACCAGAGGTCGTCTTCGCGGAAGGGGACCGGTGTGTGTTTGGGGTAAGAGCAGATCGTCCCGACCTGCACATATTTTGCGATGCCGTGCAAGCGGGCGGCCTCCAATAACTGGATGCCCATGATCGCATTGTCGTAGAAATAGCGTCCCGGATTGCTGCGATTCGCTCCGATGCCACCCACGACTGCGGCCAGATGAATGATCACATCCGGTTTGGCCGATTGCAGCAACTGTTGGATGGCGTCCATGTCGCGCAGATCATAATCGCGACTGCGGGGAATCACGATCTGGTCCGGACCGTATCGATGCAGCTCTTCACAGACAGCTCGGCCCAGAAAGCCCGCACCGCCTGTGACGATGATCCGTCTGCCGCCCAATTGTCCCATGATGGTCCCTTTCTGGCAGGCTGGACCCGCTCGACGAGAGTCGGTCGGCGGTGACCAGATCTCCTTATCCGTGGTCGGTAGCAGTCGTCAGTCAGGAGTGCACCCCGAGCCAAGATCTGGGGTGCGACCCGGCGGCCTTGCCTGGCGGACAATTCCAGACGTTCGACGGCGCTCTTATCGGCATCTGGGGGGCGGCAGTTTACCGTCAGTATCCCATTCCGTGCAACCGCTTTATGCGTTGGCGACCCCGAACTCGGTACATTTTTCCACTCCTCCCACCGCAGGGACACGCACTGCAGCGTGCCACGGTGGTCTGTGCATGCCATGCTGGCAGAGACGCTTGGGCCGTGGTGGATCGATCCCGAGGAGGAACCACGGATGAGACGGAGGGAACGGACGAGCACCGATCGATCTGCGGGCATCCGTTTCCTCCGTCGAATCGGTGGGTCCTCTTCGACTCATGACTTCGCCTGGCTTGTGCGCAGTAACGAGGGCAGGGGCACTCGGAACTACGATGTGTCCAGCGGCGCTGAACGCGGATTCTTGTCCCGCAGTTCAGGTCAGGGACTGCCATTCGGTGGAATGATGGGCAGCAGGATGTGCGAGGGGTGACTGGCGTCGTGATAGATTGTCTGATGAGCCGTCTTCAGCTCTGCATTCGCGCCAAACGCGTGTCCCGTGTTGGGATTGCGGTCGAAGCGTGGAAAGTTGCTGCTGGAAATCTCGACGCGCAAGCGATGTCCCGGCAGAAACACATTGCTTGTCGACCACAAATCAATCTCGTACCGCGCGATCTGACCGGGTTCCAGTAACTCTGCCTGTTGGCCGGATTTGCGATATCGAGCTCGAAGAATCCCATCACACAAATTCCAGGCTTTGCCGTCCGGATCCACATCCACCAGTTTGGCCGTCCAATCGGTATCCAAGGCGTCGCTGGCGGCGAAGAGAATCACGCGAATGGGGCCCGTCACCTCAAGTTCTTCCGAAAGTGGATCGGAAGTGTAAACGAGCACGTCCGACCGCTGCTCGATCTCCGTCTGATCGAATGATCCGCCGGGTCCGAGCAACAAAGCGCCACCGAGCGTGGGTACTGGATTCTCGGGATCGTAGACGAACTGATCCGCGGTCTCGTCCTGTGGCTTTTGAGTGTTCAACGTGCCGTCCGTGAGGCTCGTGTTCGCTTGACCGTTGCTGTGCAGAAAGTACTGAGTCCACCGCGTGCGCTCGAGCGGCCATTGCTGTTCGTCTCGCCATTCGTTCCGCCCCATCACGAAGATCCGCAACGGAGCCCAAGAGTCGATGACGGCTTGATCTTCCTTCAGCCAGTGGTCAAACCACTGTTGCTGCAGTTGGTCAAATTCGATACTGGCGGATGAACCATAGTCACGCTTGCCGACGATCGCATTGGGACCGTGCCCCCAAGGTCCGACGATCAAGAACTGGTTGTCTCGGGCGCGTTCGGATTTTGTTGTCCGTCGCAATTCGTCGATATGCTGTAATGCCTGCTGCACGAACAGATCATACCAGCCGCTAACCGTCAGATTCGCCGCGCGCACACGGTCCAGCTTGTCGATGATTCGCGATGGCATCCAATACGAGTCAAAGGTTGGATGGGCGATCCAGGCTCGGAGGTAAGGGACCTCGACACCGATCTGTTCGTCCCACGAAGCGAGAGGCAGATAACGAAAAGCTCGCTCCCAATTCCAGGCAGTCGGGTCGATGGGACTCTTCTGGCCCGCTGCCGGGTGCGTCATCATCGTGCCCCAGCCCATCATCGTTTGCAGTTGCAGTGTGCCTCCGATATACGCACTCTCATACCAGTCGAACAAAGGCACAACGGTGCTCATGGCCAGTAGTTCGTCGCCCGCTTCGGGAGCCAAGGCCCATTGCGTGTATCCCACGTACGATCCACCCGCGGTGGCCAGTTTGCCGTTGCACCACGGTTGCGCGAGGACCCACGACAACGTGTCGACTCCATCGCGAGGTTCGTGAACTCCCGGTTCCCAGGTTCCTTTCGATCGACCCGTCCCTCGGCAGTCTTGAACAACGAAGGTATAGCCCCGTTCAACGTAGGCGCGTGCTTGAGCGTTGTTTGCATCGCCCTTGCCGTAGGGAGTCCGCATGATGATCGTGGGAAACTTGCCTTCACCGACGGGAACGAACAAGTTTGTGGCCAACTCCGTGCCGTCCCGCATGGGGATCATGACGTTTTCCTGCACCTGAACCTTGAAACGGGCTTCGGCTGCGGTGGTGGGTTCGTCAAGCACAGCTTCCACGCCGAAGGAGCGACTTGCACCAACGCTCAACCAGCAGGTCGAAAGAACAAGCTGGACAATCCAGACGTTTGGATTCATCAAACGACGCATGGGTGACTCCTTGTTTCGATCGTCGGTATGGTAGTTTCCCGCTTGCGAACCGCTTCAGTTTAACGCGGTGATTAACCCAAAGCCACTCGGCAGTCTGTGCAAGCGCATTCGAATCAAGACACGTGCGAGTGGAAATCGCGGTCAGGTTGGACTCAAGGAGGAGAAGTAACCACGGATTCTACGGAGGGGACGGATCGGCACGGACAGATCCGTGGACTTCCGTCTTATCCGTTCGATCCGTGGTTCCTCTTCTCGATCTTTGATCTCGCTGGGTGCCACTGGCTCTGCCAGTGCTCTTCCTCGACCCCAGAGGACACTGGCAAAGCCAGTGGCACACTAATTGCGCTGAGCGCGGCAGCACCCCGTTTGGTTGCGGCCGAAGGCTGCGCTGCGTTTCCCCCTTTCGTTTCAACGCAGAGTGCGCAGAGGCGCGGAGGGCCGCAGAGTCGGTGGGGTGTAACGATCGGTTCCACACGAAGGAGCACCCGATCGATCAACATCGCGTTCGATGAACCGAACGCTGACCATTCCGAAGGACGCGAGTTAACTACTTGTCTGTCGTAGCATCCGTCAAGTCAACGATCCAGGATGTGGCGAGCGAATGATCGATGACAAGCCGTGCCAGGTTGAGCCACTGGGAGACTTGGGCCAGAACTTCGCGATCGGAACTTGCGACGATTTGGCAGCAGTGACACAACACGCGATCAGGATTTGCCTCCAACTGCACAGTCCAGTCCCACCCCATTCGCGTGGCGGTCTGCAGCAACATCCCACGCAGTCGACCGCTGTTTGACACCGGCCGATCCAGTAGCCAGAAACACCGTTGCACCTGATGGGCCGCCAGATACTGGCCGATTCGCTCGATCGCCGGTTCGGTTTCGGCAACCTTTCGCCAGCTTCCGTGCATACTCGCCAGATCTCGATAACATCGATCCCGCGCTGCGAGAATCACGCCGCCGGCCATGGCAGCCTCAATGGACGTGAGCACGTTATAGCCATCGATCCAGAGATCTTGCCCCTTGAGCTCTGTCGGCGACCGCATCGTGGCTGCGGATCGCTGGGCAGCCTCGTCGGAGCAAGCCGTGCGGGCGAGCGCCATTCGCTGCCGCTGCGTCAGCGCATAGCGATCCCCGACCAGCTTGAGAGCGGATTTCGATGCGTAGCCATGGGAGAGCAGCCACGACAGATCGTGGCATCCGGCACGCAGCACCGGCCACTGTTCCGGCCGAAACAGCCTCGGATCCTCCGGATGGGCGCCTCGGTGGGTTCGGGTGTCAGGCATGGCGGACAGCGCCTTCGACAAGAAGTCTCACTTCCTAGATAATAGCCGACGGAGGCTGGAGGCTGGAGACGGGAGGCTGGAGACGGGAGTCTGCAGCCTCCCGCCTTCCGTCTCCACCCGTTCGCTCGGTTTCCTGACGAGAGAACGATACTTTCACCGTTAGCAGTGCAGAGGGAAATCATGTTTCGAGTCCTTGCTTTGGCCGCGCTGGTTCTGACGCTTGCGACAAAAAATGTCCAGGGCGCTGCGCCCGAAGTCGTCGAGCCTGGTGCGGTCGTCGTGAAATTGGCCGATGGATTCGCCTTTACGGAAGGTCCGGCGGCCGACCGTGAGGGGAATGTGTACTTTACGGATCAACCAAATGACCGGATTCTCAAATGGAGCGTTGCCGGGCAGTTGTCCACGTTTCTGCAACCATGCGGTCGGAGCAACGGTCTCTTCTTTGACCAGGATGGCAACCTGTTGGCGTGCGCGGACGAGAAGAATCAGCTCTGGTCGATTAATCCGCGAGGTGAGCACGAGGTTTTGGTCGAGAACTACGATGAAAAACTGCTCAACGGGCCAAACGATTTGTGGATTCGTCCCGACGGGGGCCTGTACTTCACCGACCCCTACTATCAGCGACCGTATTGGAAGCGTGGGCCCATCGAACAGGATGTACAAGGTGTCTATTTCTTGGCAGTCGATCGAAAGACACTGCGACGTGTGGCCGACGATTTGCAGCAGCCCAACGGAATCGTCGGAACGCCTGACGGCAAGACGCTCTACGTTGCCGACATTCGCGCGGGGCGGACCTATGCGTACGACATCCAGCCCGATGGACAGTTGGAAGAGAAACGTCTGTTCTGTACGAGCGGCTCGGATGGGATGACACTCGATCAGGCCGGCAACCTGTACCTGACCGGGGGCGAGGGGGTGACCGTATTTGATTCCCAAGGTCAGAAGCTAGGAGTCATCCCGGTCGAGGAACGCTGGACCGCGAATGTGTGTTTTGGAGGTGAGGATCGGAAGACGCTGTTCATTACCGCCAGTCAGGGGTTGTACAGCGTCCGGATGAACGTCCGTGGCGCCTACTGAAACGCGGCCCGAAACGACGGAAGTGCCTCCGACGCGTTTTTTTGAAGTTGCACATCTCTCGTCAGTTCGTAGCCGAAT
>CAZFWV010000098.1:10126-20368 GCA_964522605.1 uncultured Pirellulaceae bacterium
CGTGAGAATTCGGACGTCTCGTGCAGGGGGACTCATTAACGCAGCCTCCGAATTCTCACGAATTCGGCTACGTGCAACCTCAACAGCAGCGCTCCCCGCCTGCTACTCCCAGGCCACAACCTCTTTGAACGCGGGGAATACGGCGGGACCGGCAGCCAGGATGCTGCAGGAGCCAAGTGTGAGGGGGTGTCCCGCACGATCGCGGCAGATCCCGCCAGCTTCCTCGACAATCAGCGATCCGGCGGCGTAATCCCACGGCGCCAGCCGATACTCAAAGAATGCCTGCATCCGGCCGCACGCGACCCAGCTCAAATCCAAGCCGGCCGCTCCCATGCGACGCATCCCGCGAATGTTCTGGCGAAACAGATCGCGCAGTCCATCCAGCGTCCGCTCCATCACTTCACCTCGCTCGTAATAAAAGCCGGTTGCTACGATGCACTCGGTCAGGTCTGACGGATTCGTTACACGGATCGGTTGATCGTTCAATTTCGCTCCACCTCCGCGAACTGCCGAGAACATCTCATTGCGCAGCGGATCATAAACGACGCCCACTTGGCGTTGTCCGCGGTGAGCGTATCCGATGGAGATGCAGAAGTGCGGGATTCCATGCGCGTAGTTGTTTGTCGCATCGAGCGGATCGACGATCCACAGGTGTTCGGCATCGAGGCCACCGGTCGACGCCGATTCCTCGCGGAGGATTGCGTGGGAGGGAAACTGCGCTTCAATCATCTGCGAGATTAACTGCTCGGATTCGAGATCCGCAGTTGTGACCAAGTTGTGGGAGGCCTGTTTGTGACGAAATTCAACCCGGCCAAAATACTTGAGAAGAACTTCTGATGCGGCGCGGGCGGCGGATTGGGCGACGGCGAGGATCTCGGGAGCGGAGGTCATGGAATTTCCTGTTGGAGAACGATTCGTAATCGACGTCAGGTCTTCTTGACTTTCATCCATTGTTTGTCCAATCGTTGGGGCGAGATCTTGATCGACGTCCCGAGAGCTTGTGCGAACCAGGATACGCGCAGCTCCTCGATCATCCAGCGATACTCTTCCAACTCGGGGTCCCACTCTTCCAGGCGGTCATTCTTGGACTTCTGCGTCTCGTACCGGCTCCAGTAGTCTGCCACCAACTGCCGACCGTCCCGATCACGCGTCTCGCCGCCAGTCGTTAACTTCTCAACGCGCAGCGGAATCGCCGCCAGAAATCTTGGAAACTGCTGCAGCCAGTTCCAGGGTGTCTCCGTCAAGAAGCCGTCCAGAAGCAAGTGCCTGAGTTGCTGCTCGACGTCCTGCCGTGCCTCTTGCCAGCGAGCGGCTTGCAGTGTTTCTACGGCGAGCCGTGCCTGGTGATAGGCCTGAAAGAGACGCGGAATCAGCGGAGCGACTTCTTGCGTCGCCACCGCGACACGCTCGACCGATTCGCGTACAAACGCCTCGTAGTCTGCCTCGCGACGTGGCAGAGAGCCGCTGCTTGCGAGCGCGCGCGAGGCAATGAGTTCTTGGACTTGCGCCTTGAGCGGTTCGGGAGGCAGCACGCTGGCAGCCCAGACGCACGCCTCGTTCCATTGTGGTAGCCAGCGGACCTGTGCCTTGAGCGATTTTCGAACCGTCATGGCAAACAGTCGAGTCAATCCGCGGCGATGTTGCTGCTGCGCGAACGATTGACTGCTGAACAGGCGCAGCCCCACGGCGGTCTGCTGATCTGTGATCGCCGGATAGGCCCGCATCTCAATTCCGCCTCGCTGGATGGTGACCTCCGCGGGCAGATCACCGAAATCCCACGAGACGATTCCGTCTCGCGTCCAGGTCGTTTCCTGGATTCCTTCCCGTTCCCCTCTCGGGGTATCGCTCAAATGTTGGCGCAGCGAATCGAGGTCGCGGCTGGCGCGGACGGCTTGTCCCGACTCGTCGATCACGCGCACGTTCATCCGCAGGTGCTCTGGCAATTTCGTCGCATCAAAATCCGACGGAGCGATGGGCTCACTCGCCTTTCGACTCAAATGCGAAGCAAGGGATTCCAGCAGCGAACCATCTCCAAATGTCATTTGACGAAGCATTTCACGAGCCGTATCGGGAACCGGAACAAAGTTGCGCCGCAGGTCCTTGGGCAAGGAGCGAATCAGCGCGATGACTTTTTCCTCGAGTAACCCGGGGACCAGCCATCCCAAGGCGTTGGGCGAAAGTTGTCCGAGTGCTTGAGCGGGCAGGGAGATCGTCACACCGTCGTCGTCGGACCCATGTTCAAAGTGGTAGCTGACCGGCAGTTGCAGCGAGCCGATCTGCAGTTGCTCGGGAAAATCGTGCAGCCGCCTTTCCTGCTCGGAATCGGCGACGAAATCCTCCAGCGACATCTGCAGCGTCTTGTCGGCGGCTGCCCCGCCTCTCTTGAGCCAGCGTTCGAGGTCGGCCCAGTCGCACACTTCGGCGGGAATTCGCTGGTCATAAAATTGGTAGAAGGAATAATCGTCCAACAGGTAGTCTCGTCGGCGCGTCCTGGCAGCGAGTTCGGCGAGCTCTTCGCGCAGCTTGCGATTCTGTCCAAAAAACTGCGCGCGAGTTTCCACTTGTTGCTCGACCAGGGCGCCCTGGATGAACAACTCACGTGTTGCGGCCGGATCGATCAGACGGTAGGGAACGGGTCGTCCGACAACAATCGGCATGCCGAGTAAGGAGACTTTTTCCAGGGCCATCACGGCACGACGCTTTCGGTGCCAGCGTGGATCACTGTAGCTGCGCCGAACAAGATGCTCGGCCAGCGGTTCGATCCATTGAGGGCTGATGCGGGCGACCGTTCGTGCGTAACGGCGCGATGTTTCGACGAGTTCGGCCGCCATGATCCATTGGGGACGTGACGAATAGAGACCCGATCCGGGCCACAATCCGAGTTGAAGTCCACCCGCACCCTTGTAATCACGCTCGTTACTCCGATGGGCGACTCCGGACAGGAGTCCGGACAAAAGGGCACGGTGAATCGCGGCGAACAGTTCGCTGTCGATTGCCGATCCGGTGGATCGCTTCGTGCTTTCCACGCTTCGCATGAGCGAACTGCTCTGAGGCCCCCTCCTTTCGCGCCCGTGCCGCGACGCGGATCCAGGACGGCGCGTCGGGCGCGAGCCGAGTCGACCTCGCTCGCGCGAAAAGCGTTCGGTTGTTGGTAAACGGGCTGGAGGCAAAGGAACACACTCCAATAGCTGCCGGTGGATCTCCGTCCATTCGCGCAGGCGATTATACGAAAGGAAGTTCTGCTGACAGGCCTTGCGCAGTTGGTTTCGCGATACGGATTGACGCAGGTGGTGGTAGAAGTCCCAGAGCTTCAGGTAGCTGACAAAATCGGAATCGGGGTCAAGGAAGACCGCGTGTCGTTCGTCGGCCTGTTGTTGCTTGTCGTGCGGTCGTTCGCGAGGGTCTTGGATTTCCAACGCTGCAGCGATAACCAGCACCTCGTGCAAGCACGATTCCTGCTGGGCGGCGAGAATCATCCGTCCGATCCGTGGATCGACGGGCATCCGCGCGAGTTTCTTGCCGATGTCAGTCAGCTCTTGATGATGATCGACCGCTCCGATTTCAAACAGCGTCTTGTAGCCGTCCCGGATCGCTTCGGGATGCGGAGGGTCGAGAAAAGGAATTTGAGCGACCTCTCCCAGTTGTAACGCCTTGGCCTGCAGAATGACCGACGCCAGATTAGTGCGGCGGATTTCGGGAGTCGTATACGCGTCGCGACGGAGGTAATCCTCTTCACTGTACAGACGGATGCAGATTCCTGGCGCAATTCGGCCGCAGCGTCCTTTCCGTTGGTCGGCCGAGGCGCGAGAGACGGCTTCAATCGGCAGACGTTGTACCTTCGAACGCGGTGCGTACCGGCTGATGCGGGCCGTCCCAGTATCCACCACGTAGCGAACGTTCGGTACAGTGAGCGATGATTCGGCGACGTTCGTTGCGAGCACGATGCGTCGATAATCGCTCACCTGAAAGATCCGGTTCTGTTCCGCTGCGGATAGCCTCGCGTATAAAGGCAAAATCTCCGTCCGGCGGGGGCCATCCCCGGGAAGTGTTTCTGCTCGCAGGCGTTTCGCCGTTTCGCGAATATCGCGTTCCGTCGGCAGAAAAACGAGAATATCGCCGCGGTCGATCGCGGCCACCTCGTGAATGGCTGCCACGATGGCGTCGGACACCGGAGTTTCATCCTCTTCGTCCTGCTGGAGCGGCCGGTAGCGAACCTCGACCGGGTAGGTGCGTCCGGAAACTTCGATGATCGGCGCAGGACCCTGCGCGTCGGCAAAATGCTGGCTGAATCGCTCTGCGTCGATTGTCGCCGACGTGATGACCAGCTGCAGATCCGGGCGTCGTGGCAGCAATTGACGAAGGTAGCCAATCAGAAAATCAATGTTCAACGAGCGCTCGTGGGCTTCGTCGAGAATAATCAACTGGTACTGATTCAGGTCGCGATCCGACTGGGTTTCTGCCAGCAGAATCCCGTCGGTCATCAGTTTCACATAGGTACGGGGATTAGTTCGGTCGGCGAAGCGGATCTTGTAGCCCACCTGTTCACCGAGGCCCGTTCCCAGTTCTTCCGCGACGCGGGAAGCGATCGCCTGGGCAGCAATTCGGCGCGGCTGTGTGTGGCCGATCATCGCCTCGGTGCCGAAACCGGCTGCCAAAGCGATTTGCGGCAGTTGCGTGGATTTGCCGGAACCCGTCTCTCCCGCCACAATGATCGTCTGCCTTTGCAGTAGTGCCTCCGCGATCTCCGTTCGCTTCTCCAGAATCGGTAGCGGTTGGTCAAAGCGAGGCCGCGGAAGTCCATCGATCCGCTGCTGACGAATGCGGGCCGACGCGGCCACATCCTGCTGAAGTCGGGCAATCTGCTGCTCGAATCGCTCCCCCGGCTTTACTCGCCTCAGTTGGCGCAGACGATGATCGAGTCGCGATCGGTCGCGAATCAAGGTCAAGGCGAGGCTTGCTTCGAGTTGTCGGAGACGGTCCATCGTGGGAACGAGTGACGAAGAAATGGACTTTCATCGTCGGGCTCGGTGATTGTGGGGGTCCAAGTGGATTTATTTGACCGGCTTCGCTACCTTGGAGGTTCTTGAAGGCAGGTCGCATTCTGGTGCGAACATCCTAGCAAAATCGCGACGAATCACAGACAAGGGGGCACGGATGAAGGCGTCAATTCCGAAGGTTGTCAGATTATTGTTGAAGCTTGTGGAGTCCGGTTCTCCCCGTGCATCCCACGTGGACACGACGTGTGCCACTGGCTCTGCCAGTGCCCATTTGGGACCAGGCCGAATTCGATCTGTCGGAATAGAAATAGCGACCTGCTCGATCTTGGTTTTGCTGCTAGCGTCCTCGGCCTCGGCGGACGATTGGCCTCGGTGGTTGGGCGCACAGTGTGACAGCCAATGGCGCGAACAAGGCATTCTGCGGAGCTTTCCCGAGGGAGGCCCGACGGTTCAATGGCGTGTCCCGATCCGGGGCGGTTATGCGGGACCCGCCGTTGCGGGGAACCGCGTGTTCGTCACCGATTATGTGACGACGGGCGATCAGACTCCGAATCCGGATAAGCGGAACAAGCTGGAGGGGACTGAGCGAGTCCTGTGCCTCGATGCTGAATCCGGAGAAGTCCTTTGGAAGCACGAGTACGCCTGTGCGTACAACATCTCGTATCCTGCCGGGCCGCGGTGTACGCCGACCGTCGATGGAGACCGCGTGTACACGCTCGGTGCGGAAGGCGATCTGCGTTGCCTGAATACGACCGATGGACAGTTGGTGTGGTCGCGCCAATTCGCTCGCGATTTTCAGGCGGAAACACCAGTCTGGGGCTTTGCTGGCCATCCTCTGGTCGACGGCAACCGGCTGATTTGCATCGTCGGGGGGCCCGGCAGTCTGGTCGTTGCTTTCGATAAGTTGACCGGAGACCTATTGTGGAAGGCGATGGACGATCAGTCGCCCGGCTATTCATCACCCAACATCGTGGAAGCGGGTGGAAAGCGACAGTTGTTGATTTGGCACGCGTCGGCGCTCAGCTCGCTCGATCCCGAAAGCGGCGAGCAACACTGGTCCTTGCCACTGGATCCGAATTATGGGATGGCGATTGTCACACCCCGGATGACTGAAAATGGAGTCTTCGTCGGGGGAATTGTGAACAAGTCGATGTTCGTTTCGTTGATGGCCGATCGGCCCGATGCCGAGGTCAAGTGGTACGGGGAAGCCCGCATCGGCATTGATCCGGTGCACAGTACGCCCATTCTTGAGGCGGACTATATTTACGGTGTCGATCGGGAAGGTCAGCTATGTTGCGTTGATCGAAGCGATGGCCGCCGCGTCTGGGGCACATACGAGTTAATGCCCGAGAAGCGACGCGTTCATTCGGGCAACGTGTTTCTGGTGAAGAACGACGATCGCTTTTTCCTGTTTACCGATTCGGGGGAGTTGGTCATCGCCCAACTTTCTCCGTCCGGGTACCAAGAGCATTCCCGGGCGAAAGTCATCGAACCCACGGGGGACGCCATGGGGCGCGCTGTCGTCTGGACTCACCCGGCATTCGCACATCGGAGTGCATTTATTCGCAACGATCGCGAGGTAATTCGCGTTTCGCTCGCCGAGAATGACTGATTGATCGTATGGGATAATGATGAGCAAACGAATGACCCGAGAAACGACTGGATACGTCGTGTTAATGCTTTTGGCATGGATCCCCGCGCAGACTCTACCAGCGGCGGATGCATTCCAAACACAGCGAATGGTGATGGTCCAGAAGTACGTGGCGGCCGAAGGCGTGAAAGACGCTCGCGTGCTGGCTTCACTCCGCGCAACGCCCCGTCACGAGTTTGTTTCGCCCGAGAGTCGACGGTTCGCCTACTTCGACATGGCGATTCCGATTGGCTACGGGCAGACGATTTCGCCGCCTTACGTTGTGGCATTCATGACCGAGGCCATCGATCCGCAGCCCACGGACCGTGTGCTGGAAATCGGTACCGGCAGCGGTTACCAGGCTGCGGTACTCAGTCCCCTGGTCAAAGACGTATTTACGATTGAGATTGTTCGTCCCCTGGGCGAGCAGGCTGCTGCGACGCTCAGACGGCTCGGTTACGCGAATGTTCACACGCGGATCGGTGATGGTTATGCGGGATGGCCGGAAGAAGCTCCGTTCGACAAGATCATCGTGACCTGCTCCCCGGAGGACATTCCAGCTGCCCTGGCCGAACAGCTGAAGGAAGGCGGTCAAATGGTCATTCCGGTAGGCGAACGGTTTCAGCAGACGCTGGTTCGTCTGACCAAAGTTGATGGAGAGCTGAAACGAGAGCCGCTGCAGGAGACGTTCTTCGTGCCCATGACGGGATCGGCCGAAGAGCAGCGTCAGGTATTGCCCGATCCCCAGAATCCCGCCCTCGTGCACGGTAGTTTTGAGTCGACGCTGGAAGGAACAGAGCTGCCGGCCGGATGGTACTACGTGCGCGAAGGTGTTGTGACGCAGGAGGCACAGGCGCCCGACGGACAGCACGTGATGCGGTTCATGAATCAGATTCCCGGACGCACTGCACACGCTCTGCAGGCGTTTGGTGTCGACGGTCGGCGCGTTCGCCAATTGGATGTGGGCTTCTGGGTCCGGGGACAGCAGATTCGCCCAGGTCCCAACCCGGATCAACGAGCACAAGTGCTGGTGGAGTTTTATGCGGAGAACCGCGCGGTTGTCGGACAAGTGAATCTCGGTCCGTGGCGCGGGACGTTTGGCTGGCGTGAATTGCGGCAGCGCATCCGTGTGCCAGATCAGGCCCGTCTGGCCGTCCTTGGGATCGGACTGTTTGGTGCGACGGGAGAAATCGCGTTTGATCAAGTCGCCATCCAATCGGTCCCCTCGCCCTAGCCGCTCTCGGTAACGTTACTTCTGCAGGCGGTCAGGGATCACAAGCATGACGTCAGAAAAGCCTCGGATCGGTATCACAACGTATGCGCCCAACCGGGAACGGGAGCTGACGCTGCCGGAGCAGTATGTCGAGAGCGTTCGGCGTGCGGGCGGCCTGCCGCTCTTGATCCCTCCAGGTGAAACCGCTCTGGATGATCTGTTGAGTTGGCTCGATGGTTGGGTTCTGTCTGGTGGCGGCGATCTGGACCCACAGTGCTACGGTGTTGCTTCGCATCCTCAGGTTTACGACGTGGACGCCGCACGAGATGCCATGGAATTGGAACTCGCGCGTCAGTTGACGAACCGCCGCTTGCCCACATTAGCGATCTGTCGCGGACTGCAAGTGATCAACGTTGCCTTTGGCGGCACGTTGCATCCACACCTGCCAGACCATTACGGCGACACCGTGCCGCACGGTGTGCCTCCGCATCAGGCCGTGGCCCATGACGTGCAATTGGTTGCCGAATCTCGGCTGGGCCGCCTAATGGGGAGCGACCGTGTGGTTTCCTATTCCTGGCATCATCAGGCGATCGACCGCCTTGCTTCCGGGTTTCAGGTGGTCGCCCGCGCTCCGGATGGAGTGATTGAGGCGGTGGAACAGCCGGAGCATCCGGAATTGATCTGCGTCCAGTGGCATCCGGAACTCTCGGCAGCGGAGGATCCTGCCCAGCAGCGGTTGTTTGATGAGTTGATTCGGCTGGCTCAGATCCCCCGCCCGGTCCGTGCATGACTCTTGGGCTAATCTTCTGGTATAGTACTTCTTTCCTCAACCTGCCCTTTTTCGCGCTGACACGGGGAGTGAGCGATGCCTGAGTCGATCAAGTATGTGCTGTCCGAAGATGCAATTCCGGAGGCTTGGTACAACATCATGGCGGATCTTCCAGGACCACCGCCGCCCGTCCTACACCCGGGGACGGGAGAGCCGATCGGACCGGACGCACTAGCCGCCCTGTTCCCGATGGCGCTGATCGAGCAGGAGATGTCGCCCGAACGTTGGATCGAGATCCCCGGCGAGGTCCGGGAGTTGTATCGACAATGGCGTCCAACGCCGTTGTTCCGCGCTCGGCGGCTCGAACGCGCACTCGAGACGCCGGCGCGCATCTATTACAAGTACGAAGGCGTCAGTCCGGCGGGATCGCACAAGCCGAATACCGCCTTCGCTCAGGCATACTACAACAAGCAGGCAGGCATCAAGCGATTGTCGACCGAAACCGGTGCCGGACAGTGGGGATCCGCCTTGTCGATGGCTTGTGCTGCCTTCGGTCTGGAATGCAAGGTCTTCATGGTTCGCGTCAGTTTCGATCAAAAGCCCTATCGCAAAGCACTCATGCAGACCTTCGGGGCGAATGTGACGGCCAGCCCCAGCGAGGAGACCGCTGCAGGGCGCGCGGTCCTGGCGGAACACCCCGATTCGCGGGGCTCGTTGGGAATCGCGATTTCTGAAGCTGTGGAAGTCGCCGCGCAGTCCAGCGATACGAACTACGCCTTGGGGAGCGTCCTGAATCACGTGATGCTGCACCAAACCGTAATCGGCCAGGAAACCCAGAAGCAGTTTGAAATGGCGGACGACCAACCGGATGTCATCGTGGGTTGTACCGGAGGCGGCTCGAACTTCGCCGGCATCACGTTCCCCTACCTGGGGGCGAATCTCCGAGGCGAATCCCAGATTCGCGTCGTGGCCGTCGAGCCGTCCGCCTGCCCCAGCCTGACGAAAGGCCGCTATGCGTACGACTTCGGCGATACCGCTCACCTCACTCCACTCGTGAAGATGCACACGCTCGGAAGTACGTTCGTACCGCCCGGTATCCACGCCGGAGGACTGCGATACCACGGGATGGCGCCGCTGGTGAGCCTGCTGCTGGATCTGGGGGCGTTTGAAGCCTCTTCCGTTCATCAGCTCGAAGCTTTCCAGGCCGGTGTGCAGTTTGCTCGCGCCGAAGGCATCGTGCCCGCACCGGAAGCCAATCACGCGGTGGCTGGAGCGATGCGCGAAGCGATCCGCTGTCGCGAAGAAGGCGTCAGCCGAGCCGTCCTGTTCAACCTCTGTGGCCACGGACATTTCGACATGCAGGCCTACATGGACTACGCCGCCGGCAAGTTGCAGGATTACGAGTATCCGGAAGAAGAGATTGCCATGGCCCTGGCCGGTCTGCCCGTCATCGGCTCGGACGGTGCCTAGACGCTGTTTCAGAACCGAGATTTCGGGGGGCGAGGCTGGCCTGCTGAAAATGCTTTCGACCCGGAAACATGAAAAGTTCGGGCGGGCAATGAACAAACCGAAATCCTAGCTCCCTTCTCCCCCGGCTTTGCGGGGGAGAAGGGCTGGGGATGAGGGGGCACAG